>JAFGTE010000020.1 GCA_016934215.1 Candidatus Peregrinibacteria bacterium | reverse complement strand
TTGAGTGGCCGCAGGAAGGTTTTGAGGATTTTTTCCTCAAAGCTCTGTACGCCGATAACAATCGTGTCACTGCCGGCTTTGCGCATCAGGTGATAAACTGAAACC
Organism: Candidatus Peregrinibacteria bacterium; assembly: GCA_016934215.1. Lineage (GTDB taxonomy): Bacteria > Patescibacteriota > Gracilibacteria > UM-FILTER-43-11 > UM-FILTER-43-11 > JAFGTE01. The sequence continues at coordinate 54,440 of JAFGTE010000020.1, read as the reverse complement.
GGAAGCTGGGCCAAAGTAATCGGGTGGTGGTAGGCGGTCCAGTTCAGGTAATGGTTCATGCCCCGTCCGATGACTTCGCGGCAAAATTCGGTAATCCAGCGCTCATCGTAAAACATGATGTTCGAGTTGGTGAAGGTGAACATAAAAAAACCTGCTTCCTTGGCCAGATGCTCCAGTTCATCCACAACTCTTTTGGGAGAGTATGTGATGAGGCGTCGTTCATACTGAGGCACACTGCAGTAAGTACAATTAAACGGGCAGCCACGATTTACGTCCAGCCCCTGCGAAACGAAGATAATCTCCATGCTGTATTTTCCAAGTTCGCCGGCTTCGAGGACTGGCTTATAGTACTGCTGATAAAAGGTGTTATATTTGAGATTCAAGAAAGGGGTGGTTTCATATTCTTCCTGAGTGAGGGCGACTTTTTCACCGTCTTTCCGGTGACCGGCATCAAAAGCCCAGAGACTGTTTACATCGGTGAGTTTTTCCTTCTGCAAAATCTCATCGGTGATCTTTTCACCGAGACCCTGTACCACGCCGATGCGCTGAAGGCCGTTTTTGATCAGCAGTTCCAGCATCTTTTTAGGTTCTGAGTTGGCCAGGGGGCCGCCAAAAAGCAGTTTTTTGTCTTTCAATTCTTTCTTCGCTCTTTCGAGTGCCCTTAAAATGTGATTGATGTTCCAGGAATTACTATGGAAGCCGATTGTATGGTACTGCTGGGCGTTTTTTTTGAGCCAGTCACCCAGTTCTTCCGGTCCGGTGGTGCCGCTTTTTCGTCCGGTCGTGTCGATGACGGAGCAGGTATAACCTTTTTTATCCAAATAGCCCGCGATGCGGTTCAGCCCTAAATGGTTTTCGGGCGGACTGTCCATCCCCAGTTCGTTTTTGGAAAAGTCCGGGTTGATCAGAAGTAAATCTACGGGACCGTTTTGTTTTGGAATGGGACTGAAATCCATTATTTTTTTCTTTGGCTTATCATAACATAGAAAAAATTCTTCAAGATAGTTATACTTGGGGTGCTTTTACAACTAATCAATCAATATTATGGAAGCTTTTGTCGCTTTAACGGGTTTTCTGCCGATTCTTATCGTGATTCTGGTGGTCATTATCAGGCAGGTCAATGAGTACCAGCGTGGTGTCATGTTCACCCTTGGTAGGTTTACAGGTATCAAGAAACCGGGCTGGAGAATCGTTATTCCCGTTTTTCAGAGGATGATCCGCGTGGACCTTCGTACCAAAGTGGTGGATGTGCCTGATCAGGAAGCGATTACCAAGGATAATATTTCGGTCCGTATCAACGCGGTTATCTATTACAAGGTATCCGATGCGGCGAAGTCCATTATTGAAGTTGAGAATTTTTACTTTGCCGTTTCTCAGCTGGCTCAGACGACCATGCGTAATGCGGTAGGTGAAGTGGATCTGGATGAACTTCTGAAGAATCGCGACGATATCGCCGCTAATATCAAGGTAATCGTCGATAAGGCCAGCGATCCCTGGGGTATTTTGGTGGAAGCAGTGGAGCTCAAAGATATCGGCCTTCCCGATGATATGAAACGTACCATGGCCAAGGCGGCTGAAGCGGAAAGAGAAAAGAAAGCCATCATTATCAATTCCGAAGGGGAGGTGGCAGCGGCCGTGAACGTGAAAAAGGCCGCCGAGATGCTTTCTCAGGCACCCGGTGCGCTCCATTTGCGTACTTTACAGTCCATCAACGATCTTTCTTCCGATCAGTCTAATACCACGGTCTGGATGATTCCGATTGAGGCGCTCAGAGCACTTGAGGCAGTAGCCGGGAAGCTAAAGAAAGATTAAAAGTGCTCTTCGTGAGCCAAGTGTTTCACGTTGATCCAGGGTAAAACAATCAGGGCGGCCAGGGAGGTAATGCTGCCTAGTAATACGGTAATCTGCAGGCCGTTAAAGCCCAGCATGCCAATCTGTATGTTTTCATAAATCATCCCTCCGCTGATGGAACCGAAAACCAGTCCGAAGTTCATGATGGAAGCGAAAACGGCAAAGTTCGTTCCTTCCAGATTCTTCGGGGTGCTCAAGGCCACGAATTTGAGCAAAGCCAGAAAGGACATCATATATAAAACACCCAGGAAAAATTCCAGAGTGAATTCAAGGTATATGATTCCCTGCACGCTCATTATCTGGGTCCAGAAATCGGCTCCTTTGCCAATCAGGTAAACGGGTGAGGCAATAATAGCACCTAAATATTTAATTGCGGCAAAATTTCCGATATGGTTGGCGAATTCTAATTGAGTTAGTCCGAGCTGTGAGAGAGTCAATATAGCGTTGGCTACAATTGTCCAAAACAAAACTTTTTTTAAATTCAGCTTGTCCAGCCATTTGGCAAAGATGATCGCTCCGATGAGCCAGCCGACATAAGCCACCACTCCGAAGTACTGGTAAGTTTCCTGATCAATCCGAACCTGATTGATGAAATAATCTGACCAGGGTGCGCCGAAGCTGGGAGTGAAACGCCATAAAAAGGTAAAAATAGCGGCAATAAAAATACTTTTGCCGATGACTTTCAGATTAATGAGATGTCTGAAGTAAAGGGCGAACCAAACAAACCAAATCAAAATCACATACATTCCGTTGGCAGCCATATTAGTGCCGATTCTTGGAGAGATAAGATAGGCGGTGGCGACAAAAGCGATGACAGCACCTACTATATATATGGGGCTGATCGCTTTATGAATTTTAATTTCCTTTCTGTCGGTGATTTTCTTTTCTTTAATCAGAAAGGAAAGGCCGAAGGTGATTAGCGGGATCAGGGCGGTGATCAGGAACATATCGCGAATATCGACAATTTCCCGGCCCAACAGCATTCCCGAAAGAAAAGTGGTGATGATCGCTCCGACCGTGAGCGATCCCCAGCAGATGGATTGGTAGCGGCCCGTTGTTTTTTTATCGGATTGCTGAACGACCAGGCCGTCACAGATTACATCAGTAAAACCTAGGCCAATATTGGCAATCATCAGTGGAATCGCAAAACTGATAAAAGAATCCGCGAACTGCCAGATGTAGAGCCAGCTGAACATCGTGATAAGCGGCATTATATGCAGGTAAGGTCTTCGCCGATAACCCCTGATTGGAATCAGATCCGTAATAAAACCGTAAATCGGTTTGATACTCCAGCTGATGGTTGGCAGAGCCGAAAGGATGCCGAGTTCCACAAAACTCATTCCGAGTTCATTGCGGGTAAAAAGGAACTCCGCCAAAGCTGAAATACCCACGGCGGCCTGCACAAAATAAACCGCGGCAAAAAATATCTCGTTTTTGGTAACGAAAGGTTTCGGTTTATAAATGAAAGGAATTCGAAGTCTCATAACGTGTGTCTTATTTGTCTGATTTTATCACATAATAAAAAAACCTCTCCCCGGGATCTGCAGAAGAGGCTTTTTAAGATTTTATTTTGTCCGATTTTTTAACTGCATCCGCTCGTTTCGCCGCAGTCCAGACATTTGTAACAGCTTCCGTTCCGGATCATGACTGAGCCGCAGTTGTGGCACATGGGAGCATCTTCGGTTTGGAAAGCGGTGGGGGTGGTAAAAATACTTTCGGCGCCCACGGCAACCGCTTTTTTAACAGATTTTACTTTCGTTTTTTCCAATACTTCAATTAATTTACTCTCATAAGTCACTTCTTTTGGTTTCATGGCACTCAAGGTGATGGTAGTCCGGTTGGCCATCGTGCCTTCATTGTAGGCGCGGTCAATTAGTTCGCTGTTATGATATTTTTTAGCCTCTTCTTTAGGGAGAAATTTAATGGCGAGCCAGCGTCCGATGTAGTCCATTAGAGATTTGGCAATGGGGATTTCTTTGTTGATGGTCATACCGGCCGGCTCAAAGCGGGCATGAGTGAATTTGGAAATCAGGACTTCCAGTGGTACGCCGTATTGAAGATTGAGGGAAATGGAAAGTGCCAGGCTGTCCATGATGCCGGACAGTGTAGAGCCTTCTTTACTCATTTTAATAAAGAACTCACCGGGAGTGCCGTCTTCGTAAAGTCCTACCGTAAAGTAGCCTTCGTGGCCGGCAATCGAGAATTTATGGGTGATGGATTGCCGTTCATTGGGTAAACGGCGTCTGAGTGGTTTTTTAGTGATCTCTACTTCAGACATTTCTTCCACTTTCTTTCTTTTTTTGTCTTTGCTGGAGGTATTGAGTGGCTGAGAAAGCTTAGAACCGTCACGGTAAATGGCATTGGCTTTCAGTGCAAGTTTCCAGCTCAGTTTATACGCTTCTTTGACTTCTTCCACGGTGGTTTCGTTGGGCATGTTGATGGTTTTGGAGATAGAACCGGAAACGAAAGGCTGAACTGCTCCAAGCATTTTAATATGGCCGACATGATGAATGAAACGTTTTCCTTTCTTGCCGCATTTATTGGCGCAATCGAAAATAGGCAAATGTTCTTCTTTGATATGGGGTGCTTCTTCGATCGTCATGGTACCGCACACATATTCATTGGCGGCTTCAATTTCTTCAGAGGTGTAGCCAATTTCCTTAAGGAAACTAAATTCAGGATCATCGTAGATAGCTTTTTTGATTCCCATACTCTCCAGAAGCTCTTCACTCAGGCTATACTTATTGAAAGCCATATCGATAGAAAAAAGATTGCCTAATGTTTTTTCAATGGCGATCAGTTTTTCTTCAGTTACCCCTTTTTCTTTCAGACTTTTCCAGTTGATGAAGGGGGCATCAACAAAGGAGCTGTGGCCAATAATATAATTGGTTATATCCTGAATTTCTTCTTTTTTATAGCCCAGTTTTTTAAGGGCGACCGGAACAGACTGGTTGATGATCTTCATATAACCTCCGCCGGCCAGTTTTTTGAACTTCACCAAAGCAAAGTCCGGTTCCACACCGGTGGTATCGCAGTCCATAACGAGACCGATGGTGCCGGTGGGAGCAATGACACTGACCTGAGCATTCCGGTAGCCGTATTTCTCACCCATTTTAAGGGCGTCGTCCCAAATTTTCAGAGCCATGTCATGAAGGTTTTTCGGACAGTATTCTTTCTTGAGGCCCATTGGGGTGATTTCCAGTTTTTCGTAATCTTCGGCGGGCGTATCATAGGTAGCCCGGCGGTGATTGCGGATCACGCGAAGCATGTCTTCTTTGTTGTGCTCATAGCGAACAAAAGGGCCAAAGGCTTTAGCCATTTCAGCAGATGTTTCATAACTTTTTCCGGTAAGAATGGCGGTTAGAGCACCGGCGATGGCGCGGCCTTTGTCGCTGTCGTAAGGGATTCCCATGAGCATGAGAACGGTGCCGATATTGGCGTAACCCAGGCCGAGAGTTCGAAAATCAAAACTATTTTTGGCAATTTCGTAGCTGGGGAACTGAGCCATGAGCACGCTGATTTCGAGGGTGATCGTCCAGAGCCGGATGGCGTGGAGCATGGCGGGGAGGTCGAACTCATTTTTTTCGACCTTGTAGAACTTTAATAGGTTGAGAGAGGCCAGATTGCACGCGGTATCGTCGAGGAACATGTATTCACTGCAGGGGTTGGAGGCGTTGATACGTCCGTCTTTGGGGCAGGTGTGCCATTCGTTGATGGTGGTGTCGAACTGCAGACCGGGATCGGCGCAAGCCCAGGCGGCAAAACCGATCTGATCCCACATTTTGCGGGCGTTTATCTTTTTAAAGGGCTTCCAGTCGGTGCGAGCCAAGAGCTCAAAGTCTTCATTGTTTTCGACAGCCCGCATGAATTTATTCGAAATGCGGACCGAGTTGTTGGAATTCTGACCGGAAACAGTCGCGTAAGCGTCTCCATTAAAGTCACTGGAATAACCCGCAGCAATGAGGGCGGCAACTTTCTTTTCTTCTTCCACTTTCCAGTTGATGAACGATTCAATTTCAGGGTGGTCGATGTTTAGACAAACCATTTTAGCGGCACGCCTTGTGGTGCCGCCCGATTTGATGGCGCCGGCGGCACGGTCTCCGATTTTAAGGAAAGACATCAGACCGGAAGAGATGCCTCCGCCGGAAAGTCTTTCGCCTTCACCGCGGATGGCGGAAAAGTTCGTACCGGTTCCTGAGCCGTATTTGAACAGGCGGGCTTCGCGGGTCCAGAGGTCCATGATTCCACCTTCGTTCACCAGGTCATCTTTAACGGACTGAATAAAGCAGGCGTGAGGCTGAGGGTGGGTATAAGAATCTTCGGATTTTTTGATTTCACCGGTTTTTGGATCGGCATAAAAATGACCCTGCGCGGGTCCATTGATACCATAAGCTGAATTAAGGCCTGTATTAAACCATTGAGGTGAATTCGGAGCGGCCATTTGGTTGATCAGCATATAGTTCATTTCGGCTTCATAAGCATCCGCATCGGCTTTGGAAGCAAAATATCCATGTTTCTCCCCCCACTTTCGCCAACAGCCGCTCATTCGGCTAACCACCTGATCCGCCCCTTTTTCGGAGCCGGTCACAATTTCGCCTTTTTCATCTTTCATGGGATTGCCATTGGCATCCAGCTGAGGCACTCCCGCTTTACGCGCGTATTTTGACGCGATGATATCGCTCGCGTTTTGAGACCAGCTCTTGGGCGTGCGGAATCCTTTCATTTCGAATACGACTGAGCCGTCCTGTTTGATGATGCGGCAGTCGCGGGTTACATATTCTATTTCTTTGAGCGGATTCTTTCCCTGGCTAGTAAAAAAACGGCTGATGGCAAGAGCCTTTGTCGCTCCTTCTTTTTTCATTTTTGTGGGCAGTTAATAAGTATTTTTGGAGGACATCAAACAAGACGGGAAAATTAAGGGGGGCAAAAAAAGGGCTTTCACCCTGATATACTACTTTTTAATTGTTCAAAATATTTTGTTTTTGATGCTGGGTTCAGATTAAAAAATGAATGACTAAGTGTCAAACAAAATTTGTTGACGATTTACCATATCTTGTATAAAGATTATTTTGCAGACACAAGATATAGTAATTTTATGATTCTAGTGATAACCGGAAACGGCAAGGGAAAGACCACGAGCGCGCTTGGTACAGCATTACGGGCTAGTGGCTGGGAAAAGAAGGTAGCTATTACCTTCTTTGACAAGGGTGGAAGCCATTATGGAGAAGAAAATACTTTAAAATTATTGCAAGAAAAAATCCATATCCTGCGTTTTGGCTGTGAGCGTTTTGATGAAAAATCCAAAACTTTTCGTTTTGAGAATAGCTGTGACGACAAGAAGCAGGCTGAAGAAGCTTTGGAAGCAACAAGGAAGTTATTTGATAAGGATTATTTCCTTATTATATGTGATGAGCTCATCAACTGCATGAACCTGGGCTTGCTGGAAGAGGACGCTGTCAGAAAGCTGGTGAATGATTGTCCGGCTTCGACTCATCTTATGCTGACCGGCCGGCATTGTCCTGACTGGCTCCGGCAGGAAGCGGATCTGGTGTCGGAAGTGCAGGACACCAAACATTATTATCGTGACGGGAAGGACGCCATAAAGGGTTTAGATTATTGAGTTTTTTTGTTAAAATGCATAGGTCTAAACAGCTCTTTTTATGAAACTCAAGTCCACGAAATACGTCTGGATGGACGGAAAGTTTATATCGTGGAAAAAAGCCACGGTTCATCTGATTACCCATACCCTGCATTACGGAGCAGGAGTGTTTGAAGGCATCCGGTTTTATAAAACGCCCAAGGGAACCGTTATTTTCCGTCTGACCGATCATATTAAACGCCTTTTTTATTCCGCGGGGGCTATCGGTGTCAAAGTTCCTTTTTCGGAGAAAGAAGTCCATGATGCAGTGATCCGGCTTGTGAAAAAGAATGAGATTAAAAGCGGTTATATCAGGCCTCTTATCTGGTACGGAGAGGGGCATATGGGCATCAATCCTATCGGCGCACCTGTTAACATAGCTATTGCCTGCTGGCCCTGGGGACTTTATCTGAAAGCGGAGAGTATTAGAGTAAAAACTTCCTCCTTTATGCGCATTCACCCTAAAAGCACAGTTCACGATGCCAAGATCAGCGGACACTATGCCAATTCCATTCAGGCCGTGCTGGAAGTCAAAAAGGCGGGTTATGATGAAGCGCTCTTTCTGGATTATAAAGGCCATGTAGCTGAAGGACCCGGAGAGAATATTTTTATGGTGAAAAATCATGTATTGATTACACCGGCTAAAGGTTCTATTCTGCCGGGCTTCACCCGTGATTCCATTATGAAGCTGGCAAAAGATATGGGGTATCAGGTAATGGAAAAATCCTTTAAACTGAAAGACCTGTATGCGGCCGATGAAGTTTTTCTGACCGGCACGGCGGCCGAAGTGGTGCCGGTGCGTGAAGTCGATAAGAAAAAGATCGGTAACGGTAAGGTGGGGCCGATCACTCAGGTGCTTTACAAAGCTTTTATGGAGGTGGTCAACGGAAACCATTCAAAATATAAAAAGTGGCTTACTTATGTAAATTAATACGATGAGAAAATTATTTTTAGCTTTATTATTAGCATTTATTTTCCTTCCAAATGTTGCGAAAGCAGTGGAATTTGATGTCAATAAAATACGTCCCGCCATTGCAGGAGACAGCATTGTGCGGGTGAATCGAAATATTATCTTTGACGCCTCATCTTCCTTCCTTTTAGATACTGGCGAGTCTGTAACTTATGAATGGAAAATGGGGGACGGAACAACGATTTATGGAGAAGAGGCAGTGCATACTTATGCTAAAGCGGGTAGTTATACGGTGACTTTATCCATTACTCAGGGCAATCAAAAAGAATCCATTGCCCGGGAAGTTTTTGCTTATAACAAATTGATTTTTCTTTTAACCGATGTTGCCGAGCGAAAGGAAAATGTTGAGAATCTCAAACAGGATGCCGCGGAGGAGGGGATTTTTGTTTTTGTTATCCAGAGTTATGAGACGACCACAGCATTCATGTCTGAAGAGACACTTTATAAACAACTCAATGACAATTTATCCGGTTTGATCAATGCGGATGCGGTGGCTATCTGGACCACTCGTGGCAGCGGGATCAATGCCATGACACGTTTGGTCCAGCAGGAAAGCGGAAAAGACGAAAGCAGCCTACAAGATGCTCTGAGCAACAAAACCATTTTGGTCATCACGGAAGAAAATATCGGCACACTCGGCCGCATTATGCAGGGTAATTTCAACATCATTAAACCTAAACAGATCATTATCACACGTCAGTATGAACTGAAAAATTTCATTATTGCGGCAACGGATGCAAAATTTGTGGAAGATTTAGAGAAAAGTGTTTCAGATTACAGCCTGATCAATGCGGAGACGGGCCGGATCAGTGTATGGAACTCCATTTCCTATCTGGTCAGTTTTATGATTTCTAAGGGCATTCCCAGTAACACCATCGTCCTTTTGCTGATGCTCCCCATTATTGCGACGATCATTGCTTTTTTGAAGCAGGTGGTGGGAATTACTACTTTTGGCCTCTATACACCTTCGATTATCACGCTTTCTTTTTTGGCGCTTGGTCTTAAATTCGGGCTGGCCATTTTATTCATTATTATCATTTCAGGCGCTTTTGTCAGAACCTTGCTCGACCGTTTTCACCTGTTGCATATTCCCCGTATTGCGATTGTACTCACCTTTTCAACGCTGATCATTTTGCTGACTTTGGCCCTTGGCACTTACTTAGGTGTTACAGCTATCGCTTCTATCGCGGTATTCCCGATGCTGATCATGACGACACTGGCGGAAAAATTTGTGAGCGCCCTTGGGGGCAAAGGATTTTATGCCGCTTTTCTGCTGATGCTTGAAACGACCGTTGTATCACTTATTTGTTATTGGGTAGTGGAATGGCATTATCTTCAGAATCTTATTTTGGGACATCCGGAAATCATTTTACTGCTTATTATATTTAACTATGGACTAGGTCGGTGGACCGGTTTAAGGCTGATGGAATACGTTCGCTTCCGTGAAGTCATGAAACATGCTGAAGAATAAAAAACTTTTTATGTGGTTTTTTCATAATCCGGGTTTACTCGGAATAAATGCCAGGAATCTCATCTATATCAGGGCCTACAATCCCAAGAAGGCGGTTATGCTGGCTGACAGTAAAATTAAAACAAAAAACTTTCTGGCGGCCCGTGGCATACCGGTGGCCAGACTTTATAGTGTGATTCACAGTAAAAAAGAACTTGCTAATTTTGATTTCAATTCTCTGCCCAACAGTTTTGTGGTTAAACCCAATGCGGGTTATGGCGGAGAGGGGATTTTAGTGATCCATGGAAGAAAAGGGAGGAATTTTATCAAAGGAAGCGGGGAAGTCATTTCATACGAAGAACTGGAAAATCACATCAATGATATTATTGATGGTCGTTATTCTATTGCGGACATTTCCGATGTGGCTTTATTTGAACAGCTTTTAGAAGCGCCGGATTTTCTGAAAAAGATGTCCTATAAAGGATTACCGGATATTCGTGTTGTGGTTCACAACCTTATTCCGGTGATGGCCATGCTTCGGCTGCCTACTGAGAGCTCTCAGGGGAAAGCCAATATTCATATGGGAGGGATTGGGGTCGGTATCGATATCGCTAAAGGAGAACTGACTTTTGCGACACAGTTTGACAAAGTGATCGATGGAATTCCGGGCTTTGGGGATCACCGGGGACTCAAGATTCCTCAGTGGGAAGATTTTTTGCTCATTGCCTCCCGGGTACAGTACATCACCAACTTAGGATTTGCCGCGGTCGATATGGTACTCGATAAGCATATGGGTCCGGTCCTTCTCGAAATCAATGCTCGGGCCGGTCTTCAGGTACAGGTGGCCAATATGGCGCCATTGCGCCGAAGGCTGGAGCGTGTTCAGGGGATCAAAGTGAATTCGCCGGAAAAGGGCGTACGTATTGCCCAGGATATTTTCGGTCATAAGATTGAAGTGAAAACGGAAAAGGGCGTTGAAAAAACGGTGATCGGAACCATGGAACGGGTAGAAGTGATTGGTAAAAAAAGTACGGCTAAAATCATTGCTCAGGCGGAACCTGAAATCGAAAAATCCCTGCTGGATGAAAAGATTGCAAATCAAATCGGCCTGGATAAGCTTGGTAAATGTAAGTTTAGTATCGTTGGAAAAAAGGTGATGACAGTGGTCGATACTAAAGATTTTTCCGGGGAACCTTATGATATGCTGATCGGCCAACGGGATCTGCGTGATTTTCTTATTGATCCCAGCAAGAATGTGCCTGTCGGGACTGAAGAAAGGCAAAAAGAGGCACCGGCAATCGTGCGTGTTTTTACTGAAAAAGAACTACAAAAGATTGATATTGAACTTTCTGATATCGATAGTCAGCTCAAACTTCTTTCCCATCTGAAACCTATCAATCTTAAAGAAGAAAATACGAAATTTTTATTGGATCCTGCTTATAATCCGCAGTTTGAATATAAAATTCTTTCTTTTGATCCCAATAATTTTTATTCCCGTTTGAAACGTCTTGAATTTCCGGATTCTCCTATTGGGATTCTCTGGCAGAAGAAAGCCAATGAAATAACACGGAAGATTCAGTTGCTTGAGGCACGGGATTTACCTGAATTCACGGAAAGATCCATTGCTTTGTATGGGGCTCCGAGTGAAGAATTGCTGAAGGAAGCGCTTGAAGAAATTAGTTCAATGCCGACGGAATTTAAAGACAAAGGTAAGATTTTTACTGCTAAAGAAGCGAAAAAAGTTTTTGAAAAAGCGATTCAGGATTATGGTTTGAAAGGGTGGCGGGTCAGCCTGAAAGAAGATCTGGTTTCTGACGCGATTGCCGGTAAGGAAAATACAATTTTAATTCGTGCGGGAGCTACTTTTTCTGAAGACCGGCTGAAAGGTACTATTGCCCATGAGATTGAAACACATTCTTTTACGGCTATGAATGGAGCACTCCAGCCTTACAGAATTTTTCAGCGGGGACTGGCCGACTACCTGACGACCGAAGAAGGCCTGGCAGTCTATAATCAGGAACTCACTGAATCCAGTGAAACCATTAAGAAGTACTGGCCTGCTTCATCAGTCGTGGGTATTTATGAAGCAATGCGAGGTAGTTTTACGGATGTTTATCATAGAATTGTGGAACTTGGTTTTGGCTCAGAGCGCGCCTGGCGTGTGGCACTGAAGGCGAAGCGGGGCATTGGTGATACAGGTAAGCCTGGCGCTTTTACCAAAGACTTTGTGTATTACAAAGGATACAAGATGATCAAGGAGTTTGTTACGAAAGGTGGTAATCTGAAAGATCTTTATTACGGAAAAACTAATTTGGAGGATTTGGAAATAGTAAAAAAGGTAAAAGGATTAAAATCCCCCATTTATCTTCCTTCTTACTTGCGGAAAGATTAAGCGGGCACGAAGATACTTAAAAATTAATTATCTGATATACATCGAATCGCCAAAACTGAAGAACCGATAATCTTTCACCTTGGCCTCTTCGTAGGATTTTAAGATAAACTCTCTTCCGGCAAAAGAGCTGACAAGCATGATCAAAGTGCTTTTAGGCACGTGAAAATTGGTAATAAGTTCATCCACGAATTTCCATCGGTATCCGGGGTAGATGAATATGTCCGTTTCACTGATTTGAGGAATTAGTTTTCCGTTCTCGTTACAGCAACTCTCAAGAACCCGGACTGCTGTGGTGCCAACGGCAATGATTTTTTTACCGTTTTCTTTGGCTTGATTAAGGCAGTCAGCCACTTTCTGACTTAATTCGAACCATTCACTGTGCATTTTGTGCTCCTCAATTTTTTCAGTTTTAACTGGCTGAAAAGTACCCAGGCCCACATGCAGGGTAAGAAACTCGGTTTGTATACCTTTTTTGTTTAATTCTTCAAATACTTTTTCTGTAAAATGAAAGCCGGCGGTGGGGGCTGCTACTGAACCTTCTTCTTTGGCGTAAATGGTCTGATAGCGTTCCGGATCGTCGATTGGTGACTTTATATAAGGTGGCAGAGGAGTCTGACCGTGAGATTTTAAATAGTCATTAAAGTTCTTACATTTGAATTCAATAGTACGCAAACCATACGGTGTGATGTCTTTAATGAATAAGCTCAGATCATCATCTACTTTTATTTCGGCATCCGGACTAAATTTCGGGCCAGGCCGGACCATGCATTCCCAGATATTGTCTGCTTGGGGTTTGATTAAGAGAATTTCAGCTTTTCCATTGCCGAGAGGAAATTGGAGGCGTGCGGGAATCACTCGGGACTGATTGAAAACAAGCACTGAGTCTTTATCCAGAATTTTCGGTAACTCAAAAAACTGATGATGGGAAATTGACCTGGTTTTTCGGTCGAGTACCATCAGTTTTGATTGGTCCCTTTCGGGTAGCGGTTTTTGAGCGATAAACGCTTTGGGCAGATGGTAATCAAAATCCGCTAAATTCATGAACGATATTATTCAGATTTCTTGCCCCTTTCTTCCTTCTTTCCTTCTTCGGATTTTTCATCGCCCTCTCCCTTTCCTTCTTCTTCGGCGGCACCTTCTTCACCTTCACTTACGCCTGCAGTGGTAACGGGTTCTTCCTCAAGCCGTGGAGCAGCAACGGTGGCAATGCTGATGTCTTCAGCATCAAGAATAGTGATTGTGTCAGGCACTTTTATGTCAGCGACAGTCAGCGACGAATGAAAATCAGTCAGTCCGCTGATATCCACTTCAATTTCATGAGGAAGAGCCTGGGGCAGACATTCGATATGAACGACTTTTTTGTTGCTGACAAAGATACCGCCCAGTTCACGTACAGCGGGTGCTTCGCCAACGTATTTAATAGGTACTTCTGTATTGATTTTCTGGTCTTTCCGGATGGCCATCAGGTCCACGTGTATGATTGCGTCAGTCACTGGGTGATATTGAAGTTCATGGGCCAGGGCGGCGTATTCTTTCTTGTTTTCGTCAATGAGAGTAATGATGGCACTTTTTCCGGCTTTGCTGTAAGCTTTGCGGAAGTCCTGATAATCCGCTGAAAAACTGGTGGGTTTTACGTCTTTTGAGTAATAAATAATAGGAATACGGCCGGCTTTGCGAGCTTCTTTACTCGTTCCGTACTTACTTCGGGTGACTTCAATGATGATCGGTTCCATTGTGGTTAGATTTTATAATTAAATACTTTTTAATTTGGCGATTTGATGAACAATATCTTTGCGGGTGATGATTCCGACTAATTCTCCTTTATCACCCACCACCGGCAGACGGCTTACCTCTTTTTCACTCATTGAGTTGATGGCGTCAGAAAGCGTTTTATTGTGCATGATTGTCGCTACCTCTTTGCTCATAACATCCTTTACAAGCTCAGCACAATGATCTTTCAGATGCTTGTTGAAGTCAGTAATATTGTCCAGAAAGACAATACTTCCCAGAATACTGATTCCGCGAGGGGTTTTAAGCGTGGTGAAGTGATCGATCAGGTCTGTTTCAGTTACCATTCCAATGACGGCGCCTTCCTCATTCAGAACAGGGATGCCAAGAATACCATGTTCATCCATCAATTTGAAGACTTTCTTGATGGAGTCATTTTCTTTAACCGAAATGACCTTCTTGGTCATAAATTCGGAAACGAGTTTTAGCATTAATTGTTCCATTTTTTAGTTGGCGTCACTTTTTCCGGCTTCGCCCGATTGAATTAGTCTATCCAGAGGTATATGGTGCCTAGGGAGGGACTCGAACCCTCACTCCCGAAGGAAAGAGATTTTAAGTCTCTCGTGTCTACCAATTCCACCACCCAGGCTTCGTCGGAATTGTACTCCAGTTTACGCTTTAATGTAAACATTAAAGGCTTCAACTTGCGTAAATTCCTCCTCTCCCCACAACATACCCCTCCGTCTTCGCCCCCTGCCTCGCATTTTGCGGGGGCCCCGCTGGTTGCTGTTAATGGTTACCCAAGCGGTTAAGCCCGAGTATTTTAGTGAATTTCGGGGATGAAAGCAATGTTTTATCTCCAATGTCACTCTCTGTAGAATGCTAGCGGTGTTTCCCTAACCGCTCTTAACTTACAAATCCTATTGATGATATTGGACAGATTACCAAACTGGTTATATAATTAGGCCTCTATAAACCATGCTCAAATACCCTTGGGACATCATCGGTCATGACCGGCAGCTTCTTGTGCTTGAGAAAGAGATTGCTGAAGATAAACTCACCCATGCTTACCTTTTTCACGGACCGAAAGATACCGGAAAATTTACGGTGGCGTCAGTTTTGGCTAAAATTCTGCTTTGTCCCAATAATCTCTGTCATCAGTGTAGAGATTGCCGGCTGGTCAAAGCAGGTTCCCATCCTGACCTTATTCAGATGCTTGATAAGGGGGAGTCCATTAAGATTGATGATGTCAGAGCGCTTGTCAAAAAGACGAATCTGACCTCGCAAGGCAAACGGCGTATTGTACTGATTGAAAACCTTGAACGTATGCCGTTGGAAGCTCAGAATTCTTTTTTAAAAACCCTTGAAGAGCCCGCCGGTGAGACTATTTTCCTGATGACTTCCACACAGCTGAAAAAGATTGTTCCCACCATTCTTTCGCGTGTTCGTCAGATGGAATTTTCTTTGGTTCCTGACGATTTAATGAGAAAAGAGCTCAGGGGACGCTTTAAAGATCATACTGATTTTGAGGAAGTCCTGCAGATGGCTCAGGGGCGTCCGGGTCTGGCGATCCGGTTACTTTCGGAGCCGCCAGCTTTAGCGGCTTATAAAAGGATTTATAATCAGATTGATCTGATGCTTAAGCAGAATGATCTGACGGGTAAATTTTCCTATGTAGAAGATCTGGAAGGGGACGCTGAGCAGCTGGATCTCTTTTTTGATATCTTCTGCCAGATTTTACGTAAATCGGCCCATGATTTTTTGATGACTGGCAAGTCTCAGCTCAGCCCCCGTTATAATCTTGTTTCAGTAACTCAACTGTTTGAACAATTGATCAAAACACGTTATCTTATTGATCGGAATGCGAATAAGAAATTAGCCTTAGAAAACTTTCTTTTGTCTACTGAAAAATAATCCTTAATGTTGCAGCTTTATTTCTTCATCTTTGCTTTTGTTGCTATTACTGTCTTACTTTCCAGACGCGCCTTTATTCTTTATAGGACTGAGAAGAAAATGTTTGCAGAGCATGTAGCGGCCAAAGTGGAAGAAAATCGTAAAATTGAGCAAACGGAAAAAACAGTACGTTTTAGGGAGGAACATATTAAAGAAAAAAAAGGTAAAAAGCATGATTTAGCCAGATATAAGGAGGAAATGAGGCATGCGGAGATGGCCATTGCCAGGAAGCAATTCACTGAAGCAAAGAAATATCTGATTCAGGCAATGTCTATGACGGATGACGAGTACCCAGTCGCTATTAAGCTGGCAAATGTTTATTTGGAATGCGGCGATGTCAGGCGGGCGGAAACTTTATACCGAAAATTACTTGAGGAAAACAGGGATGATGCGGAAGTGTATGAGAGTCTCGGAAAGATCATGCTGAAAAGAAAAGCTTACAAAGAAGCGATTCAGGCTTATGTACGAGCCGTGGAACTGGATGACAAAGATGATCAGAAATTTCTGGCTCTGGGTAAACTCTATCATCTGATGATGCGTTATTCCGTGGCGGCTGAATGTTTTAAGCGGGCTGCGGAATTAAAGCCCCGCGATGTGAATTACCTTTTTTTACTGGCAGATTCCTGCGTCAGTGATGATGATTATGAAAATGCCTTATTCACTTATGAGAGAATCCTGACGATTGAACCTTATAATGAACGTGCTAAGACTGCCACACAGGATATCCGTCTGCAAATCAAGGAACAGGAAGCTTTATTTAATTCATAAATTTTTAGTATGCAGCATTTTGGAGACCGGCTGACCCACCGGATCAGCGAGCTGAATAACCCAACCGTGGTAGGACTGGATCCGCGTTTGAGTCAGATCCCTGAACATCTTCTGTCAAATGCCAGGGATGAATATGGTAATACCGCAGAAGGGGCTGCCGAAGCGATTCTGGACTTCAATAGGGGGATCATTGATGCCATTTACGATATCGTGCCGGCGGTGAAACCTCAGATTGCTTTTTATGAGTGTTACGGTCATCACGGATTTCGGGTTTATGAAGAGACGGTTCGTTACGCTCAGGAAAAGGGTCTTATCGTGATCGGGGATGCGAAACGGAATGATATTGGTTCTACGGCTGAAGCTTATGCAGAAGGACACCTGGGAAAGGTGGATGTGTTTGGAGAACTCCAGAAGATCATTGATACAGATGCGCTTACGGTTACGCCTTATCTGGGAACGGATGGCATCGTTCCTTTTACGAAAGTATGCAAGGAAGAAGGAAAGGGGATTTTTGTGCTCGTCCGCACTTCTAATCCTTCTGCGGATGAAATTCAGGGGCAGACCGTGGGTGATGAACTGATGGATGAGCGTGTGGCAACGCTGGTGGAAGGCTGGGGCCGTGACCTGATCGGTGAAAGCGGTTTTTCTGCCGTTGGGGCGGTGGTGGGTGCCACTTATCCGGAGGAGGCAAAAGTCCTTCGCAATATCATGCCAAATCAGATTTTTCTGGTTCCCGGTTATGGGGCTCAGGGGGCGGGAGCTGAAGATGTGAAGGCTTCATTTTACAAGAACGGTACAGGTGCCATCGTCAATTCCTCCCGTGGCATTATTTTTGCTTACAAAAAAAAGGAAAAACCCGGAGAAGCTTATGCGGAAGCAGCCAGAGAAGCAGCCCTTGAAATGAAAGAAGATTTGGGACGGCTGTTCTAGTTATTTTCCCAGATTTCTTCGGAAGAATTTGAGTCCTTCCACATAAGCCACATTAATCAGAGCGACGGTGATACAAATGAGCCAGTCGTATATGCTTAATGGTGTCAGCGAGAAAATCTTCTGAGTGCTGGGAAGATACATGACCAGCAGGGTTATCAGGGCAATGATTGAAACACCGATAAAAAGAAACAAATTGTTAAAAACCCGGGTAACCAAAATAGACTCACGCATGGATCTGAAATTGTAGGTGCCGAAAATTACCATGACAACAATGGTGGCAAATACCATCGTTCTGGCTTTTTCCACATTGAGCCAGGGGTTCTGACTGATATAAATGATAAAGGTAATCAGCCCCATAAATATGGCGACTCCGAAAATAATCATGGCATTACCGCGATTCAGAAGTGATTCACCCGAAGGTCTTGGCGGACTTTGCATCAGATTTCCGTGGGCTTTATCCAGCCCCAGCCCGATAGCCGGCATTTCTTCATCAAAAGCATTGATAAAGAGAATCTGAATGGCGAGTAAGGGCAGGAATTCAAAATCAAAAAAGATGATGCCGAGTAAGATCAGAATGACTTCTGTAAAGTTTCTGGAGATCAGGTAGCCGGTAAATTTTTCGATGTTCTGATAAATACGCCGTCCTTCTTCCACCGCTACAATGATGGTAGCAAAGTTATCATCCTGCAGAATCATGTCGGCGGCCTGCCTGCTCACATCGGTCCCTTTGATTCCCATGGCCACACCAATGTCGGCTTTTTTGAGGGCGGGAGCGTCGTTGACTCCGTCCCCGGTCATGGCAACAATTTCACCTGCCTCCCGAAGTAGTTTGACAATTCTGAGTTTGTGTTCCGGTTGGGTGCGGGCAAATACACGAACATGTTTGAGTTCACGGGCAAGCTCTTTATCATTCATTTCTTCTAATTCTTCTCCCGTGAGCGCTCTGGCCTTAGCATGTACCAGGCCTATTTGCTGGGCAATAGAGAGGGCCGTTTCTTTATTATCCCCGGTAATCATGAGTACTTTTATACCTGCATTTCTGGCGACTCTGATTGCTTCAGGAACTTCGCTTCTGGCTGGATCACGCATGGCGACCAGACCCAAAAAGGTCAGTTCTTTTTCGGTGTCTTTGCCCGGAATGGATTTACGCTCTTCTTCTTTCATGGCGATGGCCAGGACTCGGAGTGCATTTTGTGCGAATTTTTTATTTTGATTCAGGATTATTTCACGATCTTTTTGGGTGAGCTTTTTTCGCCGGCCGTTGATCAACTGGTGACCGCATTTTTCTAAGACAATTTCAGGAGCGCCCTTGCTGTAAATCTTATAACCGCCAGCCATTTTATGAATCGTGGTCATCATCTTCCGGTTGGCGGTAAAGAAGATTTCTTCCACTCGTTTGTATTTATCTTCTAATGCCGCTTTAAGGAGACCCGCCTTTTCGCCCATGGTGATCAGGGCCACTTCCGTGGGATCACCTACGGGTATAAAACTTTCGTCTTCTATTTCTCTTAAGTTGCCGTTGTTACAAAGCAGGGCTGCCTGAAAGAATTCTTTCCATTTGGATGTGCTGATTTTTTGTCTGCCATTTTTAAATTCACCTTCCGGTTTGTAACCGAGGCCGCTTACCGAAATGATTTTATTATCTATAAATAATCTTTGCACGGTCATTTCATTTTGTGTCAGTGTGCCGGTTTTGTCAGTGCAGATAATGGTAGTGCTACCCAGTGTTTCTACAGCCATCATCCGGCGAATCACCGCATTTTGTTTGGCCATTTTACTCATGCCAAAACTGAGGGCTAAAGTCATGGTAAGGGGCAGGCCTTCGGGTACGGCGGCTACGGCCAGCGCTAGTGCCACAATCAGCATTTGAGTGGTTGATACACCTTTAAAAACACCAATAATCAGGATGATCGCAGTGACCGAAAGGGCGATCACTGCTAAAATTTTACCCAGCCGGTCCATTCGTCGTTGTAAAGGGGTGACTTCCGCTTTTTCCTGAACCATACTAGCGATGCCTCCCAGTTTGGTTTTCATTCCGGTATGGATGACTTTGGCCAGACATCGGCCATAAACCACTTGAGTGCCGGCGAAAATCATTTCTTTTTCGTGCTTATGAACTGAAACGGATTCCCCCGTTAGTTGGGATTCATCGATTTCCAGATTATTCACATCGACGATTTCTGCATCGGCAGGTACCTGATCACCCATCTCCAGTGAAAGTATATCGCCTGGTACGACTTCCCGGACTTCAATCGACATCAGATTGCCATCCCGAATCACAGTCGTTAGGGGTTTCATGATTTTTTTGAGGGCTTCCATGATACGTTCAGCCTTATATTCCTGAACGAAGCCCATAATAATGACAAAACCGATAATGAAATTAATAACCCAAAAGTTAAGTTCTTCACCGATCGAAAAAGAAATGATGGAGGCTACGATCAGAATCCAGACAATGACATTGGCCAGTTGCCTGAAAAAGACAGTGAGCGCCGTCCATTGACTCTTTTTTTCGAGTTCATTGAAGCCATATTTCTTAAGCGCTCTAACTGCTTCTGATTCTGAGATGCCTTGAAATTGTTTGCCTATTTTCATGCCATTATGGTAGCAGGCATTTAAGTTTCCGCAAATCGGGGAAGAACGTTTTGATAGGTATAAGTATAGTAGTGATGAAGTTTTGCGGCATGTGTTACGGCTGATTGCAGTTTGCTGGTCATTTCCGTAGCGACCCGGCTCAGAAATTTCCAATATTCCGCCCGATATTCCGCGATAATACCCTGCTGATAAATCGAATTCTTCAGAGCATTCAATCCAAAAGTCAGTCGGTGTCTGAGGAGCGAGTATTTCGGGCTTTGTCCCCGTATCCGCATGAAATGAAGACAACGTCTGAAATAATTTCCGGGGTCATATATATCGGTCAGTACCTGAGCGTATTTTTCTCTAAGTATTGTGGGGTCAATTTCCGTTTGAAAATTAGCTCCTTCGAATTGATCCCCACTATAACCTTGCAGGTCACCATTGTAAGCACTTAATAATCTGCCTTCTCTTTTCATGCGTGCATACATATCTGTTTGGGGAATAGCCTGTGGCAGTCCGACCATAGCGCTTGGAATGGGATTCCGGTTGATGAATCTGCCGATTTCATCCAGATCTTCTGCGTCATCGCCATCCAGCCCCATAATAAAACCCGCCATCGGTTCCAGTCCCGCCCGGGCAATCTTTCTTACTCCCTCATCCAGATCCATTCTGGCATTATGATGTTTTCTTGCCTTTTCGAGGGCTTTTTTAGAAGGTGTTTCGATTCCTAAAAAGACACCGCTGACGCCCGCCTCTACCATTTGAGCCATCAGGTCCTCATGTTCGGCAAGTTTCATACTTGTTTGTGTAAAGAGGTCCAGAGGATAGCCATGCTGTCTTTGCCAGTCGATGATTGCCGGGAGCGCTGCCTGAACTTCTCTGTAATTTCCTATGAAATTATCGTCCACAATAAAGGTTGACCCCCGGAATCCGGTAGACCGGATGGTTTCAAGCTCTGCAACGAGCTGTTCAGGTGATTTGAGGCGCGGATTGCGGCCATTCAGTTTGGTAACAGAACAAAATTCACAGTTGTGCGGACAGCCACGGCTCATTTGAACATTCATACTGAAATAATCACGTGGGTTGATAAGATCATAACGTGCTATGTTAGTCCGGTTTAAATTTTTTGGTCGAGGCATTTCAGTAATGTGGTCAGCTTTGCCTTGTTCAAATTCCTGGCACCAGACATCGATTCCCTCTTCCACTTCACCGATCACAAGGTGATCCAGATCCTGGCATTCTTCAGGACTGGAAGTCACGTAAGGGCCTCCGCCGACCACTTCTTTTTTTGCCTTTTTGGCTCGCTCCACCAATTCATGGAATGACTGAGCCTGAATATGCATGCCTCCGATAAAGACCGCGTCAGCTTTTTGCAGTTGAGCTTCTGAAAGTTTTCCTGTATTCAAATCTGCCATGTCGACCTCCCATTCTTTGGGCAGCATTCCCGCTACCGTCAATATACCCAAAGGGGTGTGGGCTGACTTTTTTCCAATGAGCGGCATGGTGTAATCGTAGGACCAGTACGTTGAAGGTGTTTTCGGTTCCACCATCAAAATTCTCATCCGTTTTCTGTTTTCATTAACAACAATTCTTGAATTTGCGCATTCTTCTCTGCACTCCGAGGTATCAGGAGCTCTTTGAAATTCGGCATGTTCGTTTTGTTGTCTCATAGGGTTATGGCAACTAGTAGCAATAATACTACTAAGCGCTCAAAAAAGACAACTACTTATGACCCACCTCTCTTTTCCAGCTGCAGACAATATGTTCACGGTAAGCATCGAGGACTTCTTCAGAGGTTAAAATTTGAACAGCTTCCAGGAGTTGATCTTTCGGCACAGTTCTTAATGTTCTCAGTATTTGATTTTTGCAGGTCCGGTCATCATTGTGCGGACAGCTGTAAGCAAGTCCGATCAATGCCCTTCTGCATTCATCTACATTTTGATGATGCAATTGAACGTAAAGAAGATTTTTATTGCGAACATCGGAGGGGATTTCGGTGCGTCCGGTTAACCTGTAAAAAAGTTTTTTAAACATGATTGAAGGGCAATTTTTATTGGTGGTCTGCTTGTTCAGCTTCTTTCAAAAGCCTGCTTATGGTTTCTCTTTCCCGGGTGAGCGTACCATTCAATTTATTTCCGACAGCATAATCAATAGCCATTATCACTGATCTGGCAAAATCAACTGGTGACATACCTTCTGCATTAATATCCTGAATTCTCTTTCTGCCACGTTTTGCTATGTTGTAGAGGGCGTTTAGTTGTCTTTCTTTCTCTCCCTTTGTAAGCCTTTCAATTCTGGCGAACGATTCATCCAGTTTTGAATTGATATAGGCCTCATCTGTCCTACTCATTATTGATGGAAACGGGTTAAATTAGGTAAATATTATGCATGCAAATAAATATGCTGTCAAGTTTATAATTTTTTTTCAACCACCTAGCAGTTTTAAGAAGTTTTCAGCAGTGTTAATTCTTATCTGGCTAATCAATGGCCAGAAGTAATTTTTTCAGAACATCCCTTTCCTGAAGCAGTTCGATACTCATTTCGCCTTCCTTGGCTCTGTCGATCAGGTCTGCGATGTAGATGGCGAAGTCTCTTGGAGCCATTCCGCTGAGATTGTGTTTAAAAGTTGCTACTCTCTGCTGAGCGCGTTTTGAAGCGAATTGGAGTGAACGGAATGTCAAACTTTCGTTACCCCTGGTTAATTCCTCAATTCTGGTGAAACTTGCACCAAATTCGGGAGTAACATCGTATTCATCTCTTGTTTCAAATGATTTAGCGGTATTTATTCTCATATTATAGTAAATTAGTATGTTATTTTACTATAATATTAATTATTTGTCAATATACCCAAAAATAACTTAAATAAGCCATTTAATTCTGGCGGAACGTAGTAGGCGCTTTCCGAACTTACTTCATGACATTTAAGCCTTCTTCTTGCACTTTGGCTTGTTGGAAAATCTCCTGATCTTCTTCCGGTACATCTTCCCAATCGACATATTTTTTCAGCTCATCGGTTTCAAAATTCAGGATTATGTAATGTGCTACCGGGTCATTAGGCCGGTAGAATTTTAATTCGCCGGTTTCAAAGTCATAATAATCAGATGGGTCGATTTGTATACCTTCCATATTAGTTGCAGACCCATCACCATAATCTCCAATCATGTATATTGAGCTATCTTTAATAGTATAGCGTTCGATTTCTCCAACAAGAACTTTCATTATTCCAGATCTCAGATCTTCCAGTGCGATCCTGTTATCAATAGAATCTCCGATCTTAGGGAAAATTCCAATCTCATATTTTCCATTACCTAAAACAGTGATTGAATCTTTGTTCTCAAGGATTTTTTCAATTGAGCTTCCTCCATAGAAAATAATGAAAACAGGTATAACAAGTACTCCTATCAGGAAACACCATTTCAGCAGATTGATTATTTTCTTTTTCATAAGACTTATTAGTTATTTTCCTCGTCCTTATCATCAATTTTTATTGTTTCCTTCATTTCAATTGAAATGTGGTAAGGAAGTAGGGCTTTGGTTTTCTGGCTCATTTCAGCGGCATTATTCACTGTATTCAGAAAGCTATCATAATCCTCCCGCTTAAAATCGTAATTGTCTTCGATCCTTATATTAACATTATAACTACCGTCATCATTTTGGTTAGCTTGATAGGTATAACTATATGATTTAATGGCTAAAAACAAATCTTCATTATCTGAAGAATAGAATGTATCGCTTCCATCACCAGTAAGGTTTCCGTTTAATAATTTAGCTTTGATGTGATCAATATTCCTTGAATAAGCCTCACTTCCCCTTATCTGCGTTGTAATCCTCTGTGACATTTTATCGTTGTTTGAATCTGAGAAATTAAGCGTTGGCTGGGAACTCCTATAATCTCCAAAAAATGGCACATTGTTAATGGAATGGTTTAAAAAGTAAGCCGCTGTATAATTACCCTGTGTCATCAGGTAGGCTGACCCTGCCTGCCATAACGCCCATTCCGTAAAGGATTCACCATCAGGATCAATATAACGAACCGGATTGTTCCTTGCGTAAGCATAAGCATTAAGTGCCTGAGGATCACTCAAAAATTGATTCCTTTCTTCTGGTGACATCTGATCTATACGAAGAAGTAGCGGATCAGGACTAACAAATCTTCCAGTCGTTGAATCATAGTATCTGGCTCCGTAATAGTGAAGGCCGGTTTCATCATCTTTCTCTTTACCTGTGAAACCGTAATCTTCATCTTCCCCTGTGCAATCCTCAATTCTTGTATCCCCGTAAGGCAGATAGTCTTTATCGCAAACCACATTGCTGTCTTCATCCAGCACTTTATCTACGCTCCCAAGGTGGTCTGTCAGAAAGTAATATACTTTTTCTTCCTGCGCATACGCGAAAGGAACACCGTTCAAAAGGACGGTGGACAGATATATGATGGTGATGAGCAGGGTGGCAACCTTTTTGCTGAAGAATTTGAAAGTCATAACAAAGGTTACAGTATTGTGATTTTAGTTTGATATTCACTTCCTGTCAAGTGCTTGCGGTATGAGCATAGTTATTCAGGTTCAGAACGTTTCGTTCGTCCATTACAAAAATAACTTAAATAAGCCATTAAATGAATGGCGGAACGGACGGGACTCGAACCCGCGACCTCCACAGTGACAGTGTGGCGTTCTAACCAGCTGAACTACCGCTCCGTGTAAAGCGTGGACATATTATAGGATATGCCCATGTTTGTAAATAAATTATGTGGGGAATAAAACACTTGCATTATTTTAAAAATGTGCTATAATATACTCCAATATTTCTTAATTTTGGAGAAAGATGTTACGTTCATTATCTGAAAACAATGGTCGAAGCGGAAGAGCTTATATGCGGGCATATCCTACGGAAAGCTTAGAAGTAAGCGATTTCGAACTCATTGATATTGTCTTTAAACTTTCTGATGAAAATATTCAGGGGGTTTGTATAGAGCCAACGGCAAAAGGTTTTGTACTCCGTTTTCCTTCTAAAATCAGGGGGGCTATCCAGGAATTATTCTGTCGTGAGCAGCAGGCAGGTTAACCGGTCTGAATGCTGAAAATGGCCAACGTTTTATAAGCTGGTCCTTTATCTCCCAGATGACTCTGAATGAGTTCAAAGTGATTGACTTTAAAGCGGTGGGGCATGCCCTCCACCGTTTTTGGTATGTGCCCGGGGGAGGATTTGTATCTGCCTAACGTAATATGGGCGCGAAACGGTTTATCAGAAGTATATCCAAGCGGTGTCAGTTTTTTCCGAATATTTTCAGCAAGGCTCTGGAGGAACTTATTTTCTTTACATTTGATCCAGGCGCCTCGCGGTTCATGTTTGGGACCGAAGGGAACAGCGTCACCCATTTCTATTTCAAAGGGGGCAAGCTCAATCTGGCTTAGCGCTGCGATAATCTTATCAGGTTCTTCCGTATCGTCGCCCAGAAACTGAAGCGTGATATGAAATTCTTCCGTTTTCTTAAGTCCTTCAAACTGACTTTGCAGTTGCCTGCAGTAGCGATGCAGGTTCTGAGGAACGGGGATGGCGATAAAAAGTCTCATAATTATCCTTTTATGTTACCGATTGGTTCAAAAGCGGCTACTTTTTTGGAGATGCCGGAAAGCTCCACCGCTTCCACGACGTCGTGAATGTTTTTGTAGGCAAAGCCAGCTTCTTCCGCCAGGCCTGAATAAGAAGCAGCTTTTACATAGATTCCTTTTTTTTCCATGTCCTCCTGCAAATCCTTGCCGCTTACCTTCTTTTTAGCGGCGTGACGGGAAAGCAGGCGGCCGGAGCCGTGGGCGGTGGAGCCCCAGCTCTTTTCGATGGCTTCTTTCGTTCCCACGAGCAAATAAGAACCGGTTTCCATAGAGCCTCCTATAATAATAGGTTGGCCGGTTTCCTGAAAATTTTCTTCTAATTGAGGATGATGGGGCGGAAAAGAACGAGTGGCTCCTTTGCGGTGAATCAGAAGCTCTTTTTCTTTGCCTTTTACCTTGTATTTTTCCGGTTTCGCGGTGTTATGGCTGATATCGTAGACTTGTTCCATGCCTAAATCCTGAGGCGTTTTTCCGAAAATATGGGAAAAACATTTCTTAATCTGATGGTAAATAACCTGGCGGTTGGCAAAGGCCATATTGGCGGCGCAAGCCATGGCAGCAAAGTAATCCTGGCCTTCGGGGCTATTAAAGGGGGCACAAGCCAGCTGCTTGTCGACAATCGGGATACCGTATTTAGGCATGATCCGTAAGAAAGTCTGCAGATAATCGGTAGCGACCTGGTGCCCAAAGCCGCGACTGCCGCAATGGAACATAATTACAATTTGGTCCTGGCCGAAAATACCCAAAGCATTGGCCAGCTGTTTGTCGAAAACATTTTTATCCCGCACAACTTGAATTTCCAGATAGTGATTTCCGCTTCCCAGTGTACCGATTTGATTGTAGCCACGAGTGATGGCCCGTTGTGATACCTGAGAAGGGTCAGCCCAGTCAAACCGGCCATAATCTTCTGTGTTTTCTAAGTCCAGGTCTTCTGCATAACCGTTTTCCAGGCACCATTTTGACCCCTTTTTTAAAACTTGCTTAAATTCACCCTGGTCCATTCGGACAAATCCGTGTTGTCCGGCACCCACGGGGATTTTGGCATAAAGATGAGTGATCAGGTCATGAAGTCTGGGTAACACCTCCTTTTCCGTCAGATTGGTAGCAATGAGCCGCATACCGCAGTTGATGTCAAAACCAATGCCGCCGGGTGAAATCACGCCGCCTTCACCTGGATCAAAAGCGGCGACTCCGCCAATCGGAAACCCATAGCCCCAATGACCATCGGGCATGCAATAAGCAGCTTCCACAATACCCGGAAGCGTGGCGACATTGGTGATCTGGTCATACACACCCTCATCCATCGTTTCAAGAAGTTTGGGGGAAGCAAAAATCCGGGCAGGCACGCGCATTCCCTTTTTGTAACTTGTGGGGATTTCATAGAGGCCCGGTCCGATTTCTTTTATAGTAGCGATAATATTTGGTTAAATGTCTAAAATGACGGAAGCACGATATCCGGTAGCTGTCTTTTTAACTTCAAACTGATGGTAGGTCACAGCTTTGACATCTGAATGGGATTCATGTTTTTCATGCTTAATTTTTTCACCTTTGATTTTCATTTTTAATGAAAAAGAGTGCGGTTTTTCCTCGAGTTCTTCGATTTCAAAATCCCGGAAAACAAGTTGCTTAGCATCTTTCAGATAAATGATTTCTTCCAAAACCAAATACAGCAGGCTTTCTAAGGAATCGGTTTTTATTTCAAAGGTTTTTTCTTCTCTGGCTTCAATTTTTTTGCGGCTCACCATGGCTTCGGTGACGGCCTGACAGGCGTTTATGATCAGTTCTGCCAGATCTTTGCCATAGGCATAAAAAGCGCAATCGGAGATGGCAATATCAGATCGGAATTCAAATTTTTTCATATGCAAAAATTCATTCCGATTATAGCATGCGAAACAGAAGCACGTTTAGGTTTAAGGTGCAGCCGGAGTTTCAGCCGGTACAGGTTCGACAGGTGCTTCACTTGGGGCATTGTAATTCCTTGCGGCTGATTCTGCTGCTTTTCTGGAAAGCATTTCTTCGGGATTGGTCGTGATAATCTTATCTTCGTTGTAGCTGGCAATAATCTGAATGGCGACGTGTTTTAATCCCGCGAAGAACAAACCCTGGCCCACTTGGGCGTTTAAAAGCAGATATTTTTCTCCTTCCGTCAGATTGAAAATCTCAGTGAGCTTGTCGATAGCACCGGTGGATTGTTTCAGGAGCAGCTGCATCGAGGAGTTTGTAATAATCGGTTTTCCGTAACTACTTTTTACAAAATCTTCCACATCCTGGGTGATAGTGGTGATTCCTAAATAATACTTACGGGCCCTTTTAACCAGGCCATACAGAAAACGTGCGGAATCTTCGTATTGCATGAGCGACCAGGCTTCATCCACTACCAGAAGTCTTCGTTTTAACTCGGAACGCACTTGGTTCCAGATGTAGTTCAGAATAATGTACATGGCGATCGGTCTTAAAGCATCTTCCAGATCCCGAATACAAAAAACCATCAGGTTGCTGGCATTCAGATCAACGTTGGTGGGTTTATTGAAAAGACCGGAAAAGGTGCCCACGGTATATTTCTGTAATCTTTGCGCCAGATTATCGGCTCCTTTCATATTGCTCAGAATGTCATAAAGGTCTTCCATGGTAGGCGGTTCCATCTTGGCCGGATTCGATGTTTCCATGGTGATTCCTTTCAGAGCATAGGTATCGAGCAACGCCTTATCCATCAGCCCTTCTTCCTCAGGAGTCAGTTTTCCCAGCATCAGGTTAAGTAAGCCGTGCAATGTGATGATGTTCGCCCGGAGAAGTTCTCCGGAACTTGCATCTGCCTCATTACTGATTGGAGCAGGAAGATCGAAGGGGTTGATGCGTTGGGGTGAATTGAGCGACACCCGCAGATAGGTTCCATTGACGGTGTTGGCCAGTTCTTCGTATTCGTTTTCAGGGTCGATGATGATCACATCCGTTCCCATCATGAGAGAGCGAAGCACTTCCAGTTTTACCGCGTAAGATTTACCTGCACCGGATTTAGCGAATACAACAGAATTGGCATTCTCCAGATTAAAGCGGTCAAAAATGATCAGACTGTCGTTATGCCTGTTGATTCCGTACAGAATTCCTTCACTGGATGTCATGTCAGAAGAACTGAATGGAAAGGTGGTCGAGAGGGGATTCGTATTCATATTGTGGCTGATCTCCAGTTGGTCTTGGGCAAGCGGGATGCATGAATTGAATCCATGTTCCATCTGGAGGTCGGCGGGTTTTGTGAGGACGAGTTTCCCGCCCAGGGCCGTTTCGAGTTTTGTCTGAATTTTTTTGACCTTATCGTCGTCTTCTCCGTAAATGGTGAAATAGAGTCCGAACTGAAAAAATTTCTCTTCACCACGCTGAATGTTTCGACGCAGTTCTTCGGCATCCTGCAACGCCGTTTCCAGGGCCGGATCACTGACCATTCCTTTTTCCTGTTCAATACGCATGGTGGATTGAATCTGAGCCACTTTGTTCTTTAAAAATTTCATCATTTTGGTGCTGGAGCTCGGATAGATGAACATAGAAATGTCCATACTGACATCAAAATTGATGACCGGGGAGAGCCAGTTGGCTTCGGTGTAACGCGGATAAGCATACACAAAGAAACTCTTGGCGGTCAGGCCGCTGATGCGAATTTTATCGAACATGATTTCCATCGAAGAAGGAGCAATCAGATCTTTGATGGTGGACAGACCCTGCTTGTAAATTCTTTCAGCTTCTTTGATTTCTTCGCTAGTTACTTTTTCACCTTCGATGGCCTCCGATTTATCGATTTGCTGTGCGGTCGCTTCGGCCGTTTTTTTTGCAGCTTCACTTGCCGTCGCCAAACCTGCTATTTCGGTTTTTGGTTTTTTCGGCGGGAAGAGAGTAAATTTAAGTTTCTGGAAAAAACTGAGTTTGCCTGGATCATGAGTTCTTTCTTTTGCATCAAAAACAACAGCTCGTTTTTCTTCTGCTTTCTTTTTCAGCGATTCAGGTATGCCGGGAGGTGCCGGCATAGCAGTATTTGCGGCCTGGGCTTCCGTGTTTGCAGGATTTGATACAGCCATAGGTACTATTTAATCCTTATATTATACCAAAAAATGAACCTAAAAACAAGGGTTTATGGCTTAAAATAAAGATTTCTAGTTAATTCCCATTCCCAGCAGGCCTACAATCAGTCCGATGATTCCGCACATGGCGCCCAGAATCCAGAAGCGCATGGTGATTTTGGCTTCACCCCAGCCTTTTTTCTCGTAATGGTGGTGCAGGGGAGCCACTAAAAAGACCTTTCTTTTGAGGAATTTCTTACTGGTGAGCTGAATGATGACCGAAAGCGTTTCGATGACAAACATGGCGCCGACGATGATCAGGACGACCATGGAATCGGTCATCATGGCGATCACCCCTAAAGTGGCTCCAAAAGCCAGTGACCCCGTATCACCCATATAGTATAGGGCCGGGGGTACGTTGTGCCACAAAAAAGCCATCAGACTGCCAATCATCAGACCGCAGAAAATGGCCAGCATCAGCTGTCCTTTGACGAAGGCAATGACCCCAAAAGCGGCAAATGCCAGGATTAAAAGTCCGCCTGCCAGGCCGTCTAAACCATCTGTGATATTCACCGCGTTGGCAGTGGCGACAATCACCAGCATGAAAAGGGGGATGTACCAAAGTCCAATCTGAAAATCTCCGATACGAGGAATATGAATATGAGAAAAACCCAGTTTGTAGTAGAACCACCAGGCTCCGACCAGGGCAAAAAGTAACAGAAAAAACATTTTAGGGCGGGCTTTAATGCCTTTGTGAGCACCGACCCCCTTGATATTGAACCAATCATCGACCGCACCAAGCAGTCCAACAGCCACCAAAGTAAAAAGAGGCAGATACACCAGCCCTCTTTGCAAAAGCGAGTGTTCCATAATGCCAATGAGCGCAAGAAATCTGGAAAAGAGGATGATGAGCAGTACGGATCCCCACATAATAATGCCGCCCATGGTGGGAGTTCCTGTTTTTTTGGCGTGCATTTCATTAAAAATTAATGCTTTTTCACCACTCATGGCATTTTCCCTGATCTGTTTGCCGAGATGTAATTTTCTGGCCACTTTCAAATAAACCGGAGTCAGCAGAAGGGTCAGTATAAAAGTAAGTGCTGACCAGCCAAATACTTGTATGAGTTCGGGGGCTATTTCCACTTATAATGATATTAATTTCTTTTATTCGCCATGATAAGCGTGCTTTTTGTCGATATCGTAGAACCTCATTTGGCTCTTATCGAAGCGTAATGAAATCTTGCCAACCGGACCGTTTCGGTGTTTGCGTATGTAAACTTCAGTGATTCCGATTTCATCTTCAGTCAGATTTTCCTCGTAATAGTCTTTTCTGTAAAGCATTAATACAACATCAGCGTCTTGCTCAATAGAACCGGATTCACGCAGATCGGAAAGCTGAGGGATTTTGGGATTTCGCATTTCCACGGCACGGGATAGTTGAGAAAGAGCCACAATCGGAATATGAAGTTCACGCCCCAGGGATTTGAGTGATCTTGAAATCTCCGATATTTCCTGAACGCGGTTGCCCGAATAAGCGTTTGTTCCTGAAGACATAAGCTGCAGGTAGTCAACAATGATCAGATCCAGGCCGTGTTCCATCTGGAGCCTTCTGGCTTTGGCTTTCAGTTCTGCAATGGACATGCCTACGGAATCATCGATATAGATCGGCGCGTTATTCAGAAGGTCCATGGCGGCGCCCATATTCTGAAAATCCTTATCGTCTAGCCGACCATGCTGGAGCTTCCAGGAATCCACGCCAAGAATGCTGCAGAACATACGGTCGACAAGCTGTTCTTTGGACATTTCCAGCGAAAAAATACCTACCGTATACTTTTTACTGGCCTCGATGGCGATTTTTTGAACCATTGAAAGAGAAAGCGCTGTTTTTCCCATGCTGGGACGGGCCGCCACAATCACAAGATCTGATGGCTGCAGACCCGACAATATATTGTCGAGAGATTTGTAGCCGGTAGAAATACCTTTTACCTTGTCTTTTTCATCTGCTATGTGCAGAGCTGAAAATTCCTCAAAGCGTTTGTTCAGGATTTCACGAATGTGAATAAAACGGTCTTTCAAGAAGGTCTGAGTGATGCCAAAAACCTCTTTTTCAGCGGTTTCCAGCAGATTTTCGATTCTTTCGTCTTCGTTGTAACCGCAACCCGTAATCACATTCCCCACGCGGATCATTTTCCGAAGGGTAGCTTTGTGCTTAACGATTTGGGCATATTTAAAGACATGGGTGGCAGTCGGTACACTGGAAGTGAGTTCCGCTAAATAGGCCGGTCCTCCCACTTTATCCAGTATCTTTCGTTCTTCCAGCAGGTTGGCCAGAGTCAGCAGATCAATGGGGTCATGACGCGAATAGAGATCCACCATAGCCTCATAAATCAGTTTGTGGGTATCATGATAAAAATCCGCCGGTTCCAGCAGATCCACAATTTTGATCATGGCTTCTTTTTCAATCAGCACGGAACCCAAAACAGACTGCTCTGCTTCTTTGTTATGAGGCGGAATGGCGCTAGGTATTTGATTCATGGGGCTTAATTCTAGCGCGTTTGAAAAGGTCGATCAACTTGAAATTTCAGCTTTCTTCTTGGCTTCTACAACTTTTACATCTCTTACGGTCAGACTTGATTTTATGTCGTTCATCACTTTTTCATTCTGGGCCAAAAAAGCCTTGGCATTTTCACGTCCCTGACCGATTTTGGTATTTTTAAAGGTGTAGAAAGCGCCGGATTTGTTTACAATTTGCTGTTCCACAGCGGTATCCAGCAGGTCGCCGGCAGACGAAATGCCTTCGTTAAACATAATATCGAATTCGGCTTGTTTAAAAGGCGGAGCAATTTTATTTTTGATGACTTTAACACGTACCCGGCGTCCGGTGATCTCTTTTCCATCATCCGTGGTGCCATTTATCTTGTCGATGGCGCGAATATCCATACGGACTGAAGAATAGAATTTGAGAGCGTTCCCTCCGGTCGTGGTTTCAGGGTTGCCGAACATCACGCCGATCTTCATACGGAGCTGATTGAGGAAAATTACGGTGGTTCCCGTCTTACTGATGATGGAAGTGAGTTTTCGGAGTGCCTGACTCATCAGTCTGGCCTGAAGACCCATGTGAGAATCACCCATCATTCCTTCGATTTCCGCTTTGGGCGTGAGGGCGGCAACGGAATCGATCACAATAACGTCAATTCCCCCGGAGCGGGTTAGTGTTTCAACGATTTCAAGTGCCTGTTCTCCGTTGTCAGGCTGGGAAATGAGCAATTCTTCAGTACTTACGCCGATTCTTTTAGCGTATTCGGGATCCAGCGCGTGTTCAGCATCGATAAAAGCAGCGGTTCCGCCTTTTTTCTGGGCTTCTGCGATGACATGCAGGGCCAAAGTGGTTTTGCCGGAGCTTTCCGGTCCATAAATTTCGATAATTCGCCCTTTAGGCACGCCGCCGCCCAGAGCGCGGTCGAGTGAAATGGAACCGGTGGAAATAGTTTCCACTTTTACTTTTGCCCGTTCACCAAGTTTCATAATGGTTCCCTGACCAAAATTCTTTTCAATCTGAGCCAGGGCATTTTTGATAGCATCACTCTTTTTATCCATGATTTTTTCACTTAATTTTTAAAGACAGCACTATACTAGTGAACAAATGTTTACCAGTCAATTCAATTCTTTGAAAAAAAGGACATACATTAAGTTTGTCCCTTTTTTAAGCCAAAATTCTTTTATAGACAAATTTTTATTGTCTTTTATAACCATTTATACTTTCTGAATATGACGTAACTTCCTGTCAGCATCAGGGAGACTATCAGAGCAAGCCAGTGGCTGGCCCCGACTCCGGGAAGCGCTTCAGGAATCACAGGTGCTTCATAGTCGATAGAAAATATCAGGGAGTCTGTCTGAACGCCTTCATTGTTATAGGTTTTAAGGACATAGCTATTCAGGCCATCTTTTAGGGTATTAAACCTGGTGGATGCGATATAGTCCCACTGTGTCTGTCCCGGCACATATTTGGTCAGTTTGTAATTATTGATCGTGATTTTACTGGTATCGGATGAAACGGTACCTTTCACGACATTGTAACTTAGATTCGTTTTTAAGAAAGCTCCGTCAAAAGAAGTCACAGCCAGCTTTCCGGTCGGAGTGACGGTCTTTTTGTCTTCGGATTTTGTTCCGGCTTCTGACGTTTCATCTGCTTCTCCTGTTTCAGCGATTTCTTCATCAGCCGCTTCTGTTTCGGTGCCATCATCTGCGTTGTCATAACGAATGGTGTTTTGGTGCGCACCGCAGCCACTGACTAAAACTAACATAAATAGCGCAACAAAAACAAAAATAAGCTTTTTCATTTTATATATAGGTTAAGGAAATTAAGCTTTTTTATTTTTTTATTTGATGTTGTAGTAACTGGCAATTGAATTTTCAGTGCCAAAGGAGATACTTTCTTTATTGCATTCACCGCATTTGAAACTGAGTTTTTTTCCTATGCGTTTCGGTGCCACAATTTTCTTACATTCGCGGCAGTAATAAACAATTTTTGCAGGTTGCCCCGTTTCGGTTATAAAGCTTGGATCAATCTTGCTGTCTGCCTTAATGATATCTACATATTCCCGATCCGTGGGACAATGCGGCTCAACTTTGGTACGTTCTTCCCTTTCGTTCATAGGAGGTTTATTTTATTAGAAAACTATGCCTTGGCAAGGTATAGGACTGTTTTTGAGTTTCGCTGAAATAGAAAATGTGGTTTAGCTTACTTATCATCATAAAAGCCCATAGACAGGGAACCCTTGGATTTTGGCTTCCCCTTCTTTTCCACGCCGGCTTCACGGGCAAAGTAGTCGCCTTGACCTTTTTCTTCTTTTATGTCTTCTCTTATATTTTCAATGGTATCTTCTTCAGGTATTTCACCAGATACCCGGGTCTCGACGGATTCTTCCACGGCATCCATAACGGCGGCGTCTTCTTCAAAATACATTGGTTCCGGTTCTGTCTGTATCATTTCAGCTTCCGGCTTTTGCTCCGGCATTTCTTCATCCGAGGGTTCAGATACTTCCTCGGCCTCCTCCTCTTCCTGCTCGTGAGCAAAGAATTCCTGCACTTCTTTCTTCTTTTTCTTCTGAATCAAAGCGAAGGCGGAAAGGGCTCCAAAAAAGGCTCCTAAAAGTACTATATAGATGCCAAAACGCAGTCCTGCTTCCGTAAATTCCAGGGAACGCTTGGTGTAGATAGCCATGGTCAGTAAGGTCAGAAAGAAGGCTTCTCCCAGGAAGAGAAATAGAATTTGTTCCCGTTTATAACCAAATTGAGGGAGGGGTAAATGCATGTTCTCGGCTACCAGCACGAGTAAGCTGATTAAACTCATGATAAAGATGACAAAACCGATAACTCCCAGATCCCCTGAAAAGCCGGTTTCAGAAAGGCTTTTATTATCGAAGTTCATGACCACGCTGTACCAGGGCATAAAGGTTCCAATAAGCATCATTAAGGCTCCGACTCCGATCACTTTTTCTTCTGCGGTGAGCCGCAAGACGGTGTGTTTTATGCGACGCAGATTCATAGCTTTTTATTAGTTTTTACTGTAAGCTACTGTAGCACAATCGTGATTCATTATCTATCATTTCTTAGTAATTAGTCGCTAGTTGCTAATCCTAATTAATTAAAGAACTAACGACTAACTACTAACGATTAGGACTAGCGAGAAAATGAAAATTGCTTTTGACATCAGAGGGATTGATGGTGACCGGGGCGGAAAAGGCATCTGGACCGCCAATGTTCTTAAAAGCATTCTGAATAACGATCGGGAGAACGAATATTATCTTTACACCAATAAAGACTGGCCGAATGCCTACAAGCATCTGCCCAACGTACATGTGGTGAATATCTGGGGCAAAGGACTACTTCGCGGAATTTTTTGGCACTGGAGGTTTTATCAATCAATGCTCAGAAACAAAATCGATGCTTTTATTGCCACAGAAAGTTATATCGTTCCCTTTTTACATGATCCGAAGAAGCTCAAGGTGGGGCTAGTCGTACACGATCTGGTGGCGTTTAAATCTCCGGCGAAGCATCAAAAAAAGGCGACCTGGATTGAGCGAATTACGCTTGGAAAAGCCGTCCAGAAAAGTTACTGGATTTTTACGGTCAGTCAATACACTAAAAAGGATTTGGTGGAGCGCTATCCGCATTTAAGACTATCCGAAAAGGTGACTGTCGTTTATGCGGGGGTGCGCGACGCCTTCTTTAAAAGACGTGATGCCAATCGCATTATCGAAACGCAGCGCCGTTATAACTTAGACCCTGACTACATTTTGATGGCGGGAACCCTGGAACCACGGAAAAATGTTATCGGTGCTCTCGAGGCTTACAGCCTGATCAGCCCTTTTAACCAGCAGCGTTACCGTTTTGTGATTGCGGGCAAGAAAGGCTGGTACTACAAAAAAATCTTCCAGAAGGTAAAAGAGCTTAAGCTGGTGGGGCGGGTGAAGTTTCTGGAATATATTCCCGATGAAGATCTGGTAACCATTATGCAGGGGGCTCGTCTCTTTTTGTTCCCTTCTTTTTACGAAGGCTTCGGTTTACCAATACTCGAAGCCATGGCCAATGGAGTGCCGGTGCTGGCATCCCGCGTCAGTTCTATTCCGGAACTTGGCGTAGATGCCATCCACTATGCGGATCCGTATGATACAGTAGATATGGCCGATGGAATTACCCAGCTCCTTGATAATCAGGAATACTGCAAACATTTAGTCGACAAAGGCTATGAACAGGTGAAAAAATTCAGCTGGGGCCAGACGGCTCAATATATTATTAATGCGATTAATGCATGATTGAATCCATTGCTATTGTATCCCGCAGGAATCTGGACAATCATAAAGCTGTTTTTGAGAAAATTATCAAATATCTGAAAAGCAAGAAGAAAAAAGTCTATTTGGAGGAACGGGTAAGTATCATGCTGGGGCTGAAAAAATACGATAAATTCAAAGCTGGTGTTACTGATGTCGATTTGATTCTGGTGATGGGGGGTGACGGAACTATTTTACGGGTGCTTTCTCAGCTCGATAGTGATCGAACCCGGTTTTTTGGAATCAATATGGGGCATCTTGGATTTCTTTCTGAAATCCCCCCCGTACAGATTAAAAAAACCTTTGATAAAATTTTTAGCGGCAAATATACCATTGATTCTCGCATGATGCTTCATGCAGAGCTTTATCGAAAAGGTAAGAAGTTAAAGGAATTTAATGCTCTCAATGAGGTGGTTGTTTCTCAGGCTACCTTGAGCCGTTTGATTGTTTTAAAAACAAAAGTGGATGGAGCTAAACTGGCCAATTTTAATGCTGATGGACTTTTGGTAGCTACGCCGACGGGTTCGACAGCTTATTCGCTTTCCTGCGGTGGACCCATCGTACATCCTTATCTTTCAGCGATTATTATCACCCCTATTTGCCCCCACAGTTTTAATCAAAAACCTCTGGTTCTGCCGGACAATAAAAAAATTGAAATCATCGTGGCCAGTGATTATGAATCGATGAATATGACCGTCGATGGTCAGAAGAATGTAAAAGTGCGGAATGGTGATGTAATCAAAGTGAGAAAAAACGGTTATGTTGAATTTATCAGACTTCCGAGTGAACATTATTTTATGAACCTGCGTAACAAACTTGGATGGGGTGAACGCGTTGAAAAATGTTATTAAAAATTTTAAAATAAACGCATGAACTTTAATGAAGAAATCTTAAGCAGGGGGGTCGAAGCGATTGTTCCCAAAAAAGGACTCAAGGAAAAAATGCAGTCCGGCAAAAAACTCAAAGTGTATTTGGGGATGGATCCGACTTCGACTCGGATCCACCTGGGCAATGCTGTACCGCTTCGAAAACTCAGGGATTTTCAGCAGGCGGGGCATCATGTGATCTTTCTGGTGGGCAGTTTTACAGCCCTGATTGGTGACACCTCCGACAAAGACGCTATGCGTCAGCCGCTGACGCCCGAGCAGGTGGAAGCAAATTTTCATACTTATAAAGAACAGGCCTCCAAAATTCTTGATTTTAAGAAGGCGGAAATTGTTTATAACGGCGACTGGCTTTCCAATCTCAGTTTCAAAAATGTGGTTGAACTGGCTCAGCACTTTACGGTTCAGCAGATGATTGAGCGTGATATGTACCAGAAGCGCATTCAGGAAAGAAAGCCCATCGGTCTTCACGAATTTTTCTATCCGCTCATGCAGGGGTACGATTCCGTGCATATGGAAGTCGATCTGGAGATCGGTGGCAATGATCAGCTCTTTAATATGCTGGCCGGGCGCACTTTGTTACAAGACTATAAAGGAAAAGAAAAATTTGTCCTCACCACTCCCCTCATTGAAGGGACGGATGGAAGAAAGATGAGTAAAAGTTATGGCAATGTGATCAATATTACCGATGAGCCCGGTGACATGTACGGCAAGATTATGTCGATGTCGGATGAACTGATTACTAAATACTTTTTGCTTTGTACGGATTTGTCGATGGAAGAAGTGGATGAGGTAGACAAAGCCCTTAAAGACGGCATGAATCCACGTGATGCGAAGATGAAACTGGCGCGTGAAATTGTCACTTTGTATCATAGCCACAAAGCGGCTTTGGCTGCTGAACAGGATTTTGTGAACGTGTTTAAAAAAGGTGGTACGCCTGAAGACATGCCGGAATTCAAACTGAGCGGTGATCGCAATATCATTGATTTACTGGAGCTCTGTAAACTCATCAGTTCAAAGTCCGAAGGGCGCCGTGCCGTGGAGCAGGGGGGTGTTAAGGTAAATGATAAAAAAGTAAAATCTGTTGATGAAGTGATCCGTCTTAAAAAAGGTATGGTCATTCAGGTGGGCAAAAGACGTTTTGCTAAAATTATTTAGGCTTCTACTTCAAATGCACTAACACCGGGAGCGCCGCTAGGGTTCCTGTTGTAGTGCGTCTGCCTTTGAAAGACATATTCTTTACCGTTGATTTTTCTCCTTACTTCCGTGCCGTCCGGTTTTCCTTCCATTTGGGCGTGAGCGAGTTGAGCTGCCTTTTCAATGTCGGGAGTGACGTCAGCATTGGTTAAGGCCCTGGTTCCTTCGGGTTTAGGAAGAGTTTTTTTCTTTTTTTTTGGTTCGTTGCCGGCATAGGCTTCGGGGATACGCATACTGCTGATACCATGACCTTCTTTCGCCCGGTCAAAAATAACTCCCTTTCCGGTTTCATTGGATTCCATGACGATGGCTGCGTAGTCTAAACTATTGAGCCCGGGCAAGTCTTTTTTATATTTGGCAAAGTTATTTCTGGCTTTTGTTGCATAGTCATGAATGGACATATGACCGCCATGTTGTTTGTGATGAAATCGGGAAGCTTTAGGATTTTTTTTGTAAGCATCTGCCGTTTCCTCTCCGGCATAATAAGCGACGGCGACTAGGCCTATGTCTTTGTATCTATTCCATTGTCCTTCGATAATATCTTTGAATACGGCAATCTGACGATCTGTAGAGCGAATGAAGTTGTACATGGCTTTTAAGCCCTCTTCACCGCGGGTGGGCCAGCCCAGTCTTTTAAAATGAAAGTGGGGCACGATCTGAAAACGGCCAATCGCGCAGCACGACAAAATCACAGCCGCCTGACGAATTCTTTCTTCGGGGTCTTTCACATTTTTTGGCACCAGTTTTTTGGTGACATTTTCTTTGAAAAATTCAAAAGTGCCTACCCCTTCCTTAAATAGGGCTCGGGATCTTTCAAGAATGAATGTTGAAGGAATGGCGTTTTCTGCAATACAGACTTGCCCCAGTCCATTAGGAGATGCATGAACCGTTTTGTCTTCATTGTAGTACCTGATGGCATACATATTGGCGGAAGACATCTGACGGGTCACCACTTCATCAGCATTGGGGTCAAAGTTCAGCTCATATTCTTCCTGAGTCATTTCGCCGTTAGCGACTGCTTCTTCAGCTTCTTCTTTAGCCTCCTTTTGTTCCTCTTCCGCTTTGGAACCTTCATGAGTTTCATTTTCAGCAATGTCTTCGTGTCCTTTCATATAATGCTCAGCTTCTTCCGGTTTCATCATCCATCCTATAGTTACCAGGGCCGCTAAGCCGCAGACTTTTATGAGTCTTTCTTTGGCTGTCAGGGTATTGAATTCTTCCTTTAGTCTGACAAGTTCCTGGCCGGCGGTGGAAAGAACCCCTGCTTTTCTTTTGAACTCTTTGAGTTTTTTCTGAAAATCGACCATTCCTCCCGCTTTTTCTGCGATAATTTTTTTAATGGCTTCCTGTGCTGCGTCCTTTCCTGTTGCCATTTGATTAGGCTTTTACTATATAACTGATTCCTGTGTGGGGCAGGGGATATTCATCAGTCATGTGGATTTCTTTAACCATCATGACTTCAATGCCGTCCACTTTTAAAGTAATCCCCTTAAACAGAGGCATACGGTTGTCTGTTCTGAGAGCGACGGCGATTTGAGTTAGTTTTTTACGTGTGGATTCATTAGGCACTTTTCCTGCTACCTGTCTGGTGTAGCCTGCCGGAGCGCTCACACTTTCAATCCGGTAGAGGCCTTTTGCCATATCTTCATCTGTGTTTCCGGCTTTCTCATAATCCCAGTTGTCCGTTTTTGTTTTCGGCCAGTTTGATTTGCCTTTTCGCGGTTTACTGATAACTGTTTGCAGGGGTTTGAGTCCCCCCAGAACTTCTGCATATTTGGAAAGGGCCGCAGTGAGACTTCCTTGTGCAAATTCACTCATGTCGATTTTGGCAGCGGGAGTGCTTGGTTTTATTTCCTGCGGTGTTTCAGATTCAGGGGCTTCTTCTGACTGCTTGGTGACTTCTTCTTTTTCTTCGTCAGATTTTTCTGTCGTATCATTTTCTTCCTTTTTTTCTCTCTTTTTTTCTTGCCGGGTCTTTTCCACATCGGCTTTCAGGTTGCTGAGTTTTGTCGAAAAGATGGCTGTGATGATTTCAGTGGCTTTTTTAAAAGCTTCCTTACCTTCTCCTTTTCTTAAAGCGTCAAACACTATTTTGAGTTCCTGAAAAAGCACGCCGAAGTTCAGCTTACCTTCAGCATCTTTTAATTGTTTCTTTGCCTCTTCTGCGATTTGCTCGCCCGCTTCTTTGGTGCCTTCGATTTGGTCAGGTTTTTTTAACATTAGGCGGCTATTGATTCGTTATTTTCTCCTTCCTGCACTTCCCGGTTATAGGCAAAACGCTGATCCTGTTCCCATTGTTCGTCGCGGGGACGGGTGGTTTTGCCTTCAAAAGTAGCGCTTTCTCTGACGGCGATACTATCAACCACCGCTTCAACATCGACCGGTGGGAATTGTTTTAATTTTTCTTTCTTCACTTTGCCTGCGTAGGATGCAATGGAACGATAAACCCCTTGTTCCCTTTCAACGCGATGTTTTTGTTTTTCTGTGGCTGTACCCAAATCCCTGGCAAGCAGTGCTTTTCCGGCCGTAGCTCCTCCGTAATAAGCAGCTCGCACGTAACGCGGATCATTGTTGAAGCCAGGTACCCCCCTGAGTTCTGCGATGGAAGCTTGCACATAACCTTTGCAGGCTTCACGCTGCATGGATTCATCCTGCAGAAATTCCCACATGGCCTGTAGTTTTTCTTCGTTCATGCCGCTTTCTTTGAAGTTAAAACCGCGGTCTTTAAAAGCGTCTACGTACTGAAACAAGTACTGAGGCATACACTGATATTTGCCCATTGGGGAACGCTGTAATACTTGAATGACTTTATCCAAAGCTACCTCTTCATCCGTTTCATTGGGTGCTAAAATTGAAATCATTTCTTCTTTGAAAGTTTCAAAATTCGGTAAGCCATATTCACAAAGATACAATGATCTGCCCTTCAGGTGAGAAGGTCTTAAACTTCCGGCCGGATCTGTGTTGATGACAATCAGCCGGGCATCATCACATACCACCTCGCGTCTTTTCTCGCGGATTTTTTCTTCGTTTTCTTCGGATGATTCATTTATAGCGTAGCTGGTTTGAGTTTCCTCATCTTCGATTCCAGTCACAACTCCTTCTTCATCTTCTACCAGTTGTTCATTTTCTTCACTTTCTTTTACTTCTTTTCCAAGAAGCCAGCCAAGTGCAGCCGTTCCGAGAATGGTGGTGATCCGCTTCTTACGTTCCTCACTACTGAGTTTTTTAAAATCCTTCAGAAGATCGGTAATCATCTGGAAAAGCCCTGGTTTTTCAGGGAGTTCTGCTTTCAGTTTTTGTAATCCGGCTTTGGTGGAAGTTTCTGGTTTTGATTCCGGTTTTTCTGACGGAGCCGATAATTTTGGATTGGGGAGAGTGGCCATGCATTGTGACGTTTTAGGCTTCTTTTTGGGGTTTTTCCTGTTGCAGTTTGGTACTTACAACAATGTCGCCTTCGGCGATTCTGAGTCTTTCACCGCTTGTTACAGCGAAACCATTTTCCCGTTTAACCGTAACTGTTTCACCTTTTTTTACGCTTCCGATCCTGTCGCTGGAAACAGTGATGGTAATTTCAGCTACATTCTCTTCAAGAATTTCGCCGATTTTAGGTTGGGCGGCTTTTTCTGTCAGGACGGTTTGACCCTCTTTATTAATGGTAGCGAACCCCTCTTTAATTCCCTGCGGAGCTTTCTTTTTTGTTTCAGTTTCCTCTTTTTTTTCGGGCTTGCCGGGGCCTTCATTCGATGTGGCTGGCTTCTTTTTGAAAAGTATAAAAGCCAGACTTTTATCGCCGCTATCAGTGTTTCTGACTTCCTGGTCACTCATAACGGTTTCATTGTAGTCGGTGCCGTCTTCTTTGGTTTTGATCTGTTCTTTTCTCGCGTAAGTTTTTCCGTCTCTGCGTTCCAGATGAATGACGAATCTGTCAGCTCCCCGACTGCACGTAATCTGGGTGTGATGGGGAGATATTTTTTTCATTTCACTGATTGTCACTTCAAGATCCCGGGCAAATCTTTCCTCAATCACTTCTTTTAGCTGGATACGATATGCTAATTGTTCTTCGCCCTTGAAAAGTTCCTGTGCGGCAGGGCCATACGGGTCGTTATAAAGTTCAATGAGTCTTCCGGTATCTTCGACCCCCTTAGACTTACCTGTTCCGTTGATTTTTGTTTCGTAGACCTTTCTGGAATGTTCCATATGTTCTGTCGGATTGATTCCTTTCTGAAAGTCATCCAGAGCATCCTGCAATGACTGCCAGTCACCACTTTGAAGCGCCTTCTGTAAGAGCTGCCACAGTTTAGCCAGGCTGGCCAGCATCTCCGTGGTGGTCATTTTTTCGAAGGTCTTTTTGGCTTCGGGGCTTTCCATTACTTTCATCAGGTCTCCGTAATCACTTAAGCCTTTTCGCAGCATTTCGCCTTTTTCACGGAAAACTTTCATGTCCACTTTGTCACCGTTGAGTATTTTGATGTAATCCTGTCGCATTAACGGCGGCAGGAACTCCACCAGTCCTTTGGCATCCACTTGCACAAATTCTTCACCTTGTTTAATAAGGAGCGTGTTAGGTTCTTTGCCGGGTTTTATTTCATGGGTTCTGGAAAGAATTTGCACTAAGTCGTCACCAAATACTTCATTAAACGGTTTTTCCGGGCCGTCGCCGATTTTGATTTTAAGGCTGTTGATGGCTTCGACCTCTTTAGGATCAACTTCATTGATTTCAGATGCCCCTGTCATTTCCAGCATCGTATCATTAAATGCTTTGATTACCTGGTTTTGTTCATCCGGAGTTAGAGTAATAGGGCTGTTTTCTTTTGATTTGTCGATTTTCTGAAGAATCGGAATGCTTATTTTGTTCATGCATCGGTTGATGAAATCCTGATCGGTTGCCCGGTCCATTGAAAAAGGCGGTTTCAGGTGAGGTAAGTACTTTTTCATATAGGCAATCATTTTTTCCCTGACTCTTTCCCTGAGTTTGATGGCTTCAGGATTCCCTTTAAGTTCCTGAGGTTTCATTTTTTTTACCGCTTCAGCCATGACTTCAGCATGTTTCGCCAAATGCTCGTTGACTTTCTTCATGGAGTCAAAAGTCAGGTCTTCCCCGTTGACTGTCAGGACGTACTTCCTTGGTTTGTCGCCTTCGGTGCCCACCATCACAGAAAGGGTGGCTACATGATCTTTTCCTTTGACGGTTGCCAGATCTCCGATTTTAATTTTGTCTTTTGCGTTGGCAAAGTCACCCGTGAGTTTATCGACTTTAGTAAATGCCAGGCTTTTCGGAACCTTGAATCCTTTCATATCGGCTTCCACTTGTTTGTTGACAGCTTCTTCATTCTTTTTAGCTTTTTCAGCA
Source organism: Candidatus Peregrinibacteria bacterium (assembly GCA_016934215.1). GTDB lineage: Bacteria > Patescibacteriota > Gracilibacteria > UM-FILTER-43-11 > UM-FILTER-43-11 > JAFGTE01. Next base: position 10,267 of record JAFGTE010000020.1, on the reverse strand, counting down.
ACCTCTTTGAGCGCTTTCATTTGTTTCGGCAGAGCCTTTCCGAGTTCACTGACCTTGATAGGTGCCGAGTCTTTTTGACCTCTGATTCTTATGACCACGGTTCCTTCTTTTCCCTCTGCGGGCATGGGGCCAAAAGCAAGTGAACCGACCTGGTAACCGTCGACTTTTAAAACAGGGTCGGGGATATGAGAACCTTCAGCAATGAATTTACTGAAATTGGGCTCAAAGTTAAATTCAATTTCGGGGCCGCCTTTGGCTGTTCGGGCCGCTTCAAGCGCCTTACTAACATAATTAATTTGGTCCTGACTTTTTTTCAGGTTGTCATGGGTTTCGACAGCGAGTTTATGTAAATCAACTTTTGCCGCTTTGAACTTTTGGGGGCTGCTGTAACGGTGCTCTACCGAATAAGACATGCCTTTAGCGTCTCCTGATGACACCGTGACGGTAATAACACCATCGCTTGCCACATTGATTTTTATTTCCTGTCCCTCTTTACCTTTTAACACCTGTTCACCCGAGTAAGGCGGATCGCCTTTTGGTTTCACGTTTTCATAAACAGATGTATAGCCATCTTGTGTAAGGGCTTTATTTACGGCTGTATCTAAGCCGGAACTTGTGATGTAGTTCCAATATTCATCTCTGGCTTCTTTTTGTCTGTCAGCAGTTTCTGCTTCACGCTTTTTTTCAGTAAGTTTTTCCCGGTGTTTATCAACGTGGCCCTGAACGCGGTCACCAATGAGCATCAGATCATCGGCGGCTTCATGGCCGGGCCAGTCGCCCCATTCGGTAACTTTACCGCCCTGAAATACCCAGGTCAGGCCTTTTTTGATTTCATCCCGTTTGTCCCTAAGCCACTCGGTACCGGTTTCCACTTGTTCGGAATATTTTGCCAGTTGTTCGGAACTAGTGAGAATGTCTCTGAGTTCCACCATTACTTTCGCTTTGAAAGCGTCGGCTCCGTCGACCACTAATTGCGGTTTGGCCAAAAGATCAGTGGCACAGATAACTTCCTTACCTTCAAAATGAACATGGAATCTTTTAGCCAGTACGATAGCCGCGTTATAACCTAATGTGCCTTTCTTATCCAAATCTCCCATACCACCCTCGCCCTCCAGACCTGCTTCTTTTATCCAGGTTTTGAAAAGCTCGGTTTCTTTTGGAGTGGCTTCAGGGTTGGGCAGGGTTGCCAGAAACATATCGACCACTTTGCCTACCTTGCCTTTTAAAGTTGTTTCGATATGCGCCTGGAAACCTTCAACATGCTTAAAGAATGTATTTACATTGTTGTTGTAATGTTTTGCGTCGATGTCGGCGTAATCCAGTTTTACCAGACCGGCCCGGACGATAAAACGGGCCAGATTTTTTCTCATGGCAGGTGACATTCCCTTGGTATCTTCGGATTGGCTTAGATAGTCAACGATAATATCCTCCTGCACTTTTCTCAGATCTGCCCTGGCAGCTTCTTTTTCTTTGGGGGTCTTGGCTTTTTTCATATCCTCTCTGGCAGTGTCCATGCGGTCTTGCCGATACTGATGTTTAGAATATTCGATGCGGCCTTTATCAAGTTTTTCCGTGATGTCAGTAAATACTTTCTTAGCTTGTTTTTCATATTGCTGTGCCGCTTCACTTCCTTCAAAATCCCGAGGGCCGATTGTTGCTAATTGCCCGTTGTACTGTCTTGATATGGTATCGAAGCGGTCATGAGCATGAGCTGTTAATTTTTCTGCAATTTTTCTGTATGCTTCTTTGTATTCGGTGCGAACGGCGGCCATGGTTGCGCCGATGTAATCTACAGTGTCTTCCCGGTATTGTTTAATAACGGCATTCTTATCTTCAACTCCTCCTTCTTTGGGACCTTTCTTTTCTTCGGGTTTCTTTTTAGCGGCTTCGGCAGCATCAGGTTTTTCAAAACCGGCAAAAATGAAACGGTTGCCATCAAACTCCCTGTAATTTTCTTTCTTGATCAGCATTTATATGTTGTTAATTGTTTGTTCAACATCCTGCATTTCTTTTTCTTCCAATTCTTTTCCATAAGCTTCAAATTCTTCCCGGATATATTTTTCTTCTTCGCGGATATTGTTTTTAAGGTGTTTTTCGAGGGCGGTATTTAGTTTTACCATTTTTTCATCGTGTTCTTTTTCATAAGTGGCTCTAGCGGCATTACTTTCTTCGATGATTTTAAGCAACTGGGCTTTTCCTTCGTTATCCATGACTTCCAGTATCTCGTTGAAATTTGTTTTCAGCTCCTCCGAAAGAATGCTTTCGTTCAGCATTTTTCTGAGCTGGTCAGTGGTGATGGTGGTTTTGGTATCAGTCATATTTTTTAGGCTACTTCTATATCGCGAGCTTCGTATTGAGCTCTTAAAACAGCTTCGGCAAGAACGTCGGCTTTGATGTGAATCGGGTCACCTTTGGTCCGGCTATATTCTGCGTGAAGCGCGGCGGGGTCCTGGTCGTCGGCCACGCCGCCTTTGCTTCGTTTGGCCGCTAAATCAATGAGACCATGAACCACCCCTTTGTTTTTTGCTTTTCGGATTTGTTCGTTGACGTATGCCCGTTTGGTTTCAACTGAAGTCGGTTCACCTTTGTCAAAATTGGATCCCCATGCGCCAGCTTTGTTTCCTTTGCCTGGCGGAATGGTAGCCATCAGAATTCTCATATTCGGATTTTTTTCTTTCAGCAGGGCGATGATTTTTTCAAACCGGCTCCATACATCGGGGCCTGTTTCATTGCCGCCCATGTCGTTGGTGCCAAAACTGATCACGACATTTTCAAAATCTGCAAAATAAGATTTTGGTTTTCCTTTGATTTGCATGATGCCCCAGTGCGTTTGCTCACTGCCTTTGGCGAGCACAGTTGCGTTGACTCTTTCTTTTAACTCTTTTTGCTGGAGCAGTCTCAGAATTTCATAGTTGGAGTCACCCATTACCAGAGTCTTGCCCGGCTTGAAATCTTCCGGTATCACTTCGTGGTCGTCCAGAGGACTATCGAGTTTAACTGTTTCGGCCCCTTCCTGTCTCCCTTTCTCTTTTTCCTTGTCTTTCTTTTCTGCGACCTGTTCTTCGGCCCCCTTTTTTTCTTTGCCTTCTTCCTTTTGTTTTTGTTCTTTTTTACTGGCAGGTAAAAGGAAGCCAAGGCCGATAGAAGATAAGAAAGAACTGAACTGACTGCCTTCCAGTAATTTACCTAAACCGGGAATGCCGGAAGCCCAGTTGGTGAGCATAGCCTGCCATTTTTGCTGCGGCTCAGCGCTTTCAATGATTTCTCGTGCTTTAGGCAGATTTTCAGCTATGCTATTGAATTCGTCGATAGCTTTAAGTTCCGGACAACTTAGAATAACTTCAGCCTTTTTTCCCATTTGCTTCTGCTCCCATGCTGCTTTAATCTCTTCAATAACAGGCTGCTGAGCGGCTTCACTGGTGACACCGTTTTCCCGGAGGTCAGCTCTGATCCCCTCAGCGTAAGTCAGCCAGAAGTTTATAGCTAGTTTGTCCAACTGTCCTGCTTTCCGAAGTTTTTCCAGTTCCTCCCGATGTGCTTCGAGATTTTTTTTGGCCTGATCGAGTCCTGTATCTACGGGGCCAAACAGGTCGCCGAGTTGTGACAGAAAGTCGTCAGCTGCCTTTGGTGTTAGTTTTTGTTTTTGCATTAGCTTGATTTAACTTAAAGTAATTTTTCTTTTGGTTTGTCTTTGGGCTCTTCTGTCATGGCAACAGCTTCGGGCCTTTTTTCATTTTTTTGTTTATCTTCTTCCGGGCTGTTTTCGGCGATAAATTGGTTCAGTGCGGGTGTGCCGGCGTATTTAGCGCCTTTGGGAATAACATCAAAACCGAGTTCCCTGGCTAAATCCGGATCGGCGTAAAAGTCATCCCAGCTCATCGGTTCGCCATTCACGTACAGGCTGCCATTTCTTACTAATCTGATTCCGTGAGAGGCGTCTGAGTACGTATCATCGTGAAAACCGCCCATGTACCCTTGAACTTTTTTTCCTGTTTCAAAATGACCACCTTGTGCGTTTAACCACTGATGTTCAATGTCATTGGCATTTGGCGGATTGACAGCCTTGAAATGGCCAGCGGTGATCTGTCCTTCCCTGCCTCTGAATTCTTCCCGGCGCAGTTCGAAGGCCTGAGCCATTCCTTCCGCGCTCAGCATCCAGTTATCCCAGTCTTTTTTACCGGCTTTTCTTGCCAGATCCTGACCGCCATAGAAAGTGATGACGCCTCCATCCCTTTTAGCTTTTTCATACACCTGCTCCACAATCCAGGGGTTTGCCAGGTGGCAGTCTTGTATCTTTGCTGCGGCTGAAGCAGTTGGTCCGTCAAAAGGAACTTCCACATAGTCGCTGTCTGTGCCGATGCGCTGATTATGTCTGGCGACTTCAAATTCTATTTTGGTGCCCTTTCTGCCCGTTATCCTCATGTGTTCAAACTGATTGAAATGAGCTGGCACGTTACCCAGGGCAATCTGCTGCAGGGCAAACATATGTCTTTCATGCCGGTCTTTGATCGTTTTGTATTTGGCTAAAAACTCTTTTCCGGACAGTTTCCTTTTTGAGTATTCAGGATTTGGTTCGTACTTGATAGGGCCCCTGCGAGGTCTGTCAACATTCACATCCGGTTCTGCAGCACTGCTGACCATTTCAGCGGAAGGTCCTGCTGTACGGGGGCTGCTGGCGGATGCTTTTAGTGTTGTATCGGCTTCTTTCCGGTCTTCTTTTTTATCGTCTTTCTTTTTCTTGGTTTTGGTTTTTGCCTCTTCCAGGGCTGCATCGGCTCTGGTAGCGGCAGCCTCAAGCTTGGAAGGATTTCCCTTTTTTCCTTTCTTCTTTTCTTCCGCTTGCCCTTCGGCCAGAAATTTCATCAGACCGGCACCCAGACCGGCAAGCAAAGGAGTACTGGCTCTGGCTGTCTGGATGATCCTGAAAAGAGGATCTTTTGATTTTTCTTTTCTGCTTCGTTCGATGGCTTCGTTCAGCCTTGAATAAACGGCAAAATCGTCTACAAAGGCGTCAATGTGAATAGCTTCCGGGCTTTTTAATACAGCTTCTCTTTCGTTATTACCGGTAAATACCCTGAAACGTCTTTCAAAATCTTTTTTTAGCTGACTTCGTTCCTCGTCTGATTTTCCCAGCTTGGTCATTTCTTCATCCAGTACGGCAAGTGCTCTTTGTAAATCAATGGCAGTTGTTCCGCTTTCGAGGATTGCTTTAGCTAGCGCGGCCTTCGTTTCGTCAAGTTCAGGGTTGTCCCAGGCGTCGCTGATCCTGTCCGTGAATTTTTTAAATTTTACGGCCATTATTCGTTGTTTGATTTGATTTTTTTAAGAATGTCTTCTTTGACTTCGTTCAGGGTTTTCATGACTTTTTCCTTTTCATCGGCTTTGACGATATAAATACCCCGTTCCACCGCATTACAGCGATAAGTGAAAGCTTCAATCAGCTTCAGGTATTCTTCCTGTTCATGAGTTCCCATCAGAAAGAGCGCCAGAATGTAACGCTTTTTGAGGTCTGTCGAAAGATGCTGGTTTCCTTCGATCAGATCGATAATTTTTCTCTCGATATCAGTCATGATTTTTTATTTATTGGTTTATTTTTTTATTTTGTTAAGATCAGGATTGTTTACGGCCTGCAGATCTTTTAATAATTCTTCTTCCGCTTTAGGCACTTCAACCTGTTTGTGCTCTTTCGTTGTTTTTCTGGCAATTTCCTGAGCTTTTTTACCGCCTTCTTTGATGGCTTTGGCGTGTGCCGGATCTGCTTTTCTTTTGTGTCCGCCGATAGGCATTAAGTCACCGTTCATAATGTTAGGACTAAATAGTAAGGACTAAGTAGTAAGTAAAGCTAAATAATATAGACATCGCCATACTGCTGCTCAAACTTAGACTTCATCTGAAAAACAGATTCCACCAGATTCTGAATCTGGAAGGTGGCCGACTGATCTATTTTCCACAGGGATTCAATCTGGCGGATCATACTCATCAGGTTGATCGCCGTTAAATCGGCTTTTTCCTGTTCTTCTTCGGGCAGTTTGTCATAAATGGCACGATTGTAGAGTGTAGCTGGCTTGTGCGAGTCCAGATCTCCTTTTTCCAGTTTCTGTATCAGTGTCTTTAAAAACTCTTCATGGCCTTCGTTGAAGCCTGTTTTGTCTTTCAGTGGCTGGTTTAATTTCTGCTGGGTTTTATCATCCACCTGATAGCTCTCATATTTCTTTAAGACGTCTTCCATGGAATTAAATTATTAAATCTAAATATTATAGCAAAAAAAGCCCCGATTTGCAAGGCTTTATGCGGTATTTCAGCATTATTCCCGGTTTTTGATTTTTTAAGTTTTTCTTAAACCCAGAATTCTGATGGCTTCTTCGTCCGAAACCTGGGGAAAATCGGCGTAAAACTGGCCTACAGCATAAAAATCCATGGGTCGGGCTAAACAGATGAACTCATCCACTTCTTTTTCCAGTCTGGCAGCTGAATCTGCCGCCGAAACCGGCACGGCCAGCACCACTTTTTTGGCTTTTTGATGTTTCAGATACTGAACGGCTGCTTCGGTAGTGTGGCCGGTGGCAATGCCATCATCAACGACAATACAAATTTTTCCTTTGATTTCAGGAGGGTCAGCTGATCCCCGATAGTCTTCATAGCGCCTTTTAATCACATGTTTCAATCGCTGGGCTTCTTCCTGAATATACGACATGGGAATGCCATAGGAAGCCAGATTGTTTTTGTTGTAGATGCCGTTTCCCTCCGGATCTACGACACCCACGGCAAATTCTTCGTTTCCGGGGGCGCCGATTTTTTTTGTCACGACGATGTCAAGAGGGAGTTTAAGCTTTTCCCTGAGCACTTCGCCGATTTTCAGGGCGCCGCGCGGGATAGCCAAAATGATGGCCTCCTTATGGCCTTCATATGCTTTTAGCTCTTTACTCAGTAGTTCAGCTGCCTCTTTGCGGTTCGCGAACATTTTCATTTTTGAGCTGCGTTAGTAAATGCCCCATTTTTCTTTTTTTCGTCTGAAGGTACTTTAAATTGATTTCGTTCGGTTTAATTTCGATGGGAATTCTTTTGCGAATTTTCAGACCATAGCCTTCCAGGCCGACCAGTTTGGTCGGATTATTCGTGAGGAGATCTATTTCTTTCACTCCCAGATCCGCTAAAATCTGAGCACCGATGCCATAATTCCTTATATCTGTTTTAAAACCCAGTTTATGGTTGGCTTCCACGGTGTCCAATCCCTTTTCCTGCAGACTGTAAGCTTTGATTTTGCTGACCAACCCGATTCCCCGGCCTTCCTGCCGCATGTAAAGAAGCACGCCACTGCCGTTTTCATTAATCATTTGAAAGGCTTTGTCCAGCTGTTCTCCACAATCGCAATGCTTGGAGGCAAAAATTTCACCTGTCATACATTCAGAGTGCACGCGCACCATGTTCACCTTCCGGCTTTTGATATTTCCTTTGGTCAAAGCAATGTGTTCTTTAAGGTCGATGAGACTCGTATACACATGAACCATAAAAGAGCCGTAATTTGTTTCCAGTTTACTTTCAGCGTCTTTGCGGATCAGCGTTTCGTGCCTGTTCCGGTATTCAATCAAATCCTGAATGGTGATGATCCTGAGTTTGTGTTTTTTTGCAAAAGTTTTTAAATCGGTTAGTCGGGCCATGCTGCCGTCGTCTTTCAGGATTTCACAGATAACGCCAATGGGGCTTAATCCTGCCAGCTTCATCAAGTCGGTTGTCGCTTCTGTGTGTCCTGCGCGTACCAACACACCGCCCCGTTTGGCTATGAGCGGGAACATGTGGCCCGGACGAAGAAAATCCTGGGCTGTGGCGTTTGGATCGGTCATTTTTTTTATGGTCAGCGCTCTGTCGGTGGCGGAAATACCGGTGCTAACCCCTTCTCTCGCATCGACGGATACGGTAAAATTACAGCTTCCGCTGGCTTTTTCTACCATGGGATGAAAGTTCAGCCGGTAGGCTAGCTCTTCTTCCATCGGCACGCAGATCAGGCCGCGGCCTTCTTTACTCATAAAATTGATCGCTTTGGCATCAATAAATTCGGCAGCCATCATCAAATCGCCCTCATTTTCGCGGTCTTCGTCATCGATGGCGATGATCATTTTTCCCTTTTTCAGGTCGGCCAGTGCTTCAGCAATGCTATTTAACATCGTGAAGCTAAGTATACACCTTCCCTTTTAAATTTCCACCTGATAGATGGCTTTTTTAGTCAGCAAATAGAGCTTGTCTTCCTTTTTGTCTACGTAAAAGTCCTGTACGTCGTCCAGTTCTTCAAAATAGACCTGACCCGTGTAGCGGGCCCCCGTACCCACCTCTTTTTCCAGAATGATCACCCGCCGGTTTTCAAGATCGAGCACGTAAAGATTACGATGTTCCGGAAGGGTGAGGATTTCGGTCGCGGATGAAATATCGGTTGCCAGATCATCAATTTCAAAACTCTGCTGTTCCCCTTTGAATATTTTGAGGATACTGCCGTCTTCTTTTAGTACATAGATATTACCGTCTATGGCGAGTGAAAGGGCACCGCTCAAATTGGCATCCAGACTGTATTCCGTTGCATTTCCGTATTTGGCCCGGGCCCGGCTGTATTTATAAATTTGATTGTCCGTGGGATTTAAAATATAGAGATTTCTTCCGTAGGCAGCCATGTCGACACCGGATTTCCAGGTTTCGTCATCGGTACCCACAAACTCAAACTGTCCGTCAAAGTACTCGATGATTCGGCCGGATTGAGTCATCATAGTGATGAGCCCCTGGTCTTCCATGGCGGTGGCGTTGACTACGACTTCGGTCTGATCGATTGTTTTGGGGTCGAGCACCTGATCGAGGATCACTTCATAGAGGGCGTTGTACTCATAAACGAAGAAATTGTCATCCAGATTTACAAAACCGGTTGCTTCCACATTTTCCCGTTTAGTGGAAAGATTCACATAAGGAGTGATGTCTGTGATGCGTTTTGTGTTGTTGATGCTATCCCGGGTGGCTTGCACTTTATCCAGTAAAGCCAGGGCTTCCGCTCTGAAGTACTTGCTGTCTAAGATGGCTTTAGCATCCGTTTCGACCTTATTTAAAATAGCGTTCGCAGTTTCTTTATCATTGGCGTATCCTTTTGTATTCGCGACATGCAGATCCTGATTCATGGCTTCGATACGGAGCCGGTATTCGTCACGCAGTTGTGAATCGTGGCGGCTGTTGAGCAAGAAGCTGATGCTGAGAATCAGGACGATGGCGATAATACCGATCGCTATCAAAATGTTATTTTTCTCCATGGGGAGTTTTCGTCCTCCGAGTTTAAATTTACTTTGTATGAAATGAGCTGTTTTAGTCAGATAATCTCCGAGAACGGCTAAGGCTTTTCCGCCTCCGTCTCCTTTGCTAACGGCTGTTCCTCCGCGGTGGGGAAGTTTGGTGCTGAGACAGGTGACACCGATACTGAGTTCATTATCTGAAAGCACCAGCTCCCGAATGGCATCCAGTGCTTCTGTTACTCCTTCTGAACACATCTGGGCGAGTTGCGAGTGCGTGGCCATGCGGAGCAATCTGGACGTTGAGAAGATGATCTTATCTTCGGGGAGCAGTTCACCACTGGCGATATTGGTAAAAAGGTCATCCGATTTTCCGGATAAGCCTTCACTGATGAGTGATAATTTACCCTTACGGACCAGATAGGCTTCGGCGTCGGCCGTTTGGGTAAGATGAAGTTCATTGCCGGAAAAGACGGCAATAATGGCACTGATATTTCCCACAGACCTTATCCCGCGTTTTTCCTTAAGGGTTTTATAAGTCAGATTGACCTCTTTTAAAGCATGTTCGAAGCGTTCATAGACTTCCACATCCAGGTGGTCAAAAAAGACCTCATCGAGTGTGTCGATGATGTCCTGCATAGTGGAACGTGCGTATTTGGTATCCCCCTCAATCTTAAAGGCTACCCAGAGCTGATCCTCGGTACGCGGACTTTTTAAGGTCTTGAGCTGAACAAAATGACTTGAATCACGGGCGACTGAAAAGGTATCTGCAAGTATTTTGAATGACATTTTCTTTGTTTTAGATTGCACCTTTTAATTTAGCACTTCCTCAGCTTATTTTTCAAGCATTTCCCATTAAAATGTTTTTCAGTATAATGAGACCGAAATTAAATTAAAAAAATTATGATACTCAGGATTCACACTCGCGATGTTCATCTGGGGGAAAAGCAGGAACAGGCAGTACGGAAAAAATTTCAGAAATTGAGTAAATTTGCGGATCGTATCGGAGA
>JAFGTE010000019.1 GCA_016934215.1 Candidatus Peregrinibacteria bacterium | reverse complement strand
TTTCTTTTTCCATCGCTTCGAGCTTCCTTAAGGCCTCGTGTCTGGCATTGCGGATTGAAACACGTGTGTCTTCGGCATACCGGTGAACCAATTTAACCAGATCTCTTCTGCGTTCTTCCGTCAGCGGCGGAATGATCAACCGAATGATATGGCCGTCGTTACTGGGATTGAGGCCCAGTTTCGCCTCTATGATCGCTTTTTCAATATTCGGAAGATGATCCCGGTTCCATGGCTGGATGGCGATCTGGTTGGATTCGGGAATGGAAATACTGGCCACTCCTTTGAGGGGCATGGTACTTCCAAAGACTTCCACCTCCAATCCATCCACCAAAGCGGCATTGGCCCGGCCTGTCTGCAGCTTGCCATATTCCTCCCACAGGTAGTTTACGGCATTCTGCATTTTCGCCTTCGCCTCACTGATCACTTGATCTGACATAATTTATTAAATTAAAAAATTGAAAATTCAAAATGCAATCTGTTAACTGACAAGTGTTCCGATATCTTTCCCCGAAGCAGCCTGCAGAATAGCATTTTTCTTATGCATATTGAAGACGACAATCTTCATTTTGCTATCGCGGCAAAGGGAGAAGGCGGTTTGATCCATCACTTGCAGGTTTCTTTTAATGGCTTCCAGATAACTGAGCTTTTTGAATTTTTTAGCTTTCTTGTCCTTTTCGGGATCCGCCGTATAGACACCGTCCACTTTGGTCGCCTTTAAAATCACATCACATTCCAGTTCAACCGCCCGCAAAGCCGCAGCGGTATCCGTTGTGAAGTACGGATTTCCCGTTCCTCCGGCGCAGATGACAATGCGGTTTTTTTCCAGATGACGGATGGCCCTTCTTCGTATATAAGGTTCGGCAATCTGAGGTAAATCGAGCGAGGTGGCTACGCGACAGTGAACGCCTAATTTTTCGATAGCACTCTGCAGTGCGACTCCATTCATGATGGTGGCCATCATGCCCATATAATCAGACGTTGTACGCTCAATTCCGGAGCTTTTGGTGTCCCGGTAGCGCCATATATTCCCTCCTCCAATAACCACCGCTGCCTGAATCCTGTGCTTATTCAGATCGGCGATTTCTCCCGCTATCTTCATCAGCGCTTTGGTATCAATCCCCTCACCCCGTGAATCACCGAGTACTTCACCGGAAATTTTGAGCATGACTCTTTTATATTTTTTTTGTGCCATATGGCTTTTGATTAACTTCAAAAACCATCATATAATCTATGGCCTTATGCGTCAAACGATTATTCGATTTTTATTGCTATTTTTTGGGCCACGACCTCATCGACTTTTCTGCTGATTTTTTCCACATCGTCATCAATTTCCTCGAATTCTTCTCTGACCTGTTTTTCCAGCGTATCCAGACCGGCTTCCTCCTCACTGATAGTGTGCAGGAGTTTATCAAAATCTTTTTCAGCCGCCAGGAGTTCTTTCTCGGCTTTACTGGTGAATAGTTGCTTGAGTTTTTTGAACATTTACGGAGTAAGTTTTTGATAAAGCGACTCGCTGTCTGAGGCATGTGACACGGCATCTTCTACTGAAATAACTCCCTGCTGTACCAAAAGCTGCAAGGAATCATCCATCAGTCTCATTCCCTGGTCCGCGTTGATCTGCATGATGGAATAAATCTGGTTGGTTTCGGCTTTCTGGATACAGTTCTGAATCGCGTCGTTCACGATCATGATTTCGCGGGCGGCCACACGGCCGATTCCATCAACCCGCGGAACCAGTGTCTGGGAAATAACACCTCTCAGTGTTCCTGACAGCTGAGACCGAATCTGTTGTTGTTGGTTGGCGGGAAACACATCGATAATACGATCGATGGTCTGAGCGGCATCATTGGTATGAAGCGTAGAAAAGACCAGGTGGCCGGTTTCCGCCAGAGTGATCGCCGCGGAAATCGTTTCCAGATCACGCATTTCCCCCACCATAACAATATCCGGATCCTGACGAAGCGCCGCCCGGATGGCCCCGGCAAAGGTATGCGTGTGCACATTCAGTTCCCGCTGTGAAAACAAACAGTTATCTGACTTGTAAAGAAATTCGATCGGGTCTTCAATGGTGATGACGTGAGCGCTTCGTTTTTTGTTGATGTAATCGATTATGGAAGCGATCACGGTGGATTTACCGCTACCCGTCGGACCCGTGACTAAAATCATGCCATTTTGCATCATGGCTAAGGTTTTAATCACATCATCAAGTGCCAGATCTTCCATAGTCGGAATTTCATCGGGAATCAATCGGAAAGAAATAGCCGGCCCATGATATTCCTGATAAACATTCACACGAAAACGGCTGACCCCTTCCAGGTGATAAGAAAAGTCCAGCTGCCATTCTTCTTTAAGCACTTTGCGCTGATCTTCGGTGGTTATACTGGCAACAATTTCATCGATATCTTCTTTGGTCAGTACCGGCGCTCTTTCCAGAGCGGTTAAAGAGCCGTTTTTTTGTCTTATAATGGGCGGCTGTCCCACCTGGAAATGTAAATCAGGTGAGTGATTGTCAGCGGCCTGCTGCATTACGCCTTTCAGATCAAGGGTCATGGATGTGAATTTTTATTTCTATCCTTTTATTATATCATTTTTTGGCCTTTTAATCAAGAGTTGGGCACGCCAAAAAGGCCAAATTAAGGTAATACTGCGAATAAACTTAAGAGTTGTACGTTTTAGTGCGCATTTTTCCATCAGATCAGTCTTTTAGAACATTTTTATTGCACTTCCTTTTGTAGTTTCTCGAATATTGCACGGTCTGCTTCGGGAATGTCTTCCCAATCTATGTATTTTCTTAATTCATCCTTTTTATAATCAAGTATTACGTAGTGAGGTATTAACTCATCTTCTTTGTATGTCTTATATTCGCCAGTTTCATAGTCAATATAATCCAATGATTTGATAATAGTACCATCATGCTTTTTCATTGAGCCTTCGCCATAATCTCCAATGATATAGATGCTGGTGTCTTGAATTAGGTATTTTTCAATGTTTCCAACAAGGATTTTTAGATTGAGATTATTATTTCTTCGATCTTCCAGGGCAATTCTATTTGAGAACTTTCCAATTTCATATTTACCTTCCCCCAAGATGGCAATGGTATCTGCCGTACCCATGAAGGCGAATTTGCCAGATTCTATGGAGTAGACAAGAAAGCTTACTGCAAATATCGGTATCGCAAGGAAGCCCATTAAGAAAAGCCATTTTAGAATTGTGATTGTTCTTTTTTTCATGAGATTTGGTTAATTTTCATCATCATTGTCGATAGTGATAGTTTCGTGCATTTCAATTGTTGTTTGGAAAGGCAGTAATGCTTTGGTATCCTCGCTGAGGTCAGCTATATTGTTGATAGTGTTATCGAATCCATCGTAGTTTTCTCTTTTGAAGTTGTAAGTGTCCTCAATGGTAATATCAACGGCATAGGTGCCATCTTCATTCTGTGTTGCTTCGTACGAGTAATCGTAGCGTTTGATCGCATAAAACAGATCTGCATTATCATTTTTTGTAAATTCGCCACCTCCGATGCCCGTTAAATCACCATTCGCGATCTTATCTTTGATGTGATTGATATTTGCTTGATATGCATTGGTGTCTCTAATTTGCCCAGTGATTCGCTGCGACATTCTGTCACTACTGGAATCAGAGAAGCTAAGTGGAGCCTGTGAGCTCCTGAAGTCCCCGAAGAACGGAGTGTTGTTGATTGAGTGATTTAGGAAATAGGAAGCAGTGTAATTGCCTTGCATCATCAAATACACTGAGCCTGCTTGCCACCAAGCCCATTCAACACTGCTCTCACCATCAGGATCAACATAGCGAACAGGATTGTTTCTTGCATATGCATAGGCATTGAGTGCCTGCGGATCACTCAGAAACTGATTCTGCTCTTCCGGAGACATCTGGTCTATTCGCTGAAGTAGTGGATCAGAAGTGATGAATCTGCCTGTCGTTGAATCATAGTACCTTGCACCGTAGTAATACAGCCCTGTCTCATCATCTTTTTCCTTCCCTGTGAAACCGTAATCCGTATCCGGAGCTCCTTCTTCACTCGCTTCCACTCTTTCTTCTCCGTATGGCAGATAGTCTCTCCGTTCCACTACATTTCCTTCTTCATCTAGAACAACGTCGATATTGCCCAGATGGTCTTCGAGGAGATAATAGACGGTTTCATCTCCCGGTGCGGCATATGAAAAGCTACTGCCAATGATGACAGCTATGAGCAGGGAGTAGGCAACCCTTCTTAACTTAGGAAAAGACATAGGGTTGTTCTTTAGAGTGGCCTTTACTCTAGTGTAAATATGTTGTATTGTCAATAAAAATGTTCTAAAAGTACCTTATTCAAAAGTAGACTGATTATATCAGAAAAATGTGTGCTATTGCGTACAACTCGTGTTTATACGAACTTTCGTTCCAATAATACCTTGATTTGGGCTTTTATACGAATGTGCCTTTTAATAGGGGTCGGTTTTGTTTAAAATAGACGTTGAATGGATAAAACAGAAGCAAAACAGCGGATTGAAAAGCTGAAGGAGTGGCTCAAAAAGTGGAACTACGAGTATTTTGTGCTGGACCGGAATGATATTTCGGAGGCAGCACGGGATAAGATCAAGAAAGAACTTCATGAACTCGAGGACCAGTTTCCTGAATTTGTGACGCCGGATTCCCCCACTCAGCGGGTGGGGAGTGTTCTTTCCGGTAAATTCGCTAAAATCAAGCATCTGCGGCCCAAACAATCGCTGATGGACTGTTTCTCGAATGAAGAGCTGGAAGACTGGGAAGAACGGAATCAGAAGCTGGTTCCCGGTGAAAAACTGGACTATATTACGGAATACAAGCTGGACGGGCTGAATTTGTCGGTCATTTATGAGAAAGGTAAATTCCATCGGGCGATCACGCGCGGTGACGGGGTTTACGGGGAAGATGTGACTCACAGCGTCCGCACGATTCCGAGTGTGCCGCTGGAACTGCGGGAGATCAGGGGGTTAAAGCTTAAAGACTATCCGGTCATCGAAGCCAGCGGAGAGGTCATTATGACCATCAAGAGTTTTGAAGACCTTAATAAGCGGGAAGGGCAGGTGTTTGCCAATCCCCGTAATGCGGCCGCCGGTACGGTCCGGCAGCTCGACCCTAAAGTGTCCGCGGACCGGAAGCTGGATATGTATTTTTACAGTATTTATTTTGAAAAGAATTCAGTCATTCCGTATCCGGAATCTCAGAAAGAGGCCCTGAAACTGCTCCAGGATCTGGGGCTTCGTGTGAACACAAATTTTACTCATCATTCTTCGCTTGCCTCTGTGGAAAAAGCCATGTCTGAAGTTGAAAAAAAGCGGGCTAAACTCCCCTATCATATCGACGGACTGGTGGTCAAAGTCAATAGCCGCCGGCATCAGAATCTCCTCGGCTCCACCGCCAAAGCGCCCCGCTGGGCCATCGCCTTCAAGTTTCCGGCCGAGCAGTCAACCAGTAAAGTACTCGACATCGACATTCAGGTGGGCCGCACAGGAGCCCTCACGCCGGTTGCCATTCTTGAACCAACTCTCGTGGCCGGTTCCACGGTGAGCCGGGCCACCCTGCACAACGAAGATGAGATCGAACGGAAAGACGTGCGTATCGGTGATACGGTCATCATCCAGAAGGCCGGCGACATCATCCCCGAAGTGATGGAGGTACTCAAAGACCTGCGAAACGGCAAGGAAAAGAAGTTTAAAATGCCTAAATCCTGTCCCGTCTGCGGCGGGCCGATCGGGCGGCCTGAAGGCGAAGTGGTCAGCCGCTGCAAGAATAAAAACTGTTATGCCGTTCATCAGCAACAGCTGGAACATTTTGTTTCGCGCAAGGCTTTCGACATCGACGGCCTGGGTGAAAAGGTGGTGGAACAGCTTATTGAGAATAAACTCATCGAAGATGCCGCCGATCTTTTCAGCCTGCAGGCCAGCGATCTTTTGCAGCTGGAACTGTTTAAAGATAAAAAAACGGAGAATCTGCTGGAAGCGCTGGAAAAATCCAAGGTCATTCTCCTGCCCCGCTTTATCTTCGCTATGGGCATCCGGCATGTCGGCGAGGAAACGGCGGAGCTTCTGGCCGACCATCTGGACCTTAAAACGAAGACGATCACCCTGAAAAAATCCCAGAAGAAAAATCAGCTCAGTCTGTTTGCCGAGGAATCCGCCGAAGAAAAAGTGGAAGTGGCGGAGATCCCGGAGCTTCAGTCAGCGCTGAAAAAATTGACCGTCGACGAACTGAACGGTATCGAAGGCATCGGTGAAAAGGTGGCCCAGTCCATCTATGAATGGATTCAGGATGAGAAAAACGAGGCATACCTCGATAAATTCGACCGCGCCGGGGTCAAGCTATTGGTGCCGGCCGCCAAAAAGAGCACTAAGCTGGCCGGTCTTACCTTCGTCATCACCGGTACCCTCCCCTCCCTCAGCCGTGATCAGGCCAAAGAACTTATCAAACAGAACGGCGGCAAAGCCAGCAGCAGCGTCAGCAAAAAAACCGATTACGTGCTGGCCGGCTCCGAGCCCGGCAGTAAATATGATGATGCTCAGAAACTGGGAGTTGCTATAATTGATGAAAAGAAGTTTTTAAAAATGATAAATAAATAATCATGTTCGGTAAACCCAGACTCAGTTTCCGGCAGATCATCGGTATGATTCTTCTGGCTATCGCAGGAGGTATGTTGGGCAGTCTGATCACCGACTGTTACAAAGAGCGCTTTGCGGCTCACCTGCCATCGAATCAACTTATTTCGGAGGAATCCCGTATTATTCAGACGATCGAAAGCATTACGCCGTCTGTGGTCAGTGTGGTGGCCACGCAGGATCTTCCGCTCTACCGGGAGAGCATCATGAATTTTGACGATCCTTATTTTCAGAATACTTTGTATCGTTCAGAGGGTTACCGTGTCAGCAGCGGCAGCGGCGTTTTTATTTCAGACAACGGACTGGTACTTACGACCTACCACGTCGTCGATGACCCTGCAGTCAGTTATGCGGTTATTACCCATGACGGAGCCACCTATGCAGTTACCAAAATCGAAGCAGATCAATTACATGATATTGCCTTTCTTACGCTAACGGATGCTGAGGGGAATCCACCTGCCGGTTTGGCTGCGGCAAAACTCGGCGATTCCGATCAGCTGCAGGTGGGGCAGCGTGTTATCGCTATTGGCAATGCCTTCTCGACCTACTCAAATACGGTTACAACCGGCATTATCAGTGCTCTGAATCGCTCGATTGCCCCGGACAAGATCGATGGCAGTAACGGCTTATTCAATCTGATCCAGACGGATGCGTCGATTCACCCCGGTGACAGTGGCGGCCCGCTTCTCAACCTGAGCGGTGAAGTCATCGGCATCACAACCGCCGTGGCGGCCGGAATGGACGGGATTGGTTTCGCGATTCCCAGTAATGATATTATCCCCCTTCTTAAGTAAACTATTCTTGCATTCACCAATATCTTGACGTAGACTTTTTCCGTCAAGTTTTTTGCATGCTCAGGTGGTGGAATTGGTAGACACGCCAGCTTGAGGGGCTGGTGGCCAACATATCGGCCGTGGAGGTTCAAGTCCTCTCCTGAGCACCATAAAACAAGAATGGCCAACCTATCGGCCGCTTCAGGTTCCCGTCCTCTCCTGAGCACCATAAACATTGATCCTTTTTGGCTGGCCAAGGGTTATTTTTGATGGCTCCCTTACTGGTTTTGCCTCCTGATCTCTTCTCTCAAAAGACAAAGGCAGACGGATGACGATCTCTGTTCCGCCGCCAACGCTTCCGATCTGCATTTTAAAAGCTGCGGGATTATGAAATCCTGCAATTGCTTTGAGTACGACGTCTGAAAACCTGAAATCCTCAAGTTTAATTATAATAACAGCGTCTTTTTCTTTTTGTGCCAGTCTGATCAGCATGTTCAATTCTCCTTCACAGGATTCAACCGCTTCGATCAGGGAATATAAAAGAACCAGCTCCAAATGATTCCGGTCACTGCGGGTATTGGCTTTGATATAAGCAAGGTCGTGGTTGATATGGATTCTGTTTTTGAAGTTCTTTTTCAGAACATTAATGATATTGATGACAACATGGTTGATATTAAAAAGAGTATTGTTGTGATAGAGATGAACATCATGCAGTAAGTCCGTCACACGCTGAATACACTGCTTGACCTGAGGCATCTGTTTCATATCTTCCATATCACAAATCGCCAGAATGGAAGTAAGAGAGTCTTTAACATCGTACATGGTATGTTCAAAAAAATGAGCAGCCATGTCGTCTTGGAAGCTCTTTGCCTGCTCCAGATTCTTCTTAGTTGCCTGCAATAGATATACCTCCGGAATATTCGTCATTTTGCGTTTGTTAGGATGAGTTAGAAAAAAGGAGGTGGCGAGCCACCTCCCTCTTCCTAATAAAGTTGCCCTCCCGCATGACATAAGTTAACTCTCTGAGGTGTTCATCTTTTCATTGTTCTAGCGTGTTAACCGTGCTCATATTACTACCGCGCAAGTTTATTGTCAACTGTCTGTAACATTTACTTGATTTCTGCTTGTTTATAAGCTAAAATGGCTCTGTTACAGCTTAATCACAACACTTTCTAATTGTATTTGTTATGAAACTGAAACAAGCCCTTGAAGAAATCGGTCTTTCCGCTATCGAAGTCGACACTTACCTTACTTTACTTAAGACTGCCGGTGCTCAGCCAGCCAGCATTCTGGCTAACCGCATGGGTATCAACCGCACCACGGCTTATAAAGCGCTAATCAATCTGTCCAAACTGGGGCTTGCCACCAAAACGATGAAACACGGAATCATCTGTTTTTTCGCGGAAGATCCCGAAGACACTCTGAAAGCTCTGATCGAAGAACGAAAGGAAACGCTCGATCAGGTGAATATGACGGTTCTGGAGGCCCTCCCCTCACTTATTGTGGGGGAAGAAAGCAGTCCGCATCTTCCAAAAATCCGTTATTATGAAGGGGTTGATGGTATCAAGCAGGTGTATGAGGCTGTCTTAAAGGAAGGTGCGGATTATTACCGTTACGGAGACATCACTAAGATTTACGGCACACTGGGTGATTTCGTGGATGATTATATTCGACGCCGTAACAAGATGGGAATTACGGCTCATGCGATCATGCCCTATCATAAACGCAGTGAAGAACTATATAAAAAAGATAAAGAAGAACTTCGAAAAGCGCTCTATATTCCTTATGACCTTTTCCCTATTGAAGGCGAAGTGCGCATTTTCGGTAACAAAGTGGCCATTTTATCACTTAAAAAAGACTCTCCTATCAGCGTGATCATCGAAAGTGACGTAGTGGCCCGCATGTTTAAATCGATCTTTATGCTGACCTGGCGGGACTACGCTAAAAGAACTTTCAAACTGTAAAAAGACATTACCAGCCGGCTCTCAGCTGTACAATGCGTTCCTTTTCCCCTGGTCGATCATAACCATCATATTCTACGGTCTCTGAATTTTTAATGTGCATACCACTTGGTGTGATCAAACTGTGCACATCTTCTTCTGTTTGGGGGTAGCCTCTGTAGCAATTGTGGCGAAGGTCTATTTTTGGATTATCGATACTCTCCGGCGCAAGCTCAATCTGGAGCGGCGAACGGGCTGAATCTGAATCTCCTGTTTTCATTGCTATATAAAGATTTCCCCGTTTTGGCTTAAGTAGTCCTGCAATGCCTGTAAACAATATTTCTTCCTGGACTTTTCTGGGTCGGTACTGGGCGGTTGAGTGCATGTATACACCATTGATCAATTGCCCTCTACAATTTCTCAGGGCATCCATGTAGTTTCCATGCCTGAAATGCACTTGGTCACTAAGTTTTTGTTCTTCTGTAATTCTTATAGCTTCACTTACAGCATGTTCACTTATGTCTACCCCCATCCAGTCTAATCCGGGTACATTTCTTGCAATAAGGCGGCCATCTGCCCCCCCGCCAAATCCCATCTCCAGAAACAGGTCTCCGGGTTTGGCCCAACCTCTTTTTAGTATTGTCCACGCAAAATCATTGGGCTCGTCATCATCAAACTGAGAGAATCTCAGCTCCCCGGTTCGGTGAATCCGATCATATACTTTGTCGGCGGCATACCTTTCTTCAAGCAGCCGTTTTGTTAACGTTATATGACACATTAAGCTTCCTTCGCGATAAAGATGACTGAATTCACTCATGAGCAGAATCAATCTGTCCGCTTCCTGGACTGATGGCACATGGACGCGGTCACCGCTATCGTAAATTCCTTTGATCTGACTCTCGATATGATCCACCACTCCCAGTTCTCTTGCGACTTTTACAGGATCTATTACGCCTGTTTTGTCACTCATTTTTTCCCGCACTCGCATGACTGCCCGCTGCCAATCTTCGGGCGTTTGTCTGGAAATTTCCGTCTTACTTTCACCTTTAAGAGCAGTTCTGAGTCCCGCCCGGGCCTCATCCACCCCGCTTTCTTCGGGTGTGACTACCTGAATTTCACCACTTTTGTGGGTTCTGAGTTCCTGAATGTCAGAGGCAGCCGGACCGGAAGAAGTTTCTCCGGGCTTTGGTGTTTTATCATTGTTTCCTTGCATAACTTCGTGTCGGTCAGCAGGCTCCGGCTTACTGCGAACAAGTGTTGCTTTTACTGATTTTGCAGGCTCGCTGTCATCCGGTTGATTACACCTGGTAATTCTAGCACATCTTTTTCTGGCTTTCACAATATTATTCGGACCGCGCTGAATTCGATCCACATACCCTTTTCCCATCCTCAATTGTTTCGCCCTTAACGACGCCCTGCGACTTTTGATATGGTCGCATGGACTTTCCCCCCTTCTTATCGACTCATCACTTTTCAGCGCTGGCGGTTTCGATGAGCGGCTTTCGATTCCCATTGAAAAATAGTAATAATACTCTTACACTTTATAAATACCACTTTTTTGCCTATTTTGTCAATATTAATCAACAACTTTCCAGCGCAGCTCTTGTTCCAGCCTTCCTTTTACTGTAAAACCCGCCGCTTTGGTATGACCGCCACCCCCGTAATGAGAGGCAATGGCCGAGACATCGATATGATCATTCAGTGTTCTGAGTGAACCTTTTACAGCCCCTCCCTTCTCGGTCAGAATGACACTGTAGGAAGCGTTTGGAACTGAATTAACGTAATCTACAACTCCTGACATTTCATCGTAAGTCGCCTTGCATTCCTCAAAATCCTTTTGTTTGACCACGGACATCGTAACGCCATCAGGCGTCTGATATGTATTTTTGAGCACGCGGCCCCACAGTCGCATCGTAGAGATTTTGGTGGTGTTGAATATATCTTTTGAGATCCCTCTTAAATTAGCTCCCCTGGCAAGCAGTCTGGCGGCAATCCGCAGGGCTTCGGAATTTGTATTAGAGTGAATAAAACTGCCTGTATCCGTATAAATACCCGTGAGCAATGCCGTTGCCGTTTGTCTGCTCAACGGAAAATCCATATCGACCAGCATCTGATAAATGATCATGGTCGTGGCTGCCGCTGTTGGCACCACCACATTGTACTTTCCGTAATAATCGTTGGTGGGGTGATGATCGATATTAATTACCTCGCGGCTTTTGTCAAAAAGCTGCGGATACTGTTCATTCACTCCCGTTAAATGCGTTGCCCCCGCGTCCACAATGATGATCACATCGTAATCAATATGATCAATGCCTACCTGGATGGTTTCAATTCCCGGAATGAATTTAAAAACGGGGGGCGGTTCATCGATACAGGCAACCGTGGGTTTCTTTCCCATTTCAAGAAGAGTGTTATACAGCCCAAAAGCTGATCCGATTGTATCGCCATCGGGATTTTTGTGGGGAATTAAAAGAACCGTGGTGGCTCCTTCCAGAGCCTTTTTTATGGCTCCTAATTCTTTTTGATCTAGTTTCATGTTGTGTTTTTATTAGGGTTTATAATAAATAATCTTCCCCGGTCATCCAAGTATTTGCGATAGCGCAGTAAATGAAATATGATGTAATCAAATGAAAAAAATAAAAATCATATTTGTCGGCACCGATGCGATAGGCAGTGAGCTTCTGCGCTCGCTTTCCAGACTTTTTGACGTGTCATTGGTGGTGACCGGCCAGGACAAACCGGCCGGACGGAAACTTCAGCTGCAGCCCTCCCCCATCAAACTGACGGCTGAAGAACTGAATATTGAAGTCTTTCAGCCAATCGATATCAATGCCGATTTAAGCGTGCGCCGACTGGCCAATTTGAATTCCGATATGTTGGTTGTGATGGCTTATGGCCAGATTCTGAGTCCGACCATTCTTAGCATTCCCAAAATGGCCTGCCTGAATGTACATGCCTCACTTCTGCCAAAATATCGGGGAGCTTCCCCGATTCAGGCGGCGCTCTTAAACCTTGATAAAAAGACAGGCATCAGCCTGATGAAAATGGTCAGTAAAATGGACGCAGGCCCTGTTTACAGGCAATTTGAAATACCGATTGCCCCGAGTGACACAGGGCAGACATTGACCGGTCAACTGGCTAAACTCTCTGCAAAAGAAATTCCCAAAGTGTTGCTGGAGGTGGAAAGCGGTCTTGCCCCTGTACCTCAGGATGAGAGTAAAGCCACATATTGCGGAAAGATTTCCAAGGCTGACGGCCAGATCAACTGGAAGCGTCCCGTTAAAGAAATTTTAGCCCAAATAAGAGCTTTTGATCCCTGGCCGGGCACTTATACTTTTTTTGAAGGCAAGCGTTTAAAGATACTCGCTGCCGGATTACATGAAGGCACAGGCGGGGATCCGGGTCTGGTGAAACGTGATGGTATTGTCTGCCAGGATGGCATCATTGAGCCGTTGGAACTACAAATCGAAGGGGGCACCGTGCAATCGCTGCACGATTTTATTAATGGGCATCCTGATTTTATCGGCTCCAGGCTTAACTAGGCTTCACTTACTGCCTTTTTTGATGTATAATATGCTAGAATGAAACACTAACAAAAAATTATGTCTCCATTTGAGAAATTCACACCGAATGCCAAACAGGCTCTGAGCATTGCCGAGGAGGAATCCCGCAAGCACGGGCTGCCTTATATTGGTTCCGAACATCTTCTGATCGGTCTTCTTTCCAATCCCCGGTCTCTGGCCTTTTCGATTTTAACGGGTGCCGGAGTGTCCCTCGAAAATGTGAGAATGATTTTAAACTCCGCCACGAATCAGGAGCCTGAAGCCAAGAATGTTCAGCACGGACTTTCTTCATACCTCACTTCAATCATTGAAGACGCGGTCCGCATCGCCCACAAATACAATCATCCTTTTATCGGTACCGAACATTTGCTGCATTCCTTGGTATCTCAGGGGAAATGCGCCGCCACGGTGATTCTGGAGAATATGGAAATTGAACCCAATGACTTCCGGAAGCAGATTGAAGAAATGTTTGAGCAGATGGCTAATGCCAAAAGTAAAGACACTCAGCAGATCAATACCTCCCTCGATAAATTCCTGCAGGGGCTGCAGGGGGTCATTTTTGCTCCCGGACAAACAGATTACTCCGATGCTTTTGAACATAAAGGGCCTGATATTCCTGGTGCCGGCGGCCCCTCTGACATAAGGAAGAGTGGTGGCCCCAAAAAGAGCAAGACGCCTGCCCTGGATTATTTCACCACAAATCTGAATGATAAATGCCGGAAGGGGCAGATTGATCCGATTATCGGCCGCAAGGAAGAAATTGAACGTATGATTCATATTCTGAATCGTAAAACCAAGAATAATCCGGTACTCATTGGCGAACCCGGTGTCGGTAAAACAGCGGTTGTTGAAGGTCTGGCACAGGCGATTGTAGCTGAAAATGTTCCGGACAGTCTGGCAAATAAAAAAATCCTTTCACTTTCATTGAGTAACGTTATCGCCGGTACCAAGTACCGGGGTGAGTTTGAAGAGCGAATGAAGAGCATCATTGATGAAGCCACGAAAATTGACAATGAGATCATTCTTTTTATTGACGAGATGCATACGCTGACCGGAACAGGTTCTGCGGAAGGCAGCATGGATGCAGCCAATCTGCTCAAACCCGCTCTTTCACGCGGCAATTTACAAATTATCGGCGCCACAACGATTGATGAGTACCGAAAGAACATCGAAAAAGATAAAGGTCTGGAACGGCGCTTTCAGTCAGTTCTTATCGAGGAACCCAGTACGGAAGACTGTATTAAGATCATCGAAGGACTCCGGCCGGCCTATGAAGCCTTCCATAATCTGGTGATTTCCGACGAAGCCATTCAGGCAGCGGTTCACTTGTCACAACGTTATATCACAGAACGGTTTTTGCCGGATAAAGCCATTGATTTAATCGATGAAGCGGCCGCCCTGAAAGGATCCCGGTCCCAATTTGTTACTCCTGAGATTCAGGCAAAGAAAGAGGAAATACTGAAGATCGAAAAAAAGATTGAAAAGGAAGTACTGGCACAGGAATATGAAAAAGCTTCAAGCTTAAAGGAAAAGAAAGAAGCCATTCAAAAGGAAATTGAAGACATCAAGATATCCCAGCAGAATAAATCCAAACAGATTCAGATCAAGGAAAATGATATTGGTGTTATTATCGGCAAAATGACAGGCATCCCTGTAACCAAAATCATGAAAGATGAAGGCAGAAAACTGGCTCATCTGGAAGACCTGCTGCATCAATCCATTATTGCTCAGGATGAAGCAGTCAATGAAATTTCAAAGTCGATTCGGAGATCCCGTGTCGGGATTGCCTCCCCCAATAGACCAATCGGTTCCTTTATTTTTCTGGGGCCAACCGGAGTAGGAAAAACAGAACTGGTGAAAACACTTGCCCGCGAAGTCTATAATAACAAGGATGCGCTCATCAAAATCGATATGAGTGAATTTATGGAGCGTCATAATGTTTCCAGACTGGTGGGTACCAGTGCCGGCTACGTGGGTTATGAAGAAGGAGGACAGCTCACCGAGGCGGTCAGACGTAAACCTTATTCTGTGGTGCTTTTTGATGAAATTGAAAAAGCCCATCCGGAATTTTTTAATATCCTTCTGCAAGTACTAGAAGACGGTTATTTGACAGACGCCAAAGGAAAAAAGGTCGATTTCCGAAACACTATTATTGTCATGACCAGTAACCTGGGTGCTAAACAGCTGACCGATGAGGCCAGTAAAATCGGTTTTGACATCAGCAGTGATAAGCTCAAAAAAGCCGAGGAAGACTTTGAAGACCGTAAAAAGCAGGTGCTTAAAGAAATGAAAGATCATTTTCGTCCGGAGTTTTTAAATCGTGTTGATAAGGTGATTGTCTTTAAACCCCTCACCAGTGAAAACATCGAAAAGGTGGTAAAACTTCAGCTGAAAGAATTTAATAACCGGCTGACTGATAAGGGCATCGGTATCGAAGCGACTCCCGCCGCAATCAGTCTGCTGGCAGAAAAGAGTTATGACCCAAAATACGGTGCCCGCCCGGTACGACGCAAATTACAGGATTTAATCGAAGATCCGATTGCAGAAAAGATTCTGAATGGTAGTTTTCCGCCCGGTACCCTTATTAAAATTGACCAGGCAAAAGACAAAAATGAATTCACCTTTGAAGCAGGCAAACTTGAAAAGGCGGCAATCAAGGTTAAAGTGGCTCCCGCTAAAAGAAAACTTAAAATGAAAGCTTAAGCGGCTTTATCAAGGCCCAATTGTTTTTTGATGTCCTCTGCCTGTTTGGCTTCTTCCGCTTTTTTGGCTTCTTCTTCTTTCTGCGCCTCCAAATCCTGCCATGCACCGGCATGTTGTTTTTCCAGTTCGGCAATCTGATCCGCATGCTTCTTTTCTAGCTCAGCAAACTTACCTTTTTCTTCTTCAAAGATTTTCATGAGTTCATCAATCTGATACTGAGACAGCTGGGGAATGGCTTCGATGATTCTTTTTTTCTCAGTAATGGTCAGCGAAATGGATCCTGCCAGAAGTTCCAGAAATTTCTTCTCGTCAAATTTTGTATTTGGGTGAGCGGGAATCGGAATCGCTAAAAGCGCCTGAGAATCCTGCTGATTCTGACTTGCATTTGCGACAAGGCCGCTGACATCCACATTCTCTTCCATAATGCCTGAAAGGTCCTGACCGGCGGGTGACTTAGCCGCCTGAGGCTGAGTTCCTGTTGGCTGGGCAGTTTGCGGTTGGCCTCCGGCCGGGGGGGGTGGTGTTGGCTGGGCCGGCTGAGCTCCTTGATTGCCCTGCTGAGCAGCGGGATCTTGTGGATCGTTCATAGCTTTTTTATTAAACTCAAATTTTAGCGTAACACACTCTTCTTTATGAAGCAATCAATCTTTCGGCTGTTTGCTCATCACGGGTAAATGCGTTAAGGTTAGCTCGTAACACTTAAGTGAAAGATTTATGATTGAAGCGCTAAGAAAAGAAATCGATAAACTGGATATAGAACTGGTAAAACTGCTTTTTAAAAGGATGGAGCTTGCCGCTCAGCTGGGCCGTGAAAAAAGGGCAGCCGGAGAAAAAATTCATCAAAAAACCCGTGAAATGGCCGTCCTGGACAATGTGAAGCTTCAGGCCAATTCACTGGGACTCTCGGAAGGTTTGGTGACTGATATTTACACACTGATTTTTGCCGAAAGCCGCCGTCTGCAGAATGCGGCTTAATTTTTCCTATCAAAGTACTTCATAAATTTATCTGCCGTTTTCTGCCAGGAAAATTCGGAAGCCCGCGTAAGGCCTTTTTCAATAAGTTCAGCTCTTAATTTTTGATCACGATAAATTTCATGCATGGCTTCCTTCAGTTCTTTGGGCTTATTGGGGTTGATAAGCAATGCCGCTTTTCCGGCTACTTCAGACATGGCTGTTGCGTTCGATGTGATCACGGGCGTACCACACTGCATCGCTTCCAGAATAGGCAGCCCAAATCCCTCATAAAATGACGGATACAGGAAAGCCAGAGCATGTTGATACATAAGTGCTTTATCTTCTTCATCAATAAATCCCGTCAGATGAATATTGGGATGTTCTTTCAGCTTTGTTTCACTGAAGATTTGAGGATATTTTTGACCGGCAATCACCAGTCCTACATTGACCTTAGTATCTGTCTGCCAATCCAGGTATGCTTCAATGATGCCCGTCGTGTTTTTTCGTGGTTCCAATGTGGAAAGACAGAGAAAATATGTTTCGGGCAGTTTGTATTTACGCCTGATGATCTCAAAGCTCTTGGGCAGATCTAAAGGTTTTAAATGAGAAGCTGCTGCTTCGTAGACTACCTTGATTTTTCGCTTGTCGATATTGTATTCCTCGATTAGCTGCCCCCTGGTGAATTCACTCACAGCGATAATAAAATCGGCTTCCAGGGCCTCTTTTTTTGGCCTCAGGATTTTATGCCACAATCTCGTTTTGAAATTGAAAGAATATTTGAAATCTTCAAACGAAAGATCGTGGAAGGTGATGACTTTCTTGCAATTTTTAGAAACCGGGGCAGGCCTTGGATCCGGAACCCAAATGGCATCTATTTTACCTGCTCTTTTCTTAATTAATTTATCGAGTTTGGGCCAGCGAAGGAGGCTAAGGGAAAGGTTGAAAAGTTTGTTCGGGATGCGGGTGCGCACCAGTCTGACGTTCTTTGGAAGTTTTGGAAAATGACGGGTATCAATTTTTTTGAAGGCATTGTACCACAGAATGAATTGATGCTTCGTGTTCACTTTAAAAAGTGCCTCCAGCATGGATTTGATATAGACTTCCACACCGCTTACTTTGCCAGCCATCAGGGGTCTTAAATCGATTGCTATTTTCATTCTGGTTTTGACTATTTTTTCTGGCTTTGCCCGTTCGTTCTGTGTCATTGAAAGGTGTATGGTGCCCGCGACAGGATTCGAACCTG
>JAFGTE010000018.1 GCA_016934215.1 Candidatus Peregrinibacteria bacterium | reverse complement strand
TGCCGGTTGTCGGGCGAAGAGCTGACCGCAGTGCGGACAGTTTCGGTAGCCCCGACTGGCATCGTAGGGAGTCTGGCAGTGCGGGCACGGGACCTCCAGATTGGGTACCGGAGGTGGCGGAGGCTCGGGCCGCGGCCTGGGGGCAGGCTGCGGTTGAGGACCACCCTTGGGCGTGCCGCACTTCGCGCAGAAGCGGGCGTCTTCCGCATTCCAGGTGTCGCAGGTTGTCCACTGGGGTTGCATCCTGCCGTTCACGAGAATGGGATTCCCTTCGATGTCCCTCATGGGAACCAGCTTGTTTTGGGGGGTACGCACCTCGACCTTGGCCTTGCACTGCCATCCCTTGGGGGGCTGTACGGGTGCGGGAGTGGGCTCGGGCCGTGGCTGAGGCCGAGACTGCTCCTCTCGCCTTCGCGAGGCGAAGATGGAAGCGATGCCGAGCAGACCGGAAATCCAGGCCGGAGCGTAGTACAGGGGCTCGCCCCAGGTCGGGTTACAGATGAGGGCGCCAGCTGCCACGCAGGGGGAAATGACGTAGAGCCATTTCACTCCGCGGAAACTGGGTTCACCAGGATCCGCCTTCCACTTCTGTGCCGTGCTACTGACGATACCCAGGGCCTTCATGCCCAGGGACAGCAGGTTCCCGAGAACATAGATCCCGATTCCGATCAGGATCACTGCATCCAGAAGCTTTCCGGCAACCCAGCCGCCCACGAGGGCGAGGATAGGGCCGATGAGGCAGATCTGACGGACACCACTCAGCGTGATGTCGACACCGGCGTGAGCCAGAGATCCGAAGATCATCATGGCAACCAGGATGCCGACCTGAAGGTAGATGAGCCCAACGAAGAGCCCGCCCACCGTCTTGCCGGCTTCGACTACTGCCGTAGGCAGCCACCTGAACATCCAGAAGACGCTCAGGATCACGCAGGCAATCAGGGCGGCAGCCAACGCGGGGTTGGTCTCGAGCATGGAGACGTATTTCTCCGTCCCCGTCATCAGCAGCCAGAATCTGGCGATGCTCTGCAGTAAGTTTCCCATTGGAAACTCCTTTCTCCCCAGCGGGGAAACCCACATGGGGTGATTGGAGTGTTAAGCCGTAGCAATGAAACGATGTAAAAGAACAATCCGCCATCCACACCTCAGGCAGACATAGGAATGTCCATCCGAGAGTGGAGGGCGAGTGGAACTCGTACATTGATCCGCCTGTGGCGGAAACGGCTTTTTAAAGGGCAAGATTATTGAAACTTGGGCACAGTCGCCCACAATGGCGTATTATTCTACTATAATATATGCAAACTGTCAAGTAATTTAACTGCTTAAAAAGGAGGGCAAATTTGGCTTCAAATAAATGTATCTGAAGATTTTTTGTCCTCTCAGTGGAATGATTTCACAAAAAAACTCCCGTGTCAAGGGTCTAAGACCTCAATATCATAACTATGGTTCAGGGTATTGATCGCTTAATGCCTTCTCAATGTCAGTATCAGTTTGCCCATTGTGTTGCGGTACCCAATTGGTTCTGTAGTAATGCCATAATCGGGCATAATCTTTATCTATACTTTCAGGCGGATCTGAATAAAGAGTGCCTATATATTCCGAATCTTTAAGACCTTTTCGTCCTGTCATCATTCCAAGGAATAAGGGCTTGTGTGTGGAATGGGCTGCCTCCAGCGCAAATTTATAAATTTTAGCATTAACCGGTTCTTTATAGAAATCAGACAGAGCCTTAAACTGACTGCCTGCACTGGTGAAATATTCATCAATAATCTGTTTCTTTTCTTCACCCGGCATGGCTGAATCAACTGCTTCTTTAAAGTCAGGTCCGGCCCCCATCTCTGTACCGATTGCCTTAACAACATGTCCGATGACATTGATGTTCCAGAACATAAAGCGAGGCACCTGGGCCACATAGCCGCCCGCGGAAGCAAATAAAGTTCGCGTTGGCCCCATATCCAGGGCGAAAGCACGTTTCAGGTTTTCCCATGAAGTCTGGCTCGGATCGACTATAAAGGCTTCACGGTCACGATGTTTATTGGGATCCATATAATCGGCCCAGCGCCCGGATTCTTTCAGGTAAAGTTCGGCGCTGTCTTTGAGCGGCATACGCCAGAAAACATACATTTTTCCGCTTTTGGTAAACATGATTTCATGAATCGAATACATGTATCTATCAATTTCCTCAAAAGACATTCCTTCATCTCTGAAGCGTTGCCGGGCTTTCTCGCGGGAAGCTTCAATCAGCTTGCTGTTCAC
Organism: Candidatus Peregrinibacteria bacterium; assembly: GCA_016934215.1. GTDB lineage: Bacteria > Patescibacteriota > Gracilibacteria > UM-FILTER-43-11 > UM-FILTER-43-11 > JAFGTE01. The sequence goes on along the minus strand of JAFGTE010000018.1, from coordinate 11,349 downwards.
ATTTTCAGGACTTCCGGAATACAGCGGATTACTCATATCAATACCGGCCTCATCATAAGAAACTTCCGAAATATAATACCCTGTATTGACGCCTTCATCTCTGTAAAACCAATCTCCGTGAGGCTTGGGTGCCCGCATAGGAACGCCAGGGTAACCGGGAGTTTCAATGGCCCAGCCATTAGCGTCTGTCTGAATTTCCGTCATAGCATCCAAAAACGGTTCCTGAAAGACACCAAGAAAGGTGAAACGGGGATTGAGCTGAATATTGTCGGAGCCCAGGTAGGCAGGATTATCGCTGATATAACCGGGATGAATATCATCTTCTGTGGAAATGGCTTCCAGACGATCACTTCTCAGACTTTCTTCAATGGCTCTGAGTTTTGTAAGTGTCCATGGAATCGCCCAGTTATCAAAAGAATAAATAACCTTAAACGGCATTTTGATACCGGTCACCAGCAAATTCCAATGGTTTTCAGCCACCCGTCTGATTTCATATTCATGTTCACCGTACCAGAGAATGATTTTCTCTTTACCAAAATAAATCTTTCGTCCAGTGGTTTCATACACTTCTGAAAGGAACTGTTTGGCGCTTTCCGCGTGTTCCCCCAGGCTGTCCAGTAGCACTTCCGCATGGCCGGAACCGGGATTGTACACATGCTCACGGGTCCACTCAGAAACCTCGCCATACCATTCTTTTGCTTTTTCGGTCAGCGCGCCGACCGTGGTCTTATTCCGGGTCAGATCCACCTGACTTGGGTCAATCTCCGCCCGCATCACCATCTGCCAGGTAACATCTTTTTGTTTTATTCCGGCGGCCCTTATCCATTCACGATGGTCATAAGTGGTGTAGTCCGGTTTGAATTTTGGGTTGTACTCTTTGTTACCGGGAACCATCTTAATCCACCGTTCTTTAAGTTCTTCCTTGCCATGAATGGCATCACGCTTATTAGCCTTTTCTCCGACGAAACCAAAGAAATGTTCTACGGTCTTATAAACCACGCGACGCGCTTCCATTTCCTTATCTTTTTTGACCCAGGTCACCTTGGGTGCAATGGTGCCCAAGGCAATCTGTTTCGGAAATAGGTCCTTAGCTCCTTTGCGCGGCATACCATTGGGATCAGAACTTTCATACCAGGCCATCACCTGATGGAAAGGCACATCGTTTAGTTCTGTTAAAGCGGCGCCATGAGCTTCAGGTGTGATCTCCTTGGCGTCCATATGCGTTTCAGCATCCTGCCGGAGCACTTCTTCATAAGTGCCTTCCATGGCGCCGGCAATGGAGTCCAGTCCTGCCCGGTCTAAAATACCGCGGCCAGTAATCTCTTTAGCGGCGATTTCAACGGCACCGGCCACAAACAAAGCCCGGAGCATCTGACCGGTTTTTCCCTCTCCCTTCATGGCCTTACGCGCCGCTTTGTAAAAGCCGTACATCAGAATAAAACCAGCCACGCGATTGGCAGGACTTTGTCCCGGACCCGCCAGCATATCCCAGACACCGCTGACATATTTACTGACTTTGTCTCCGATGTGGACGCCACGCAGTTTTTCATCAATTTCCAGCGCTTTTCTATCCGAAATCGCACCCGTTTCAGCGCGTTTGCCCAGATGCAGTTTAAGCATCTGCATGGTGTTTAAAATAACCGCATCTTCACTACCCTCTTCCAGACTGCCCATGATTTCCGTCAGGCTCTTACCGCCCTTGTACTTATGGCGAATGCTGATTAAGCCTGCAATAAAATCCTCTTTTCCTCCGGCATCGCTGCCAGAGAGAATCACTTTAAACAATCCAATCAGCTGATTGAATTCAGCATCACTGCCCATCAGCAAACGATCCCAGTAATCTGTTCTGAGCTTTGGATTCTTTTCGATCATGCTCAGGTATTTCGGGTACATTGCTTCAATATTCATACCGAGTCCTTCAAAGAACATCTGCATATTCCCTTCCTGCAGTTCAGCGGTTTTAAAGTTGATCTGCAGCTGGTTCATTCGGTCCAGATATTCATTCAGACTGACTTTATCGATGATCCCCATATCTCCCAGATCATCCACACTGCCGGCTATCCGTTCCGCGTAAACATCTGATTCCATATCAACAATCAACTGCTGAGCGTCTTTGGAATAAGGATCTTTAATGGCCTCGCGGGTTCGTTGGGTGAATTTCACCAGCCGGTCCCGTTGCGCTCTGGTTTGGTTTAGAGTGGTTTGCAGACGCGCAATATCATAGTTCCTGAAACGCGCCACCAGATCCGGTGCAAAACCGGACATCTGGCTTTCAATAAACGCGTTGCGCTCATCTTCATTAGCTTTATAGCTGGGATCATTTGGATCGACGCTTTTTTTGGCGGCAATCCAGGCATTCAGCACCTGCTCGCTGGGCTCAATATTTTCGATGATGATTGAAACTTTACTCGCCAGCCAGGCAGCTTTTAAAAGCGCGATATGATCTTTATCCATCTTCTCGCCCTTTTCTTTAAAACTGAAATAATCCGAAAGCGCCAGAGCGGAAAACATCCATTCATTTTCCTTTTTAATTTTTTCCTCATAAGTAACATCACCGCTGGCACTTTTTTTATAACGAGCCACACCAGTATCGTATACGCTCGCTATAATTAAACGACGAACTGTAGGATGTAATTTATCTTTATGGGTTGCAGTGCCATAAAGGTTATCCGCCATGTCCATGGCCTTCACGAACTTCCTCATGCACCAGGTAATCACGTTCTTTCGAAGCTCCGGTTTAGAAAGATACTGGCGGGTAAAGCGGTCTTGTACCCTTTTTTCACGGTCTTTCAAACGGCTGAGTTTGGTATAGGCAATCGCGTGTTCCACATGTGCCTGAAGCTCATCAGCACTGGCTACCCATCCCGATCTACGGGGCAGATCCACTTCCTTATCAGCCCTTTCTCTTAGGCTGTTCACATTGAAAATCAAGGCGGTCATTCGTGCTTCCCATTTGGCGGTATCCGGCACAGTCGGAATAGGAGGTACCGGCTTTAAACCGGCATCCGGATTGGCGGCCACAATAGCTTCAGCACTGCGCGCACCAAGATTCCGTTCAGCTGATGCGGCTTCTGATTCAGCGGCCGCAATCGCTTCAAGCGAAACCGATTCACCGGTGATCTTGGCTCCTTCATGCCTTAAAAACTGATCGTAAATATACGGAAAATTTCGAATGTTGGCGGCAGGATCATTCTGAAAATCAGGTCCCAAAACAAAGCTATCCTGAAAACCGTTGGTCTTTTCAGCCATGATGGCCAGGAAAAGCTGTTTGGCTTCGCGCTGTGTCGGACTAGTCAGTCCGTCAGGAGAACGCCAGACATTTTCAAATTCTTTTGGAAGATCCACACTTCCAAACATTTCATCGATTTCTCTGTAAAGCGGTTTTTTCTGCCAGACCTCTCTGCGATCCAGAGCTTCGGTGGTCAGTTCATGACGATAGCGAAGTCTTCCCCGGCGGGCTTCTCGTAAAAGCTCAGGTCCCTGGGCAACCAGCTGTTTATAAGCATCAATCACACGAAGTAATTTAGTCAGCGTGCGATATTGGGGATCGGCATTAAGATTATTAATGCCAATCCGGGATTTGATCTTTTTAATGATTGCTTCAATCTGCACTTTCAGGCCTGAAATTTTTCTGAAATCAAGAATCAGTGCCTCATAATGTGCATCCCTGCCACCTCCGGAAGGTTCCTCGCCGTAAGTTCTGTTATAAGTATCAATCTCATCTCGGATCGCTTTTCGCGCGCTTTCCCGGTCCTTTCTCACGTTTTCAGCGGCGGAACTCACTTCATCATGCGGAATTTTATGTTCTTTGGCATTACCGGGGGCTTTATACAAAAAGCGATTTGCCAGTAAACCAAAAAGATTAAAATTCTTAACACTTTGATTGAATGAACAAAATTTCATCTTTGCCATTAATTTATCTATATATTATAGCAAAAAATGGCTTAAAAAGGAAGACGCTAGCTATTGACGCACAGCAAAAATATGGCCTTAAATTCACCCTCTCCTAAGCAAACTTAATCCCGATAGCTATTCTGTCTTTTCAGTTTCTTCGGTAGGCTTTTTTTCGCTTTCATCAGCGCTTTCTTCAGCATTTTCCCCTTCATAATCAACATTTAAAGCCAGAGCAATTTTCCTGACACTTTCCAGGTGATCCAAGAATACTCCAAACTTTTTACGCATTTCGTCCACGTTTGTTTCAGCATCAATAGTTGCATGAGACTCAGCCGGAGCAATAGTTTTTGCCGCCTTTTTAAGCTCGGGAAGAGTGGCTTTTGCTATGGCGGCCTCTACGACTGGTTTCAGCTCGGGAAGAGTGGCTTTTGCTATGGCGGCCTCTGCTTTTTTACGACGTAACCGTTCTTTTTTAGCTGCCTCGACACTTTCCTTTCGTTTAGCAATACGTTCTTCATCGGTTTTCAGCTCCTTTTGTTCTGCTTCAGAAAGAGCTACCTGTGCCTCCTGATTCTCGCCATAATAATTCCGCCAAACAATATCATCATAAGCCGGATCAACCTCCCATTTGCCACTTTCATCCTGTATCAGCAAATAACCTTCCTTGGAAACACTGATTTTGTATTCCTCATTGTTGTAATCTTCCAGGTTGTCCGGTTTCATGAAAATTTGATAAGCTCCTTTTACTTCAGGATGCTGAATCACTATCACCTGCAGTTTATTATGCGGTGCGTCCCGCTGCTGAGTAATTTCAGTGTAATTTTTACCCTGTTTGGTCATTCGTTCTCTCAGATTGACAATGCGCGGATCATTCATTTCAAAAGGCAGTTCCCGGGCATCTATAAGGGCCAGCAGCCGATTGGGAAAAGTAATATTTTCCATTTCAAAAATTACCTGCATTTCTTGGCTGATCTTTTCATAAGGTTTCAGCATAAGTTCCGCCATTCGGTTATAAACTTCCGTTGCCTCTTCTTCACTGTAAACTTGTCTTGCATCAAGTTCCCAATATTCATTCGGCAGCTTCTGATTATATTCACTCCAGAACCGCTTCCGATAATGCTCCATCTGTTGGTTGTATTCTTCGTTTGTCTGCCACTCAATGCCACCCTCTTCGGTTTCCAGACTCACTTTATTCACTTTAGCGATACTTCCCGCTTTTGTTTTCAAAACAATCACAAAATCTTTGGGAATATCCGCATTATCTTCTGTTTCAGGCCGGCGTTTCACAATATGCACCGTGTTGTTTCCCAGACTGCGGTATTCAAAATGTTCCGGATGCGCGATCACGCGTTCAAGAACCGGATATACCTGACCTGTTAGCCCTCTCTGTTCCAGATAATGCATAAAGGCCGGATTCATATACTGTTCATACAGATTCGTATGAACCGCCTGCATCAGCCGGACCTCAAAAGGACTCATTTTTCCTTTTAATTTTACCGTTTGCTGGGCAATTTCAACGGATTTTTCATATCTGGCCGGAGGCTGATACATTTCCCGCGTATCAGCGCGTCTTGTGTGAACGGGGGTGGGATGTTTTTTAGCCGTTTCGCCCCCTCTTTGTTTACGGGGCCGTTTCTTATTACTATCCACTTTTGCCCGTAATTTAGCTAAAAGCTGATCTGCTCCCGTTTCCACTTCTGCGGCGGTAGGAGGTGGTTTTTCCTTGTCCCGAAAAACCAGATATTTTTCCTTAAAAAATTCAATTGTTTCGTATTTTTTGTAATCCTCAGACATTATTCTTTTAGTTGATTAAATGCTTCTAAAGTATTATCTCTGAATTCGCCCAGCGCCTGAACCATGGCCAGCTGAGCCCCCGGACTGGCACGCAGCAGCGCACGCACGATCGTTCCGGGATCTTCTTCATCGGCCAGTTTTTCAATCACGGCATCCACAACCTCGGGTTCAATCGCTTCTTCCGCCGCCTGGAATACCATACGGGTCAGTGCTTCAAGCATGGCTTCTTTAAGCCTTGCAAGTTCATCCGGGTCTTCATTCTGCATGTCCATTTCTTCGATGAGTTCATCGATGAAGACTTTTCCGTTGAATTGTTCAGTGTTTGTTTCAGCCATAAAAATTGATTAAGTGTACATCCATCGACGCCAAAATTTAAAAACGTTAAGAGGCAAAAAGAATAATCCTATAGCAGCTTTTGTACCACGATAAGTCACATAAGCCGCACCGGGGCCGTATTTTTTGGAATTTCGCCAGAGTTCTTTTCTGTGCCTGGCAATTTCGGGGGTAAAGCAGCCCGTTAAAGCGGCTATGCCAAGCGGTGCCGCAATCCATGGGCTGGAAGCGGCCAGAGCCAGACTGCCCAGACTGCCCCCCACCAGTGTCCGGGCGGAAAGCCGGCTGATAAATTTTTTCATTCCGGGACTTTTGATTCTCATACTGCTTGCTTTTAACGCGCCCGCTCCGCCGGTGGCGGCGACAATTCCCAGTGTCGCACCGCTCAAACTCAGAATTGAAGCTGTTCCAAGGCCAATACCGCCACCAATAAATGTGGCTAATCCAAGCTTTTTAGCATTACGCCATAAATATTCCCGTGAGGTTTCGACGGCAATTCGTTCCTGGGCGACCGCATTTTCACTCATTTCGTTGAAATGCTTAAAATAAGCTTCCATTTTTTCGGGCGTTTTTGTCAGCGGGGATTTTTCCACTTTGCGAATCGAATAAAGGTGCATTTCGCGACGTAATTTGTTGAGTAACCACCTAGCCCGGTTGAGCGAAAATGAATTGATATTAGCCATTTTCCCAACTTTGGTCACATTGGCCAGATGGGCGGCCAGTTTGGGTACCACCACTTTCATATTATGATCAAGGGATCCTTCCAGCCCCTGAATCCAGCCTTCAAGACTTTCCTGATTGTCCCAGCACTTAGCGAGTTTTCCGGCACTTTCAGCATCAATCTTTTTGAGTGCGGGGTCTTTTGCGCAAATCGCTGTCAGAGTAGTTGTCAGGGTGGGCTTAAGATAATTGTGTAAAAAAAGCCGATTCGCAATCCAATACCATTTACCTGCATCCGCGGATTGTGCTGTTTCAATCTGTTCCTGAACCTTTTCCATGATTTGGGCAAACTTGGGTTTTTCACCATTTTTAAGTTTCAGAATTCGCTTTGCAAAATACATATTAACTAAAGCCAGCATGCGCTCCGGTTCTTCTTTGTAGCTATAAGACTCTTCGTCTGCCAGATGCTGTTGTATCGCTAAAGCTTCTTTTAAAACAGCCTGCTGATCAATCAATTCACTCTTCTGTTCTTCCAACTGAGCAATTCTTGCACCGAGCGCTTCCGCATTTTCTATATTTCTGCCCAGCCTGCGAAACTGGTACTGAATACCGGTGATCTGCTGATTAATGTTGGCTATCTGACCGGCTAACTCATAATATTTTTTTCTTAACTTAGTTTTATCAGTTCCTCGCGCCATCCGTTCGGCTTCTTTAAGCACTTTGCCGGCTTCCAGATAAGCTTCCAGTTGTTGCAGGTCTGTACTATCCGTTAAATGGTCACCCACCACGGTTCTGACGGCCATGACGGCAGGCCTATTATCACTTGCGGGAAAGCCCATTCGGCCCATAAAGGCTTGGATAGAAGAGGCGCGGGCTTCTACATTAGGAAACGATTCCCGGCTGGCACGCGGAGGAGCTTCGGGCGGTTCCGGGAGTATATCCGACATGGGTTCGGCAGTTGCTTCAGCGCCTGCAGGCGGAGCAAACGGAATACTGTCAGCAGCTTCGGGAGTGGCTGATGCAGCAGCGCCGCCACTTAAAGGTGATGGTGTTACTGGTGGAGTCCCGGGCGGAGTTTCCGGTTCGGTTTTGCCAATCGGAATAATTTCATCATCAAATTTCAGAGCTTCCAGAAGATCTGTTTTAGCCGCGGAAGGACGGGGTGATCTGGAAAATTCGAGTGCCCTTCGCATACAATCTTTGACGGCCTGAGTGTTTTCTGCATTTTCGAATCGGGCTTTTCCCTGATAAATTTTCCAAAGCTCAAGAAGTCGTTTTTTCTTCACTTCATCGCCCGCGGCAACTTCATCAATAATGACTGCCAGGCTATCGGGAAGGCGGACTGTTTCAGCCGTTTCTTCAGCTTCCGGTTCTGCAGGAGCGGCTTCCGGTTCTGCAGGACCAGGTTTAATATCTTCATCAGTGACTTCATACACTGTTTCTTCAGGAGCGGCTTCTTCAGGTGTTTTGACGCCTACTTTGTCATAAAGCCTGTTGAACTGGCCAATTATTTCAGTCAATTCTTCACTGGAGCCAAATTTTCTTAAACTTGTTTCTGTGGCACGCTTCTCTTCTCGTCTTCGTAATGCCTGTCGTAATAATTGCCGAAGCTGAGTAAAATTCGTAGGAGCTGTTCTTTCTCCTGCCGCTCTGGAAAGTTCATCAAGCAGAATAGATTTCATCGCTTCCTGAATATCTTCCAGGTATTCTCTGTCATATTCATCCAGTTTTGAAAGATCTTTTTCAAGAATGTCAAAAATGGCATTAAGCTTTTTACGTAAATCCTCAAGGTCCTTAACGCCTTCAGTCAGACGATTCAGATACTCTCTGAGCCCTTTTAAAGCTTCTTTTTCGGCTGGGGCAGCTTCAGGCTTAGTCGTACTGGTTTCCGGCAGTTCCAGATCAGGGATGGCAGCGGGTTTGGCAGATTCGGGTGCAGGGGCAGCAGGCTCTGGAGCTGGTGCAACGGGAGCAGGTTCTGGAGCTGGCGGTTCAGCGGCAGGCGGCGGTTCTTTCGCGGCCGCTTTCGCCGCTTCCTGACGGGCCCTGCTTTCCGCTTCTTTCTCCCTGGCTTCTTCTTGTGCGATGGCTTCGTCTTCAGTTCCTTCAGGCAAACGGGGCAGAGCTTCCGAAATCTTCCGGACAAGTTTTTCCAATTGCTCAGAAGAACGGACTCCCGCACTGATCAGCGATGTAATTTCAAGCGTCTGATTGGTTTTAAAAGACGGTTTGGTTTCCGTTACTTCCTCTACAGCTTTTCGGACTTTACTGCGAAGCTCAGGAAGTTTTTTCACATCAAACCCCAAAGCCCTCAGTTGTTTGATTATGGCGCTTTGAGATTCACCCGAGAAAAGCACTTTCAGAACGGGGTGGCGGGCTATGTCAGCCCTGATTTTTTCAGTAGATGGTTCTTCGGGCTTAGCAGGTTCAGCGGGCGGAGCTTCTTTTTTTCCTTTATCTTCACCTTTACCCTTATCTTCTTCCGCTCTTGCCGGTTCGGCTTGTGCTGCTTCTTTTGCTCTTTTCCTGGCTCTTTTTTCTTCCAGTGCCTTCCGGATTTCAGCGGCATAACCAGCTATTTTTGCAGAATCCGGATAAGCTTTTTCAGCTTCTTCAAGATAGCGGGGAATATTCGTTTCCAGATCTGCTTCTGAAAACTGGAATACAGAGGCTATCTGAGCAAACCTTGCAAGATCGTCCGTTGCCTCGGCTTCATCATCGAGCGGTATTCTGGTTTTTTCACCAAAAAGCGGCACTTCAATAACCCGCTTCCTGATTTTTGTGCGGGTTTCAGTTGCAGCCGTTTCCTGTTCTCTTTGGTATTCGGCCGGATCAGTAAGATCAGGTTCCTTCCCCCTTTTCTTTTTCAGAGCTTCTTCGGCTGCTTCTCCTATTTCAGCAGGATCAATCTGAAGATCGTCATCAACTGTGATTGTTTTGCTTTTTTTATTGCCCGCCATGTATTTTTGTTTTTGCAAAAATTATCTAAATATTATACCAAAAAAGAGCTCAAAAATCAAGTATTTAAAGCATAAAAATAAACAATGCAATATATCTCAAAAATAAAAAACTTTACTGAGGTAAAGTTCAGGTATTACTCCAGGTAAATCCAATACTACCTGGCTTTTACCTCACCAAAGTGACACAGGAAGAAGACATACCGCCCATCACTTTGTCAAAAGCCTGCTCAAATAGCCAATGCCCACTCCCGAATCAAGTCCTTTTCGTCGGTGGGCATTACCGATGCCTTTCATATCGATGGAACCGGCAATATCAAAATGACAGAATTTAGCCGTGTGTTTGCCGGTTTTCTTGTCTTTCGGCACAAAACGGGACAGATAAAAACCTGCTTTAATCCAGCCCGCATCCCGGTCTTTTTCACCCAGATTGGCCACGTCAGCCACCGGTGAATTGTTATCGTCATATTCCTCATCCCAGGGGCCTGCAAAACACAATTCGCCGCTTTCTTTACCCGCTTTAATCACCTCTTTTTCCAGTGTCTGATCATTGCACATCACACCGGTATATACTTCCCCCAAAGCGATTATACAGCTGCCCGTTAAAGTTGCGATGGTGTAAATCTGATCAATATTTTTGAAATTATTTTTGGCGTAGCAAATAGCGTCTGTCATCACCAATCGGCCTTCCGCATCGGTGTGGATGATTTCTACCTTCTGTCCGTCCCCGGCGGTCCACACATCATCCGCACGCATGGCATTACCGCCCATCATATTTTCGGCAAGCGGAAGCAAAAAATAAGTTGTCTGCTTCAGCTTCAGGTTATTTTTTTTAATATTTAAAATAGCCCCCAGTACACTGGAACTTCCGGTCATATCCTCCTTCATGGATTTCATGAACATACCTTTCCCCTGAACGCCGCCGGCATCATAACAAAGACCTTTACCAACCACCACAGTACTTTTTTTACTGCCGGCTACAGGTATTGTAATCACCAGCAATTTTGATTCATGGCCACTGCCTTCGGAAACCGCATTTAAAAGCTCATATTTTTTCAGTTCTTTCTTGGGAACATTTCTGCATTTCACTTTCCATCGCTTACACAGGGCCTCAATGACTTTGGCATACACTTCTGTACTGAGACTGTTGGGAGGAGTCGCCCCTAAAATTCTCATTAAATTTTTGCCTTCAGCGGTATGAATACCGCGCTGAATTTCTTTTTTTACAGCAGCGGCTTTAACCTTAAATTGAGGGTTGATTAAGCCAATTTCAGGCACTTTTTCCGTTTTAGAACTTGATTTAAAAAGAGCAGGATTGAGGGCCGCCACATGAATACCCAGTGCGGCAAAATATACCCAGCTCAGTTCATCGCAGATCATCCCCACTTTATCAGCCTTGGTTGATTCACCGATCAGATAAAATTCACCAAATAACCGTCTTATTTTACGGGGGGTCATTTCCAATTTCCGCCCCATTCCTTTAATCCGGAGAAGCTGATTAGCAGAAACAACGCTATAAGATTCCTTCTTATTTCCTTCAAGCTTCAGTTTTTTAAGCGCGGGAAAGGCCCCCGTCGTTTTTTTAACCGTTTCCTCAAAAACGGGAATAAAAACAACATCATATTTTTTTGAAGAAGAATCAGCGTTTATTGTAGGCAAATTCTGGTTTTTGGGGTCCGTTAACTTCAGAATATCTTGGGCGTTCATCATA
>JAFGTE010000017.1 GCA_016934215.1 Candidatus Peregrinibacteria bacterium | reverse complement strand
CAGGATACCCTTCGGGCGGAAAGCCGAAGCGGTTCCCTGATGACGGCCATTGATGAAGTTCTGGAGAAGATCAAGGGGCCGATCGCATACTACAAAGACAAAATTCATCACATGTCTGAGAGGAAATAAATGAAACGTTCCTTCCAAAAATCATGGGAGAAACTCATGGTATTTTTGGCTTATGCTTCACCTTTTCTATTTCCTTTATACCTTTTGCGTTTTAAGGTTTACGGCATTCCTTTTACCGTTTTAGAAGCTTTCTGTTATCTCTTTTTTGCTGTTTTTCTGTTGGCGGTTCTTCTGAACGTACAGAAAATCAACTGGGCACAGCCGGCTCGCTGGTACTATCTGGGTGCTTTTGTTTTACTGCTCGGAGCGACGCTTGGTGTTATCACGGCGCCTCATTACATTGCCTTGCCCAGCGGCATCATTATGGACAGTCAGCAAGCGGCGCTGGGCGTTTGGAAAGGGTGGCTGATGGCTCCCATGCTTTACTTTTTTACTTTTACGCAGGTCATCAATCACCCGGAAAAGCTCAAGAAGCTCCTGCTGAATTTTGTTTATGCGGGAGCTTTGGTAAGTCTTTCAGCGTATTTCTGGGGTATATTCAATCATGGTTTTACTTATGATTTCAGGCTTTCGGGCTTTTTTGAATCAGCGAATTATCTTTCCTTATATATAGGGCCACCCTTGCTTTTGGGAGTCTATTATATGCTTCATGGTGATACACTGAATAAGCGCGTAAAGCTGCTGAATCTGGCATCTGTGACGATTATGATTCATGCGCTTTTTCTGACTCAGTCTTATGCAGCCGTCATTGCTGTTTTTGGGGCATTAGGACTTTATATGCTGGTGCTGCTGATTCGATACAAGATCGGTTTGAAAAAGCTGTTACTGGCTTTAACCGGATTAGTTGTCGTGTTCGCAGTCATCGTGGGGAGCCAGTGGAATTCCCGTAAATTTCAGCAGTTCATTGACTTTGAAAACCGTTCATCCAGCACGGTCCGGCTGGAAATCTATGAAGTGGCGGTTGGGCTGGTGAACGAGTATCCGCTTTCGGGCGTGGGGCCGGGACTTTTTCAGGGGTTTTATCAGTCCGAAGGGCCTGAAATCTTAGGCCGGGCACCGATGGAGTGGAATATTCCTCATCCACACAATGAGTTTCTGGCTTTCTGGCTGAATGCAGGACTTTTGGGTCTGCTTGCCTTTTTAGGGTTTTTGGTATTGGCCCATATTCGGCTGACTTACCCCGTCATTGCCCTTTGGGGAATCGTGATTCATGGTTTTTTTGACACGCCCTTCTGGAAAAATGACTTGGCCATGATATTCTGGATCGTGATCGGTGCTATATTAATCCTTCAAACCTATGGAAGTACTGCCTCTAAAAAGCCAGCGGCTCCTATCCGGAAGCGACTTGGTATCAGCCGTCGGTCAAGCACTCGAACAAGAAAGCTTAAGTCTAAAGTCAGGTGATATTCTGGTCATCGCTTCCAAAGTGCTGGCTTACAGTCAGGGTCGTTTAGCGAAAGCGAAGTCGGACGAGGCCTTTCGGGAACTGATAAAAAAGGAGGCGGATCAGGTTTTGGAAGAGGGGGATATGGTCCTGACCATGAAAAACAAAGTGCTGATTCCGAATGCCGGCATTGACCGCAGTAACGTGCCGGAGGGGCAGGCGGTCTTGTGGCCCAGTGAGCCTTTTAAGTCAGCTGAAAAAATCCGGAAAGAGCTGATGGGAAAATTCGGGCTAGACCGGCTGGGAATAGTGATCAGTGATTCCCATTGTCAGCCCCTTCGTATGGGAACGAGTGGCATTGCCATCGGCTGGGCGGGTTTTGAAGGGGTGTATGATGCGCGGGGCTCCAAAGACCTCTTTGGCCGGGAAATGGTCTATACCAAAGTGGCGACGGCCGACAATCTGGCCAGCGCAGCCAACCTTGAAATGGGCGAAACCGATGCGGGTGTGCCTTTTGTCCTTGTCAGAGGCGCCAAAGTAAGCTTTACTGATACTCCTGCGACGGCTGACGATTATTTTATCAGTCCGGACGAATGTCTCTATCGCAGTTTGTATAACTTTAAGTAGTGTGGAACGATTTGAAGGGTCTCTTTGAAAAATTCGGGGGTGTAGTTTTCGCATCGGAAAAAGCGGAAGCGGAAGATATTGTAAAAGGAATAAGGAAATGGCTTGCTGAAAGAGGTTTGATTTCTTCGCGTGAAGCCTTTTAGTACTGGATCGCTTCTACTTTAACTGAAATAGTACTTTTTTCATAATTTCCTATCGCACTGATCCGGTGAAGTCCGGTTTCAGGCTGCCATTCCATCCGGAAAGAAGGGGGCAGGGCTTTGCCGATACTTCGGCCGTCAATAAACCATTCGATTTCTTCTACATCGTCGCTGGCACTGGCCGTGAGAATGATTTTTTCGTTTTCATCAGGAATCATGGGGTCGAGTAAAAAGGTTTCGCCGGTGTTGGGATTTTCGATCGTGAGCCAGGTACCCTTGATTTCTTCATTCGGAAGGCAGAGAGGGGAATACTCGGTGGGCGGTTGCGGCCAGCCATTTTCACGGGCCCAGGTCTTGAGTTCAGGCGGAAAAATGACGTAGACTTCTTCTTCCGTGAACTCTTTGGGGCAGTCCTGGCCGGCCAGAAGACTGTTGCGCGTGTCGAGCTCAATCGGGACGTACATATCATCATATTCATTTGGCTCAGTTCCCCGAATAAACCACTCTTTCATCTTGTGAGGGCAATACTCGGTGGGCAGTTTGCCGGAAAGCTGGCAGATTTCTTTTTCGATTATATTTTCAGGGCGTTTAAAAAGAGTGTGGGGCTGGCTGGACATGGCAGCGATCATCGTGTCGTGAAAGATCGGGCCGGCGCCGGTGATTCCCGAGGTGCCGCGCATGGGCGTGTTGTCGGCATTACCGACCCAGACCCCTACCACCCGGCTGGGCGTATAACCAAAGGTCCAGTTGTCCCGGGAATTTCTTGTGGTGCCGGTTTTGGCGGCGACCGGAAAATTGAATTCCAGCGGTCCGCCTTCTCCGAATTCCGGGATGCGGGCCTGATCATCATCCAGAATGTCCGTGATGAGCCAGGTGATGCTTTCATCAAGAAGCGTACGTCCGTTTTCCGTTTTTTCGTTCAGCAATACTTTTACCGGCATAGTTTTTCCCTTGCGGGCCAGCATGCCGTAGGCCTGAGCCAGTTCCAGAAGTTTGACTTCGCCATCTCCCAGGGTCAGGGCAATACCATAGTGCTCCGGATTTTCATTTAGGGTCGTCAGACCAGCACTCCGAAGAAAATAAAGCAGACTTTCAACGCCCACTTTTTCGAGTACTTTGACCGCGGGAATATTATAGGAATTGGCGAGCGCTTCCCGGTAACGAACCAGTCCGTGGTAGCCATAATCGTAGTTGCGCGGAATGTAAGGATTGCCGTCCTGGGTAAAAAACTGCGTTTCAATGTCGGCAATGGTCGTGGCGGCGGTGTTGCCCTTTTTCAGGGCCAGGGAGTAGGTGAAAGGTTTTAAGGCGGAGCCCGGCTGTCTGTTGGCCAGAGCCACGTTTACCGCTCCGTCATGTTCGGTATCAAAATAATCGGCACTGCCGACCATGGTCAGCAGTTCTCCTGTCGGAACGTCCAGCACGACCACGGCTGCGGAAGTGACATTTTTTTCTTCCAGATGAGAAAGCTGTCTTTCAACAATCAGTTCCACTTCTCTCTGAAGGTCGAGGTCTAAGGTGGTTCTGATTTCCCGGTCATTACTATCTCCGTATTGGTCGATGATCCACATCACGAAGTGGGGGGCCTTAATATCGATTTTTCCGGAACCGAGCACAATGGGGTGTTTTTTTAACTCCTCTTTTTCTTCGTCGGACAGCGACATGGCATCGATGACCCGATTCTGTCTTTCTTTGGCGGCTTCAAAATTTTTATAAGGGTCATAGTTACTGGGAGACTGAATTAGCCCCACCAAAAAGGCACTCTCTGCCAGTGATAGTTCCGCGGCGTTTTTTTCAAAATAAATCAGGGAAGCGGCCTGAATTCCGTAAGCCTGATGGCCAAAATAGGCACTGTTTAAATAAGCCTCCAGTATTTTTTCTTTGCTGAGCCGGGTTTCCAGTTTTAAAGCCAGCAGGGCTTCATGGGCTTTATATAAGTAGTCCCGTTTTTCCGGTTTCAGGCGGTTTCTTACCAGCTGCTGGGTAATGGTACTTCCGCCCGACACGATTTTACCCGCGCGGTAATTCTGCCAGGCGGCCCGGGCGATCCCTTTTAAGCTGATGCCGCTGTGTTGGTAGAAAGACTTATCTTCGATGGCGATGACGGCGTCAATAATGTTCTTCGGAATTTTTTCGAATTCCAGAAAAGTCTGTGAACCGAAATCACTGCTTCTTTTTTCATAGAGCAGTTTTCCGTTCCGGTCCAGAATCTGAACCGGTTCGCGTTTCAGACTCATCTGCAGGCTCGCCGGCAGGGGCCATAGAATGTATAGCCCCAGCATTGCCAGCGGAACGAGTAAGGCGATCCAGAATTTCTTCTTTCTTGTCACAGTTATTCCTTAATCTCGAGCCATCCGCCATCGGTCTGGCCAAAGGTTTCCGGGTAGTACATCTCCCAGGCATGGGCTGGTCTTTCCCGGAACTGGCCGGCGGTGGTGGCACGGGCTAAATATTCATATTCATAAACGCCAGCCGGCAAGAAGTCAGCAAATAGGAAGATCTCTTCGTCACGGAATTCGATGTGGTCGAAATACCAGATCGGATTCCACCAGAACCATCCGTCTTCTGACTGATTCACTTCATCTCTCAAATCCTGCTGAGAGGTTTTGTAAGTGAAATCAATCGGTTCAAAACCGGCAGGCAGAGGACTGGCCACAGCTACAAAATAACGGTCTTCCGGTACGGTAATGGTCAGCTTGGTCTTGTAAGTACTCTGAACGTGGTAGTCTTTTTCGAATTCATCGAGCGGGGTGATCTCCCGGGTAATGCCGATTCCCTGATCGGTTTCTTTAATCGTGTCCTGCGTTAAAAAGTAATCCATATTCAGGTCGTAATAAAGTCTTCCTTTACCTTCTTTACTGAGTGTGATGTCGGTAAAGGCTTCAGGCTTCAGATCTTCAAAGGCTTTGACTACTTCTTTTTTACTCAGAATATTATCCGCGCTGAATTCCTGAGATAAAATCCGTTCATCACCGGCTTTTACTGTGGCTGTATAGTCGGCATCCAGTTCGCCGGTCGATTCCAGGAATTCCGTGAAGGCAAATAAGCTGGCCACGGTCGACTGAGTGGTATCCCAGTGGCCCTGTTCCCGGATTCCCAGCATGAACCGGACCAGTTTAGGAATCAGATCATGATCGGGCATGATGCGGACCATCGCCTGAAGGGTCAGGGCGTTGGTGCGGCTGTTCGTATTCATGAGAGCACGCCAGCGGCTTTCATATTTTTCTTCAAAGTGTGCTCCGCGGGCGTCGATTTTTACCTGATCAATGATTTCCTGAAGCACTTTCTTGGCATTGCTGTGATTACCGTAAGCCATGGCGATGTAGGCACGGGCAAAGACCGGAAGATCAAAACGTTTTTCGTAAAGATTATTCAGAAGTCCCAGATCGGTCCGGCCGTTTTCGGAAAGAACGAACAAAATGTAAGCGCGGGTAGTCAGAGAAATCTCATCTTCCATATCCTGACTGCGGAGAACTTCCTGCAGGTAGGCATTCGCTTTGGCAAGGATATTGGAATCGACGGCGTAACCGGCGTTCTTAGTCTGCGTCAGGCCGTAAACAATATAAGCCGTCAGATAAGGGTAACTCTTTTGGCTGCCGCTCCAGTATCCGAAGCCGCCGTCGCCACGCTGGAAATTGTAAAGTTTTTCCAGTCCGGAGATGATATTTTTTTCCAGCGTTGCGTCGTCCACAATTTCAAAGGCCTCAAAATTCTGAAGTTTTTTAAGGGCAATATTCGGCAGGAAACTGGAAATAGTCTGTTCCGCACAGCCATAAGGGAAGTTGGCCAGATATTCCAGACCCTGGGGCAGATAAGTGGCCAGGGTGGGTGAAATAATAGCGGTTATTGTGCCGTATCTGGCTTCGTCGCGGGCCGGAATGTATATAGTTTCGGTCACGCTTTCTTCGGTGACACCATTGGTGGCGACAAACTGAGGCGTTCCGAATTCATAAACAGGAATCTTCTCCGTGATTTCGTCGACAGCGCCTTCTGCCTGAGCTTTAAAATGGAAGCTGACTTCTTTTCCGGGATTGATCGTGATGGGGAAGATCACTTTATCCATCTCGTCCGGACTGATGGAAAGTTCCTGGCTGACTTCTCCGTTCATCTCAAAGCCGACGCCATCCAGCGTGACTGTGAAGGTTTTCCGGTCATCGGTAAAGTTATGAACGGTCGCTCCCACATTGATCATGTCGCCTTCCACGGCGAAACGCGGACGAAGCGGGCGGACAATCGTTTTCTTGGTTTCTATAATTTCATGGACAACCGCGCCATACTGGTGATTTTTAGTATTTCCGATGGCCAGCAGCTGCCAGGTGGTTAGGTTGTCCGGCAGAGTGAATTTTAAGGTGGCATTTCCGTTTTTGTCGGTCAGAATATCAGGGTTCCAGTAAGCGGTATCTTTAAAATCCGTGCGGGCTTTTGTTTCAGCATCCCCTCCGCCGCCTCCTTTGGAACCGGGTTTAAAGGCTTCGATCAGATACGTCAGCATTTGTGAGGTCTGAACACCCAGTCCGCGGTTTTCGTAGAACCGGGCAATCAGATCGGGCATGCGGAAACCCAGCAGGGCCTGCACGCTCAGATCCACGACCCCCAGTGACACTTCTGCCTGCACCGGATTTCCCTGAAAGTCAGAACTTTTGATCGTCACTTCCACGGTTTCACCGGGGCCGTATTTCTCCTTATCGGTTTTAACTTCAAGGTTTAGTTTCTTTTGCTCAGTTTCGACCAGCAGTTTGGCGTAACCGATCTTAAAAGCCGGCATTCCTGTGTCATTTCCTTCTTCATCGAAAGATTCTCCGTTGCGGGCTTTGACGATGACCACGGAAACGTAAGCGTTAGGAATCAGATCCTGAGTGATTGGGATCTCAATAGGCTGAGCGTTACTTTCGACGTCAACTACTTTCCGGGAAATCACGTTTTCCCGTTCAACGGTCACGAGCGCTTTCACTCCTTCTCCCTGATAAGGGGACTTGACCAGCAGTTTGGCCGTGTCACCAACCGCATATTCAGGTTGATCGGCAATGACTTCAATGCGGTCGTTGTTGGAATGGGGCCAATTGATATAGGTATGGGAATAAGCATAAAGTGACGTGCCCGCTTTGGCTTCCCGGCTGCGGTCATCTTTGACTTCCGCGACGATCCGGTAAGAACCACCCTCTTTGATCAGAAATTCCGCAGTCGTCTTTCCGTCTTTGCCGGTGGTCACGGTTTCTTTTTCGATAAAGGTGTCTTCCGGTTCGTTTTCGTAGTAGAAGTAACCATCGACGTTTTTCTTTTTGATCGTGTTCCACTCGCGGGAATACAGACTGAGCGTTACTTTTTCACCGGATTTGGGGGTACCGTCAGGTTCGACCGTCACCACATTCACTTTGGCTTTCTCTCCGGGGCTGACGGCGTAGTCTTCCATACGCACGCCTACATAAATACCGGCTTTATGAACGGGAACGGTGTTGGAATTGGACACGACCTGGTTGTTCGGATCGGTGACGTCGGCATACAGGGTCACCGTCTGGCTGGTGCCTTTGTCACTGAGGTCAACCGGAAAACTGATTTCCAGTTCTCCGTTCCTGTCCAGTTTACCTTCGCCTTCGGTGAACTGATCGCTCTGGGCTTCGCAGTCATACCAGCACCAGCTGTCTTCAAGCGCAAAGGAATACCAGCCGTCCGTATAACGGTTGAACCAGTAATCTCTTTCTACCGCCCGCCAGTTAACGGTGGCGTCGTTCATGGGGGCGCCGAAATAATAATCACCGTTTACTGTGAAAGCTACCTTGTCACCGGAAACATAGTCCTCTGCATTTGGTGTGACTTCCACTTTATATTCAGGCTTCCGGTATTCCAGTACCTGAAAGGTGGACTGACTGTAATTGTTGGCAATTTTTTCTTCCGGCAGAAGCCGTACAGTAATCGAATATCCTCCCAGAGCGGCTTCCGGATCCACGGGGATTTCTCCGCTGAAACTTCCGAATTCTGAGATGTTTAAATTTTTATTATAAATTTCATTGTAATTGGCATCCTGAATCGTGACGTTGGCGCTGAAGGTTCCGGGGATATGAATCACGCCGTTTTTATCACGGGTGCGAACGATCCCCTTAAAGTAAACCGTGTCGCCGGGGCGATAGAGCTGTCTTTCTGTATATAAGTAGGCGTCCATCGTATATTCCGGTTCTTCGGGCCCCTGGAAATTGTTGTAAATACCGAAATTCCATGGCTCCAGGCCGCTGTTCCAGTTATTGCCGAGGAAAGTGAAGTCCCCATTCTTGCTGGCGGTGATCCAGAATTCAGGATCCCATTCGTTGTTTTTACTCTGGAATTTCTTGAGATCCAGATCGGTCTCAAAGAACCCTTCGCCATCTGTCTGACCACTGAGGACTTTGCTGCCGTTCAAATCATAAAAAACGATGTCGGCTTCCGCGACGGGGCTGCCATCTTTCATGCTCACCAGCCAGACCAGCGCTTTCTTTCCTGAATATTTCAGGGTGAGGGCATTATTAGTCAGATTGAAGTACTGGTAGCTGATGATCGGTTCCTCGACTTTATCCCGGGTTCTCACATATTCCGGTGACTGGGCGGTGAGCGCGTAAATTCCCGGAATCAGAGAACGTCCGGTCTGTTTTTCAATGTCGAAGTAAGCCGTTTCCCACTCATCCAGTTTGTTTTCCGTTTTCGGACTGAAAGTATTGTAACCAATGTAGTTTTTCAGGTTGGGGGCGAACTGCCAGTCTTCTTTTTCGTTCTTGCGGATCTGGATAAACTGGTCGAAAGGTACGCGGGCCATTTCAATATCGATCCGGCTGACGTTTACAGCCTCGAAGGGGTAAACCGGTGACCTGCCTTTTTCAAAAATACCGAAGTCCCCGTTACTCAGAATCTTCAGCTGGGGATCGAGCGGCTCCGTGGTGAATTCATAGGTATAAGGTTCCTGCAGACTTTGGCCGAAACTGTCTTTGATCTTACCGCTCAGCGTCAGTTTGTAGGCGGTGCTGGGTTTCAGATTGGTGTATATGTAAAGATCACGATTTTCTGACCACTGGCTTGTTTCCAGTTCGATGTCCTTCCAGCCTTCCGGTTCAGGGGTCAGACTTACATTTCCCTCCAGCGTTTCATCGTCGATGGGGTTGCTGAATCTGAGTGTGATATTCCTGTAAGATTCTCCGAATTCTTCTACTATCAAGTCACCGACCGTTGAAAAATTCAGCGTGTAGTCTGCTATGCTGCCCAGGTTTCCATTGGCTCCGGGAATACCGCTGCTCACACTGACCTGATAATTGTTGTTGAGTCCCAGCGGTCTGACCGGAACGATCATGAGTTTGTTTCGGTTTTCTTCTTTCTTTTCATCGTCGATTTCGTCATAACCATATTTAAGATCAAAGGAAAGCCTGATTCTTTCCTCCTCTTCTGTCACCTGATTCAGGCGGATGTGATCAATGGCTTTTTTAAGATCCATTTCCTGGTTGAAAGTCAGGGTGATTCTGGTGTCGGGTCCGTTCAGATCATAATCCTGGTAAGGATCGGAACTGACGACTTGCGGTCTGATTGTTTCAAAACTCCATGAAAAATCATCTTCTGTTTTGTCACCGTTCACCGTGGTGATTCCTTTAGGCACATTGATGGTATAGCGGGTAGCCGGTTTAAGGGAATCATCCGGAGTGAATTCAATCGTTGTGGTGCCCAGCCACCGCCATGTGCCGCTGACTGAAGGACTGATGGTCACAGGCCACTGTCCGTCGTATTTTCTGGCCCCTGTGCCCTGTACCGTCGAAAGAGGAATGATGGGGCGATCAAAGACCAGATGGATCTTTGATTTCGAGTCGATATTTTCCGCATCGGCGGATGGGTAATGAGAGGAAAGCGCGGGCGGACCGGCCACGGTAAAGCGGTATTCCACATCCTTATTGAGCGGCTTTCCACTGGCCAGTTTGGCGTTCCGGTCGATTATGAAGGTATAGGTTTCTCCTTCTTCCAGCTCTTCTTCCGGTTCAAAGATCAAGGTATTGTCATTCCATTCTGCATCGCCGGCAATCGGCGCATCCATATGTTCTTTCAGACTTTCTGCGTCCATTTTTTCCGGAAAGGTCATACGCAGTGAAGATGAGGTATCGACCTTCTGATGCCCTTCGAAGGTGATGGTTTCACGTGATAAAGAAATGCCGCCCCCCGGCCATTTAGCGATGATGAATCCGGCAATGATGATAAGGAGAACGAGTCCCAGAATCATCTGTATGCGCTGGATTTGTGGTTTTTTGGTCTTTCCCATAGGTCAAAAATTAAAAATTGCGTCTAGATTTTAGCAACTTTATTATTATTTGGTATAGTATTATAGTACTGCTTTTATCTTTTTTAAAACATTTTTAATGCCTTACAAGATTGCCATTTTATCATCCACCAACGGAACGAATTTACAGTCCTTTATTGATGCCCGTGACCGCGGAGAACTGGAAGGCATTGAAATCTGCTGTCTGATTACGGATAAGGCTATGTGCGGGGCGGCCGAAAAGGCCCGGGCAGCCGGCATTAAGGTGTATTTTATCGATCCAAAACCTGTGAGTCGCGAAACCTATGACCAGTCGGTGGCTGACACACTCACTTTTTTTGATGTTGATCTAGTGGTACTGGGCGGTTATATGAAAATTCTGGGGGCGCCGGTTCTTGATAAGTTCAAAGGAAGAATTCTGAATGTCCACCCCAGCCTGCTGCCTAAATTTGCGGGCGGGATGAATTTAGATGTTCACCAGGCGGTGCTTGATGCCGGTGAGACGGAAAGCGGTATGACCATCCATCAGGTAACGGAAGTACTGGATGGCGGGGAGATTGTTTTACAGAAAAAAGTGGCGGTGTCACCAGACGATACCGCTGAGAGTTTGAAAGGCAAAGTGCAGGCACTTGAAAAAGAATGGTATCCGAAAGTGGTCAAGGCTCTGGCCGAGGGGAAAGACCCCCGAACTTTATAAGGTTGGTATTATCTCATCAATGACGTCGTTCGCGTTGAAGAGGCTATTTGAGAAAGTAACCTCTCCTTCGCCGTTAAAGATAACGAACCAGTTTTGACTGGTTACCTTAAATTCATTTCTAAGCTCTGTTTCCGTATCGTAATCGGCTTTCAGAATCATCACTCCGTCCGGATAACCATCCAGATTTTTAAGAAGTTCGTTCTCGATCAAGTAGCATGTGGAGGATGAGGTAGCGTAAAAGAAAATAGCAAAGGGCCGTGTTCCTTCATAAGCTTCACGTTTGGCGGCTGTGTAGTCGATATAGCTGGCCGCTTCGTAAGACACTTCCGGTTTTTCCGTCTGCCGGTTGAGCATTTCGTTCTGAGCCTGAAGTGAATAAGAACTGACATCCATTTTATCGATCACGATAGTGCGGAAGATGACTTCGGCTACCTGCCCTCTTTTGTAGTTGGCACCGGGTTTGAAATAGTCGGTCAGATTCAGTTTTTCGGCGGTAACAAGGTAAGGGCGGTACCATTCATTGGGGCTGACAGTGGCAAACAGCAATGGGACAAAGCTTGCGTCCAATTCCACACCACGGGCATTTAAAATCATTTTAAATGCTTCCACATCAAGGACATTATTGGCGGGCTTGAAGGTGCCATCGGGGTAACCGCCGACCCAGTTCTGCTCTTTGGCGTAACACACATAGCGGGCATACCATTCGGTCCCGACATCCGGAAAGCAGTTGCGGTACTTGTCAGAATCCGGAGTGATACCCAGTCCTTCCACCAGCATCTTCATCATTTCGGCACGATTGATCGTATTTTCCGGTCGGTAGGTTCCGTCCGGATAACCGCTAATGATTTCTTCTTCCTGAAGGTATTCAATGGCGATTCGGTTTTTATGAGTCTGACTGACGTCGCTGAATGACGCCAGAGCCAGTGGGGTCAGAAGGATACTCAGGGTGAGGGCGAGGATCAGTTTACGCATAGGTGTATTGTTAAAGCGCCTCTTATTTTAGACTGTTTGGTCTTTGGCAACAACTTGAAACATGAAGTTTCTATAGCTTGAAAAATGATGCTGATAAGGCTATTCTTTTACAGCTATGAAAGATTGGAGCAACTACAAATACCGAAGCCTCTGGCAACATCCTTTGTGGGACACCTTTATGCAGTCGATTGGCCGAAAGACCTGGCGTTTTGAAAATTCAGGTGCCCGGGCCATTGTCATCAAACGCAAAATGCCTTTGAAATTATGCTGGCTGGAGGTGCCCCGCGGTCCGCTTTTCAGTGATCAGAAATCGCTTCAAAAACTACTCGAAAGCATTCGCCGTACCGCTGAAACTGAAAAAGCGATTTTTATTCGCCTGTCTTCTTATAAAAAACTCCCCTTAGATCTGCCGGAAACGAACTTTGACCGGCATCCGCAGACCAGTCTGATCATTGACCTGAGCCTGAGTGAAGAGGAGATCCTGGCTCAGATGAAACAGAAAGGGCGCTACAATATCAAGCTGGCTGAAAAACATGACGTCAAGGTGGAGGTCAGCGAGGATATTGATACTTTTTATCATCTGCTCAAGAAGACCAGTGAGCGCGATGATTTTGGGATCCACGAAAAGGAGTATTACGAAAAATTACTGGCAACCATGGGGGACAAGGCTCAGCTTCTGATGGCACGTTATGAAGACCGCGTGGTGGCAGGCGGTATTTTTGTTTATTTAGATGAGTGGGGTATCTATTATTATGGTGCTTTTGATCATTATTACCGAAAAATCATGGCATCTTATATGGTGCAGTGGGAAGCTATAAAAGAAGCCAAAAAGCGGGGCTGTAAATATTATGATTTTTTGGGGATTGCGCCGGAAGGAGCCGTCAGTCACCCCTGGCTGGGAGTTACCAAATTCAAAAGTAAGTTTGGCGGCAAAATCGTTGATTATCCCAAAGCCAAAGATCTGATTTTAAGGCCTTTCTGGTACTTTTTATACAATCTGGTCAAGAAGTAGTTTTTATTTGACAATTCCACGTTGATGTTATAACATATCTTCCTTTTTAAGTTATTTGAATTATGAATTGCCCCCATTCTCCCCGCTATAAAGAGCGGTTATCCACAAGGGCCCGTGCCCTTGCACTGCTGTTGCCCGTTTTGTCAGGCTGTGATTCCAAGGAAAAAGCTACTGAGAAAGCTCAGGCAGCTGTCTCTGCTTCAGCTTCATCGGCTGTCACTCCGGCGCCATTGGAGCCGATTATGGAACCTGTTATTTGTGTGAATGGTCCTCTGGGAGCAGGAAAACGTGATGAGCTATCAGTTCGCGTTCGCCAAGGTTTAGAACAGGCAGGGGCCAAGCCATTCCGGGTGAATCCCGAAAATTTTCAGCAGATCCGGGAAAACTGTAACGGTTTCTTTGTGGTGGGCGGTGCAGATATCGATACCACCAAAATCCCCCAGTCCGAACCGCTTCATGCCAAGGCTAAAATTATGTCTGGGGCACGTCAGCAGTTTGATGAAATGTTTATCAGATGGGCACGTGAAAAGAAAGCTCCTATTTTCGGAGAATGTCTGGGGCTTCAGGAAATAGTTGTTTTTGAAGGGGCAGGCGGCAGACTCATTCAGCATCTCCCTGATGTTTCGAAAACGAATCACCGTGGATATCATACAGTTCATCTGAATAAGCGGGCGGTGACCGCTTTCGGTCTCGGCAGTGATGTAAGGGTCAACAGTCAGCATCATCAGGCTCCCAAAGATCCCTTACCACCTACTTTAGAAGTGGTCGGCCGCGGTCCTGACCAGCTGATTGAAGCAGTGATATCCAAAGACGGGCTCGTTTGGGGCGTTCAGTGGCATCCTAAAAGAGGACCGGAGCAGAAGATTTTTGAGGAGTATGTTGAGATGGTAACTAAAAGAGGCTATCGTTCTCCGCAGGCATCAAAAACCGGACCATTGGCGACTAAAAAAAGCGGGCAAAAAGTAAATCCGAATCAGCATGCTGAAACAGTGAAGGTTGGTGATGTGGCATCAGCTGGGAAGTGCCCGGCCGAGATGGTTAATATTGCCGGTCAGTTCTGTATCGACCGTTATGAATCGTCACTCGTTGATACAGAGCAGCACCGGGTTCTGTCTCCTTATTACAGCCCGGTTAAAAGCAGGCTGGTCAGGGATTTTAATATTTGGTCAAAAAAAGCCGGTACTTCTGTAAAACCTGAAAATTCACGATGGGAAGGGCCGATTTTAGATGAAACCATGTCTATTCCCGCTCCTTATGCCTGGCAGATGAATGAGAATTATGATTTTATGGCGCTGTCCCGGCAGGGTGTACTTCCTAGCGGTTATATGTCTCAGGATGATGCCCGGCTGGCTTGTGAGAATACCGGTAAGAGGCTCTGCACGAATGATGAATGGGAAAAAGCCTGTGGCGGGGAACAGGGCTGGCAGTTTCCGTATGGTGAAAGCTATGTGCAGGGAAAGTGTAATGTTTTCCGTTACACTCATCCGGCAGATGCTGTTCACGGGATCGCTTCGCGGAATCTTGAAGATCCGAGACTGAATCAGGTTTCAGATAAAGACGGACCGCTCCTTCATAAAACCGGCACGACACCAACCTGTATCAGCAGATGGGGCACGGACGGAGTTCATGACATGGTCGGTAATCTGGCTGAATGGATCGGTGATGTCACTGCTTTTAAAGGCGGCTTTTATAGCCGCAGTACCCGGGACGGCTGTTATGCCACTCTTGGTCAGGGGCACGCCAAAGGCTATTACAATTACAGCCAGGGTACGCGATGCTGCAAAGATTAGTTGAAACCTGACTCTATATAATCTGTCCAATAAAAAGTGAAATGATTCCCGCAATGATGCCGTAGAGAATCATTGGCAGGATGGTCTTTTTGAGAATTTTTCCTTCCACATTGGTTAAACCAAGAACGGAGCAGACGGCGACAATGTTGTTAATACAGATCATGTTACCCATGGCGCCGCCCACGGACTGCAGGGCCAGAATAGTGGTCAGGTTGAGGCCCAGGCTGGCGGCGATACTTTGCTGAATGCCGCCGAAAGTCAAATTGGACACCGTGTTGGAGCCCGAGAAGAAGGAGCCCAAACCTCCCAGATAAGACGCAAAATACTGCCAGTAGGTGCCCGTGAGGTCAGCCAGAGACTGACCGATGATCATGCTGAGGGACTGGTTGCCGTCGACCAGCAGCAGTTTTACAAATGCCAGGGCGGCCAGCAGAGCGATGATGGGTTTTTTCATCCGCTGCCAGGACTGTGACCAGCTTTTTCGAACCACTTTTGCCTTCTTATATATAAGGAAAGCGATGAAACTGATCAGGAAGAACGGAATGATGGATGGCACATAGAGGAGGGCGTGCGAAAAATTGGTGCCAGTGCCTAAGATGTTATTGAACTGCAGTACCAGGGCACTGCTGATCAGAAAATCGGTGACAGGCTGAAGACTGAGGGTGAAGACATACTGTGTGGAATTGAGAATGGCTTTGAGGCCGATCTCTTTAATGCGGGTGATCAGAAGGATGGCTATGGTGCCCCATAAAGGAAACGTGGCTTTGGCGATTTGGCCGAAGGTGAATTTGGCCGGTTTTGTTTTTTGACTTCGTTTGAGGCCGATACCGCATTTGGCCAGCCAGACGGAAAATATCAGGCCGATGAAACCGCCGATAACGGCCGGGAATTCATAGCCCACCTGAGCCAGAAGAACGTAAGGAATCGTGCAGGAAAGGATGCTGAGATAGACGAATATAATGTTTTGTTTAATTTCTTTTGTCTGGACTACAAAGCGCAGGGCAATGATGGGAATCACCAGGGCGGCCACACCGTGTACCACGGAAGACTTCATTCCTATTTCCAGCAGCTGAGTTTCGGTCAGGCCGAGTTGTCCCAGTCCAAACCAGATGGGCGTGCCTACGGCACCGAAGGTGACCGGCACCGAGTTCATCATCAGGGTCAGGATAGCCACGTTGAGGGCCGGGAACCCGAGGCCGACGAGCAGGGGGGCGGCCAGGGCGGCGGGGGTGCCGAAGCCGGACGCGCCTTCGATAAGAAATGCAAAAGCCCAGCCGATGATCATCAGCTGAGCAACTTTGTTATTGGTGATACCGTTCAGCCATTCCCGAATGGTTTTCATGGCGCCTGTGTTTTCCATGGTGCGAAACAAAAAAATAGCGCCCCATATAACCAATATGGGTGTCCAGGCCGTGAGCAGGCCGTTGATCACAGTGGCGTTCATCAGTTTAAAATCCGAACCGAAATAGAGGATTTTGAGGAGGTAAAGCAAAAGAGCCACCAGCGGCAGGGCGCGATGGGATGGCATCGAATTCTTTTTGGTCATCAGCCAGATCAGGATCACGATGGGCGAAATAGCGACGATGGTGTTCATTTTTTTGTTTTTATGGCTGTTGCCAGTATATCACTGATTGATTATATTGTTCCAACCATGTCCCAGCCATATTGCGCAAAAAAGAGATACGGCCGTGTAAAGTTTGCGCGGCATGATTAGGGGCGGAGGCGGTTGATCAGGCGGGGGAAGGGGATGGTTTCGCGAATGTGATGAATCCCCGTGAGCCAGCCGGTGATGCGCTCCAGACCATACCCAAAACCGCTGTGCGGCACACTACCGTATTTTCGTAAATCCAGATACCAGTTAAAAACCTTGGTATCCAGACCATGATTTTTAATGCGTTTGAAAAGCGTATCAAAATCGTCTTCACGTTGGGAGCCGCCGATGATTTCGCCATAACCTTCCGGCGCTAGCAGATCGTTGTTTAAGCACAGCGTTTCATTTTCGGGATCGCGTTTCATATAGAAAGCCTTCACTTCAGCGGGATACTTTTCCACAAAAATCGGCAGGTCGTATTTCTGGGTGAGCATGGTTTCATCATCGCCGCCCAGGTCATCGCGCTCGCCGATATCGGATCCCATGGTCCGAAGTTCGGCCACCACTTCGGCATGCGTTTTGCGAATGAAAGGGGGTTTGATTTTTTTCAGCGGTTCAGTATCGCGTTCTAAAATGGCAAGTTCTTTCAGATTTTTTTCCAGAACGCGTTTGAGGATGTTCATGATCAGCCCCTCCTGAATTTCCATGCTCATCCGGTGGTCACAGAAGGCCATTTCGGCATCCATCATCCAGAATTCCGTCAGGTGGCGGCGGGTTTTGCTTTTTTCCGCCCGGAAAACCGGCCCAAAATCAAAGACCCGGCCATGTGACATAATGGCAGCTTCGATATACAGCTGTCCGGACTGACTCAGGTAGGCGGTGTCTTCATCAAAATAGTTGATCTCAAAAAGTTCGGTGGTCCCTTCGCAGGCATTCGGCGTTAAAATCGGTGCGTCGATTTTAATGAAATCATTGTCGGCAAAGTATTCATAAGTGGCATTGATGATGGTGTTGCGTACTCGCTGAATGGCCCACTGCTTGCCCGAACGCAGCCACAGGTGACGGTTGTCCAGCAGAAAATCCGGACCATGTTCCTTTTTACTGATCGGATATTCTTCCGGAGGAATCTGAATGGGTTCGATTTTTTTGACGATCATTTCAAAGGTGTCCTCGTGTTTGGGATGTTGATTGATCAGACCCGTTACCCGTACGGAGGTTTCTGCGGTCAGTTTTTCGGCAAGTGCCATCGCTTCCCGGCCGCTGTCTTCTTCCGTCACGATGCCCTGCATAAAACCGGTGCCGTCCCGGAGCTGTAAAAAGTAAATCTTTCCGCTGCCGCGGCGGTTGTACATCCAGCCTTCCAGCGTGGCTTCTTTGCCCACAAAATCCCGGGCCCGTTTCACTTTAAAACTCATGATGTTCCTTGGTTATGTGAGAACATTATATGCAAAAAAAGCTTCTGAGCAAAAGGGTGAAGGCGCTGCAAGTCTGTTTTTACTTGGCCAGGACAAACCCGTCGTCGATGGCATCCTGTTCATCGCAGTAGCGGCGCTCTCCCGGTACGTCACCGGTGGTTCTGCCGCTGTAGCCGGGCGTCTCGGGCAGAAAGTACATTTTTTCGCCGGTGCTCCGGATCTCGGCCTTGATCGGGCCGCTCTGTTCACATTGCTTCTGATTGGCCAGACTCATCGAAAGCAGCATGATGATAAGCAGACCGAAACCAATGATCCAGTACTTCTTAGATATCAGCCAGTCCTGATACTGCTGGGAGCCCATGTGCATTTCAAAATCAGCGTCAATGTAGTTGAAGGGCTGAATCTCTTTTATTTCTTCGGGGCCTTCCTTTTTATACTCGTAAAAATGAACCTCTGTTTCAGTCATCAGAACGCCATACCGGCTTTTCAGTTTTTTGCATTCCGCGTGAAAGTTCTGAATGTCCAGCGGGTCGAGCTGGGGAGCGTCCCGTAATATTTTGAAGCCGATGACCATGAGGACTTCCCGTTTAGTCACTTTATCCATAATGCGGATGTCTGCGCGCTTGACCTGAGTATGGAGTTTTTCAACAATCCGGTCGTCGTCCACAAAAAAATTCTTCTGAAGCGGTTCCTCCAGTTCATTCATAAAATCTTCCGCGTGATTGAAACGCGCGTTCTTAATCATCTTGGAAAGTTTTTCTCCGTTTAGGTTGTCATCCAGCATAGTGTATTGATATTTCCTTAAATTATAGCATTTTTTAGGGAAATAATCAACTATTCAGTGGTTATTCCGTCGAATTCCTCTTCATTTTCTTCTGCCTCTTTTTTGGTGGCCCGGATAATGCCGTCTTTGTGATGAGGCGGTGAGTAAATGGTATAAAGTTTGAGCGCCTCGTCTTCTGACGTGTTGATTATATTGTGCTCAGCGCCTGCCGGTACAATAATGACATCTCCGTCTCCCACTTCATACTCGTTGTCATCGATGATCACCTTCCCTTGCCCTTCTTCAAAACGGAAGAACTGGTCATTCTCATCATGTATTTCCATACCGATTTCTTCTCCGGGCTGTAGGCTCATCAAAACAAGCTGACAATGCTTTGCACTGTAAAGCACTTTTCGGAAGTTATTGTTATTAAGCGTGTCTTTTTCGATATGACCGTAATATCCTTTCATAGGCTTATGACGATTAATGATAAATATGTCGACATTATACACTTTATTTGATATAAATACTTTCCACTCAATATTTTGTAAGCAATATACTATGAATACTGCACAAGAGTCTTTAAAACCATATGGTCCCTCTAACTGGCGGGAACGAGGTTCTGAAGCCAGAATGATTCAGGCGCCGGGCCGAGATAAGAAAGATGTCCTTGCTTCGTGGACCGCCTGTGATCTGATGAGAGAACAGGCCCGGGAGGCACTTGCGGCTGGTGAAAATTCTCCGGATGCCTGGTTTCACCTTGCTGAACTGACTCATGACCTCAGTCACTGGCGCGATGCTGAAAGCATGGAAGCCTTTAATAGTGCGATTGCTCCACACAAAGATAAGATCGCGTTTGCTCTGAAGCGCTTTACCAAGGTTCCTCGTGAAGAAATTGAAAAGCGTTTAACCCTCAGCGGGAATGCAGTCGATATTGCTACGGCCTGGCTGGTTGAACTCGGGAATGATAATTACAAAGCCACTCCGGACAATCGCGATCTCTGGATCCAGGTGAGTGATGCACTCCGGACCATTGCTGAGTTTCAGGACCGGAGGCTCAGACAGGGGCTGCCGATGTAGTTTTATTATTTCAGCCCTTTATTTGTATCACATCCGCTTTTGTGGTATGCTGATTTTAAAATAAATATGGATTATGGCTTCAGGAATAGAAACATTTTACACAATCGCAACGGTCCGATTACGTTCCGCTGAAAATGAGCAACAGAAGAACGTCGCAATCACGGATTTTGTTCAGCGTACCCGGGCCTCTATTTTTGGGAACCGGCAAAAACCTGCAAATGAAGTCATGCTGGAATTGATGGAGCTTGGTAATCGTGTCGAGAAGCTTTGTCAGGAGCATAACATCGATCAATCGAGAGCCCGCTGTCTGCTGGCCTTATCTGAGACCAGTGAATCCGGTGCCCATCGTATCATTGAAGAAAATCGTAGGTCATTGAAACACTCCGCGCCTGTTTTAAAATCATCTCCCCGAATGACCTTCAGGGATCTGATGGCAGGCCGTGGACGAAAAACGGCCGGTTAATCTTTATTATCTTTCGTAATTATCACTGAGCCTCTGCAGGATCTGTGTCAGCACGTCCTGATCCAGGCTTTCTTTGATTTCTTCGAATTTTTCTTTGGAAATAAACTGCACGGAGAGTTCATCGGAAATCACCCGAATGGTGGCACTGCGGGGTTCATGAAGCATCAGAGCAATCTCACCGAAAAAATCACCGTCTTTCAGGGTGGTGACATAATCGCCGTCGATTTCAACCGCCACCTGACCGGAATTGATGACGTACATTCCATCGGCTTCTTCGTTCTGATTCAGGATAATATCATCTTTTTTGTACGTTCTGGTCTGGGAGCCTTGAAGTATTTTTGAGTCCATATTTTTTTATTTATGTTTGCTGACTTTATTATCGCACAGTTTTCAGTTTTAGAAAAATGAACTGGTTGATTACTGCGATACGGGGAGCACTCTTCCGAAGTTGCCCAAAAGTCTTACCCGCGTGCTGCTTACTATGACAGATTCTGCTTCAGCGCTTCTTAGCAGTTCACCCCCCCTTTTCTTTTTATCGATCAGGAATGCCCGGCCATCAATCTTCTGAAAGGCCTCTCTTCCTAGTCGGCCGTTTTCTTCCACAATCTGAAAAAGATCGGCGTCGTTTAACTCGGCAAAGGTGCCCTGATAAGGTGCTTCGTTGATTCCCATTTTAAGTCAGTTAAAAGGTAAGGGGAGTATGTTAGCAGGCACGCAGGATTATGACAATGTTATGATTGCTGTTCTTTTCTTAATGCTTGCATTCTCTGAACATCCAGAAGCTCAAATACGAAATCTTTTGGATCCGGAAATCTACTGATAAACGCTTCAAATGCTTCTCTCCAAAAGGATGCAGAACGCTCACTTTCACGATTAGGATCTATCACATGTTCATAAAAATGACGCGTAAGTTCGTCACCGTTTTCTAATGCGATTTCTCTTGTTTTGTTTAGCGTGAGGTCAAAAGCTATCTTGTCTTGATACCCCTGAGTGAGTAAATCTGCAATTCGCTTTCTTGAGAGCTGATCAGTCCATGCGGGCGGTAATTCATATCCACAGCTGGTAGCTTGCGGAATGATAAGACAAAGAAAGTCATAAAGGAATTCACTAGTGCCCGTCATGGGTTCTTCTGCCTGAAGTTCACGGCCCAGATAGCATGCCCTTATGGCAGTTGCCTGCCCTGTCATTTCTGCCCGCGTATTTCGTTCCAAATCTTCATCGCAAGCGTATTCATTTAATTCTAATAATATTTTTAATAGATTTTCAGATTCCCGCGTTGACCAGAAGCGTGATATCAGCTGATTGCTAAATGGTATCGGCAGCATCGTAAGCAGTTCGGGATCAACATCTCTTATGTAAGCCAAAACTTTTTGATCAGACACTCTTAATGGTTTATTTTGCCGAGCTAAATCCTGTTTCAGAGTTTTCAGATTTTTACGGGCGATCAGAGCCAGTGTGTGCTCATAAGGATTATCCGATAATTGAGGCTGTTCTTTCATTATTGGGAAAATTCAGGTGCATCAAAATAACACGAAAAAGCTTATGGGTCAAGTCCACTTAATTTAATTTTGAATTATATAGAAAACAAATATCTATATTAAGCTTTCCGCCTGCTCCACTCGATGATTTTTAATAAGGTAAACAAACCGAACACAATGTAAAACTTCAGCATGTTGTTGCCGACAATACTGGTGTGCAGAAGTGTTCCAAACAGGGCCAGATAAGCCAGATACTGGACTTTCTTCCAGTTACTGCCAAGCCAAAGCATAGACTTTTTGTTGGATGTAATGGCCAGTACGATCATGATGATACCGGCCACCGTGCCCCAGAGGCTTGCGGTTCTTGAAAAAAGACCCGCAAAACTCATTTCGTAAATAACGAAAAAACCGGCTGCGTGCACTAAAAACAGCCAGAAGCTGGCCATGCCCAGTTCTTTCCGGAAAGTCACCACTCTCATCAGTGTTTTGCTCGAAAAGATCACGGCCACAGGTTTGACCATTAAAAGAAAGATCAGCATTCTTTCCGCCCAGAAACCCGTTTCCAAAAAAACTTCTTTGGCAGGAAAGAAGATTCCGATGCTGATCAGTACGACCGGTAAAACATATAAACTGACTATATGTCCGATTTTTTTGATGATGTTTGTATTTCTGAAAAAACCTGAAAAGGCGATGAAAAGACTTAAGAAAGCAAGTGCGTAAAGAATGATCGAATTATCTTTTGTTTCTTCTGCTCTTTCTGTGTTAAATACTTCTGTGTTGGGCGCGATAAAGCCACTGATATCGGCCTTACCCTGATACCTGCCATCGATCGGCATGATTCCCATGTCCTGCAGAAAATCAAATTTCTGCTCCCGGCTCCAGCTGTCCCATTCAGCGGGTTTTTCGACGCCAACCGACTCAAGAATCGGATCCACGCCCGTTCCGTCTTTTTGACCTTGCGCCAGGACCGGACTGGTGAACAGGAAGGAGGCAGCCAATAGGAATGGGATAAGTTTATTTAACATTACTGGTATAATACACCTATTAATTAAAAGAACGTGAGCTTCAGAAATCACTGAATAAACTTGAAAGTGCTGATGAAGCGAATAAAGAAGCGTCCAAAAAGGAGGCGGAGGCAAGTGATTAGAATCCTGAACAGAACATTGTGATTGATTACTAGTATGACACAATATACCAACTGTCCTCAGCGCCTTCTTTTCTCGATGGCTTGGTGGTATCTAACTCTACTTCAACTGAAAATTCAAATTTTCTGGCCATGGCAGTAATAATGCCCCGGTCAAAATCACAAGGATAAGGATTTTTGCAGTGCATAATCAATCGCTTATTCGCCTTGTCGTGTTTGACAAGCCTGTAAAACCCAATTTTTCCATTGCGGTGATTATTATGATAAGCAACATCAATGGCCGCAAGGGCTTCTTCAATATTGTGTATTTTTGGGGGAAATTTTGCGTTCGCCGGTATTCTTTTTCCAATTTCATAGAGCGTATTGCTTCCATATTGTTCATAGATTTCACGAAAGGAATCCAGCCATGCTTTCTGACTATACCAATTTCCTGGTTTGGGATTACTTATTCCGGAATCCTTAAGTAACTTAATAGCCATATCCTTCATATACTCAGGAAATGAATTAACTGTGGCTAATACTGTTTCTCCATTGACTTCTACATTTGGGGCAAATGGTTCAAATTGTGCCATAGTGTTAAAAATTACTTTTTAACGTTTGCAACATATATGAAGAGTATTACCGATACAATTCTAGCACACCTCATCTGATTAAAATACAGCGGACTCCCTTTGGTGACTGAGAATTTCCCGATGATGATTCCGCAGGCAATTCCTATTTTTTCGCCGGTTTCGCCTTAATGGCCGCTTTTTTCGCCGGTTTCGCCTTAGCTGCCGCTTTCTTTACTGTTTTTTTCTCTTTCACTTCTTTCACTTCTTTCACCTCCTTTGCTTCCGGTGTGACGACCGGGGCCAGCATCTTCAGGATGCGGTCCAGTTTGGCATTCAGCTGTTCAAACTGCACTTTCAGCTCTTCGTTGTTGGCGGCTTTGGGCTTTTCTTCAAAGGAACGCTGAGGACGGAATTCCCTTTGCGGTTTTGAATTTCTTCCGCCGGCGCTTTCAAAACAGCGGTTACAGAATACAGGTTTGTCACCGGTGGGTTTGAACGGGACTTCACAGTCATTGCCGCATTCCGCACATACGGCGGGGAACATACGGCCTTTACCGAAATCTCTTCTAAAGCCGCCATGACCGCCGCCTTTGTGCCCCCATGATTTTTCGTTTCTGTTGAATTTACCCATAAAATAAGTTAGTTAGCGCATGGAGTTTAAACTTAATAGGGGGCGTGGTCAAAGTGTAATTTTCAGAGCTTTGTTGGCTGCCTCCCGAATTAAGAGACATTTATTACATCAGGCCTAATGGTACCGTGCTTAGGCTATTCAAATTACTTCGCCTT
>JAFGTE010000016.1 GCA_016934215.1 Candidatus Peregrinibacteria bacterium | reverse complement strand
AACTGGTCCGGCGCCGCGCGATAGTAATACTATTGATCAAGCCAGAGATAAAGGTCTTCAGGCAATAAAAGCTGCGGAAAGAATTGTTAGCCTGACCCCGGAAACGGTTCAACGATTGCAGCGGGATGTTGTTGATAAGCTTATGTCTGGCATTGTGCAGTTTAAAGTGACGGATTTAAAAATGGTGCTGGAACATTTGGAACAATTTAGAGTAGACCATCAAAGGCTTGCTTCAATTTTGATTGAAACTTCTTCAGCCCCTGAACTTGTGGTTGCCAATCTGGAAAACTTTAGAGGCCTTGATCAAACAAAAATCATAACTCAATTAATCGTCAATGAAAGAGGTGATTTAATTGCTGCAAATCTGGATAAATTTATAGGTTTTGATCAGCCTCAGGCACAAGCCAGATTGGCTGTGGCACTTATGATTAACGGCCAGGGAGAAGCTGTTGCTAAATATCTGGCTCATTTTAAACGCCTGAGCCATTTAACCGTTGCGAGAGTATTGATTCAAAGAGGCTATGGTTACTCCCTTGCGCTTCATTTTGAAAATTTCAGAGGTCTTGATCATAGCAAAGTCGCTCAGGCCCTCATTGTTGCGGGCGAAGGAGCTTCCCTGGCTCAATATATTGAGAAATTCCAGGGGCTGGATTATCCTGGTTTAGCCCTGCAAATTGTTGAACATCCTGCTGCAAAACATCTGGAATATGCAAAAGCCTTTGTCAGTAATTTACACAAATTCCCGGGAGCCGATATTGATCGGATAGCCGGCAGACTGATTGATATAGGACAGGGATGGCTTATTGAAGCGTTTCCAAATCAGTTTGTTGGTATTCATCCTGCCACCAGAGGGCGTTTAGAACGCGACGCTTAGCACATATTATCCGAAAACCAAAAGTGTGGGTTTAGTCAGCAAAATAATTCCCAGAAGAACCATCAGGATTCCTCCGACAAAATGAGAAAAGCGGGTGTATTTGGCTGTTGTCAGGCCAATTTTTTCGAAACTGTATAGGGCTAAGCCAAAGATCACCAAGTCATCGATCATATACATCAGGATGTACATCGCGTTGTACACTTGTTTGCCACCAAAATTTAAGTAATTGAGATCAAGTACTTTCGTGAAAGTTTGGGGAATGCCGACGCTACAGGCAAATTCGATAATATTCACTGAAAAGGCAAGGCCTAAAATACCCAGAGCTACCGGAACATTCATAGGGACCGTAGCGTATTTTCTGATTTTTTCATGGGTTTTTCGTTTGGTTTCCAGACTTCCGACCTTACAGCTGGTATCGGCCTTATAAAAGTTATATAAAAAGTACATACCAGCCCCTACAGCTACCAAACCAACGATAGGGGTGATGATGCGGTCCATGCCCACAAAATCCCAGGTAGTCATCCAGACGTTCAGAATCAGGTAATACATCACTGCTTCCGCAAAGATAAAAAGGCCGGCCATTTCAAACATACGACGACGGCTGCCCGCTTCGAGCAGAATGGTCAAAAAGAGTACGAGCACCCACATGGCACAGGGGTTGAAACCATCCACAAAGCCCAGGACCAAAGCCATGGTCGGCAAACTGTATTGGGCTACATCAACCGGCCCGACAAAAGGAATATGAACAAAATACTCAGTGGTTTCAATGGCGCAGACTTCATCTGACTCACAAGTGCCTTCTTCTTTCAGAATCTCCTTACTGCCTCCTGCCGCAATAAATTCTTCGAAAGTGTATTGTTTCTTACCTTTTGTTTTTTCAATTAATTGTTTGATCACTTTGCCGGTCGTTTCCGGCGTATCAAACCCCTGAAGCACCACTGAATCGATAATGGTAATAGGGGTCACTTTGGGCAAATTCTCCAGCTCAGTAAGTTGCAGGAAATGACCTTTATGACTGGTTTCACCAATATCGTGAAAGACTAAAATCAGATCTTCACGTTCTTTTTGAAGTTGATTTAAGAATTCTTTTTCGTCCTGACAATGCCCGCAATCTTCACGTTCAAAAACTTCAATCCGAATGGTATTCTCAGCGGTGTCTGCCGCATAAGCTAAAGGCGTCACTAAGAATACGGTTCCTATTAGGATCGATTGAAATAGTCTTTTGAGCGTCATAGAGCTTATTTAGCTTCAGCTAAGGCTTGTTCAATGGCCGCTTCAAAGTTTTCGTAAGGTTGCGCTCCGGCAATTAAGTTGCCATTTATAAAGAAAGCAGGCGTTCCTCTTACGCCATAAGAATTGCCATCATCGAAGTCAGCCTTCATTTCTTCAGCATATTTATTGCTATCCATGCAGCTGGCAAACTCATTTTGATCAATGCTGAAATCAGCCGCATATTCTTTGAGTTTTTCTTTACTTAATTCGGACTGATTGTTAAAGAGGATATCGTGATAATCATAATACATATCATCACCGCCCTGTTCACGGATGCATTCAGCCGCATTGCCCGCAGGACCGGCATCAGGATGGTTGCCTAGTGGAAAATCACGAAGCACATATTTAACCTTACCGGTATTTATGTAATTCTCAACAATTTGAGGCAAAGTCTCACGACTGTAACGTCCGCAGAAAGGACACTGATAATCTGTGAATTCAACCATCGTCACCGGAGCTTTTTCATCTCCCTTCACTGGATCATCGTCAATACTGACATCGACCGGACCAGTTGGCTGGCCCGTTTTTTCGGCAACATAATCATCGATGGCATCAAAAATACTGGCCTTAAAAA
The DNA here is from genome assembly GCA_016934215.1 of Candidatus Peregrinibacteria bacterium. GTDB lineage: Bacteria > Patescibacteriota > Gracilibacteria > UM-FILTER-43-11 > UM-FILTER-43-11 > JAFGTE01. The sequence continues at coordinate 17,253 of JAFGTE010000016.1, read as the reverse complement.
CATCCTCTTTGTGTTTTTCCCGCAATTGCACCACGCCATAACTTGCGTACCCAGCGAGCAGTAAAGCGATCACTGAAAGCACTAATGAAATTGGCAGCTTATTTTGCTTACTCATAAATTTTTATATATTAGGAAATACGCTTAGTAAGCATACCCTGCCCCTTTTATTAAAACAAGATTTTTTATGTGATTCCCAATCTTGCTTCGATTTCCTGATCCACAAACATTTTTTTTCGGGCGTATTTCATACGGGAGTATTTTTTAAGGACCTCAGCCAGTTTACTGTTTTCAATCGGATCCCAGATACTTTCCATTGAGAAGGGCCTGGAAGTGGTATTGTTGATGTTGAGTTTCACGTAGGCCTTGTAGTTAGCAATACTCAGAATATCCTGTTCGGAGAGGCTGGGGGCATATTCCTTGGCCAAATATTCAGCATCTTCAGCACCCACTTTAAAGGAACACATGGTGCCCACGTTACCGAATACGGCATCCCGGACGCGTGTGTCGTCTTTACCGGTGGGAGTTTTAGTGAGCTGGGCTATGTACTGATGCGCCATGATAAGCGACAGGCGATATTTACGCGCTTCAGATAAAATGGTGGCAAACGTGTCCGTCGCGAAGTTCTGGAATTCATCTACATATAGATAGAAATCCTTACGGTCTTGTTTAGGCATGTCCTGTCTGCTCATGGCTGCCATATTGATTTTGTTGACAAAAATCAGTCCAAGCAACTGAGCATTGACGTCTCCGATTTTACCCTTCGAAAGATTTACCAGAAGAATTTTTTGGGTATCCATTATTTCACGGATATTGAAGGCGGATTTGGCCTGACCAATGATGTTACGGATAGTGGTATTCGTGATAAAAGGACCGAATTTTGAACTAAAATACGGAATCATTTCCTGTTTTTCACGATCCCCCGTACTGGCGTACTCATGTTCCCAGAAAGAGCGTACAACAGAATTTGAAACTTTACCCAATTTGTATTTCAGGAACTCTTCATCGGTAAAAATTCTCGGCACATCAATCAAGGTTGCCCCTTCTTCCGCATCTTCCATCAGCGTTAAACAGGCATTACGAAAATAGTGCTGAATTCGCGGACCGAAAATTTCATCGCCGAAGATCTTGATGAAAATCTCCATGGCATCTAATGAAGCGCGGTCCATTTCTTCGGGAGTGTGGGCTTCAAGCAAATTGAGCCCCATAGGCCTTTCCGTATCGGCCGGATCAAAAAGTATGACGTCATGGGCACGTTCTTTTTGTATGGTTTGCAAGGTGTCTTCGACCAGATCTCCATGCGGATCCACCATACAGACACCGTCTCCGTTCCAGATGTCCTGTCGCGCCATAAATGACAAAAGGACAGATTTACCGGAACCGGATTTCCCGATGATGTACTGGTGACGGGTGCGGTCGTCCCGCATGATACGGACTTCCCGTTTTTGACCGCGGAAAACATTGTTTCCAATAAGCACGCCTTCGGTAGGCAGTTCGACAGGTGGTGGAAGTACCTTGTAAGCCAGCCATTTAATGACCGGAACCGGATTGTATTTGGAATCGGGGAAGTGATAAAGTGAAGCCAGTTCATCCTGTGCCAGCAAACTGCATTTATGAAATATTCCCGGAATACGGCGTTTAAACAAATATTTCATCAAAGGATTGTTGATGAAATCGAGAGGAATGATACGACGACTCTGAAACCAGTTGTTGAACTGATCATGATAGATACTGAAGGCAATGTTGAGGTTGTTAGCGATTTCGGTTGCCCGCTGTTTGTTGTCTGCCACACCCACCAGCCGGATAGAGGTGTCAAAACCGACTTGTCCCGCTTTTTCGCCGACCCGCTTAAGGGCTTCTTCTTTTGGCTGAAGCATACGGATATAAGCATCACCGCCCGAAGCTCCCGGCTGATTGGTGGACCCACTACCCCCTCCCTTACGAAAGGCGTTGATGATCAGGGCCAGAATCGGGCCGATGATCGGAATAGGAATTTTTATCGGCAGGGGTTGTGCCTTAAAAAGTAAGGTACCCATTCTTTCTGTCACCTCATGCCATTTACTGCTGGCCACCGGATTAGCGATGATCTGGATGGCCGCTTTTTCTTCAGGAGCCAGTTTGGAGAAAACATTGGTAATATCATTGAGCGGATCCTGCTCCATATTTTTGAAAATATTGATCGGAAACCAATAATCTTTTTTGGTGTACATGAAGTAACTTTTTGCTTTTTTCCCTTTTGCAAAAAGCTCATAAGGTTTTTCCAGCACTTTGATATCCGCGTCGTTGTAAAAGGTGGTCACCTGCTTTTCGACAATATGCTGATATTTTTTATGAATGGCCACATAAAATGATAATTGCTGCTTTTCAACAAAAAGTTCAAAAGAAATATTGTCCGCCTGCCAGATTTTAGTTTTGATCAGATTCCATAAATTGAGTTCGCGGATTTCATAAAGTGCCCGGTAAAGCTGGGACATGATAGCGACTTTTTCTTTGAAATCTTTTTCAGTTCGTTTTTCCTGATCCATCTTGGAATCACTGCGGGGCAGTTCAATCCTGAGGTAAACAAGATCCTTTGCCATAAAATGCACAAAAATAAAGCGGGCGATTTTAATCAGCCATGGAATTCCGTAAAAAATAACTCCTATTGCGATCAGGATTTCGACCCAGTTATCGAGTAACCAGTTCGGTACAGTTTTGGCTATTTGTATGAGTTTCTCTTTGTCCATTGATATGACAATATCCATATATTATAGCAAAAATAAGCCGAAAAATCAATACGGAAGCCGGGCATTATATCCCCTTAGACCATTGACAAGTGAAATAAAGTGTGCAAGGATTCTTTGGAAGTGCAAAAATTCTTCGATTTTCTTTTGTTTAAGCCAATTTTGCCCTCCTTTTTCATGTGAAGAATAACTTGACATAATTAATACCTTATTATATAATAAACACCTATTTTATGCCCATGCCCAAATTTTCTAATCATCAGAGGGGTATCGTTATTGCTTCGATGGGAGCCGCCAGCCTTGCAACGCTTGGAACCAGCGCTTACCTGAATCAGTCCCGTAAAAAACTGAATGCCGAGTTCAGTGTTTTGGCTAACAGTCTGCCGGAAATAAAAACGCCGAAGCGCCCTAAACCGGGTTCCAGGCCTCCAAAGTGGGCAATTACCGGCCCGGATAACGGCCTTATGACTCATTCTGATTTGCCGGAGTGTACTAAGTTTGAACCCGATTCCTATGGAGCTTATACAGCCCCGGATAAAGTCAGAGGTTACCGTCCGGATAAATGGAATGACATGACAGAGGGGCTGCTTTTGGATTCGGATTACCGGATCATGTACCCCACAGCCAATCCTGTCGAAGATTCGCAGTATGATCTCTGGATTCACTTTCACCGGCCTGATTTGTTTCAAAAAGAATGGATCACCGAAATGAGAAAAACCATTCTTGTCACTCTGCACCTCCATGGATTTTCACAGGTTTATATTGACGCTCTGGAACAGTCATATGACTGGAAGCAAATCCGGGATCGCATATCTCAGGCAGTTGCCAATCATTACAACATGGGAGTTATTCCCCGCAGAATCGGACTGAGTGGATTTTCGGCTGGCTGTGCGGCGCTTCAGCGTATTGATTCTTTTGAGCCAGGCGGCGTCGATGCCATGATTTGTCTGGATGGTTTTCACGGCACCTACCGGGGTCCCGATAATGAACCGATTACGGATTACAGCCGTTTCAGACAAGCGGTAGATCTTCCCGTTAATTTGCCGGATTACACCCTTGCCGCTGCGGACGGGGAAAAATTTCTTGGCATCAGTCATTCTTCGATTCCCTGCTCGGGAACTTGCCAGTCCGGTCATGTGTCTTATGCCTCCACGACTGCTACCGCCAGAAATATGATCTGGTTCGTCGGAGGTACTGCTGATGATCTGGCCTATACAGAGGAAGATAATCCTGAGGATCCTTATACCGTTTATAACACCTATGATCAGGGAAATTTTCATGTGATTGAAAGGCGCGGTGCGGATGGTCCTGCTCATTGCCGGGTTTTCAAAGATGTTCCGTCTTTCCTGAAAAAAGCAAAAAAAGAAACCGGTTTTCAGTAAAGTTCTTTAACAATCAGGCGGAACAGGGTTGAAACTTGGCCCAATGCTGGTGCCAAAAACGCCAGTCATTGGCCAACAACAACTCTGTTCATAGGAGGAAATTCAGTGAACTACCACGACGAGTTCGACATGAATGCCGGGTACGGCAACGACGAGTTCGACATGAATGCCGGGTACGATCTCGGCACTCCGGCTGCCCCTGTAGCCACTGGCTACGGCCCGCCCCCCGACGATGTCCGGCCCGAAGCGCGCCGGTCCCTTGCATCCCGCCTGAGCCCCCGCGCTCTCAAGGTGCTGGGAATCGTGGCTGTGGTTGCGGCACTGGCTGTGGCAGCCTTCATGCTCCTGGGTGTCGGTACCCCCGGCTCCAAGATCCTGAAGGAGTACAGCTCCATCAGCAGCAACCCCAAGAAGCAGCTCCTCGTGCTGCAGCACGTTGCCGACGGCGACATGCCCGGCACCTGGAACGACTGGGTGACCATCAAGGTCACCAGCAAGACCAAGAAGGACCTCGAGGCGGAATTCTACGTTTCGCCCCACGGCCTGCGGCTCGGTAACAGCAATGACTGGGTGGAGATCCCGCTCGATGGGCCCCACTCCGCCGCGGTCGCTGAGATCCTGGACGTCAAGCTGGCGACTTCGTGGATGGTCAAGAAGATCCACGAACAGGTCACCAAGAAAGATGGTGACGGCAAGGCGGTGGAGTTCTTCGATTCTGCTGAGGTCGCTGAATCTCTCGGGATCGAAGACTGGAACCCCAACCGTCCGGATGGGGAGAAGATGCAGAGCCCGGAGTTTGTTGCGGGGCACAACGCCCTGCTTCATGCGTGGCTCGAGGAGAATAGCATCAGCGGTGATACGCTGATCAGCGGCTACTTCAAGACAGTGGTTCAGCCCGTGGCTGGTATCACTACCAAGAAGGCCGGTCGTTTGGCCATCGTCGGCATCGGTAAGGCCAAGACCAACCGACTGGAAATCGTCGGCGGCTACGATGCCAAGGGCCACATCATCCAAGGGCTGAGCGGCGGTGTTCACTGGGAGATCTACTTTGACCATACGCACAACGTGCGTATGGTGAAGGATGAGGTCAAGGTCGGTGACAAGACCATGACCCTGAACGAGTTCTTCTCGTCAGCGACCTACGCCCAGGCTTTCGTTTTCCGGGCATCCGGCATTCCGGATCGTGCCTATCCTTATTCGCCGGTTTTGGCCAGGTGGATGAGGAAAGGCGGATATCTCCGCTACCCCCTTACCGAGAAGGAGAGGGAGAAGATGGAGAAGGAAGAGAAGGAAGAAGACGAAGAGTAGACCGCGCCTCCTATGAACCGATCCAGAGCACCTCCCGCTTCGGCGGGGGGTGCTCACGGTTCTTTTTTTAAAGTTGCTTGCCAAAAAAATATTTCTTCGCTACAATCACACCCTGATAGCGATAGAGTAATGAGTTTCCTTGGGAAAAAATGGGTCATTCAGAATGAGAATGATAAGCTCAGTCTGATTGATAAGATGCTCGAAAACCGAGGTCTTAAAACAGATGAAGACATCTATTCTTTTTTCAATTACAGCCTGAAGCAATTGCATGACCCCTTTTTGCTCAAAGATATGAAGAAGGCGGTAGACAGACTGAAACGTGCCATTGAAAAACGAGAAAAAATTATGATCTTTGGCGATTATGATGTGGATGGCACTTCAGCAACAGCCCTTGTTTTTGGCTTTCTTCAAAAAGTGGGAGCGAATGTTCATTATACCCTGCCGGATCGCGAAAAAGACGGTTATGGATTAAAAGATTATTTTATCAGACAATTTGCCGAGGCGGGGGTGACACTAGTGATTACGGTGGACTGTGGAACGGCCAATGTTGATGAAATTCATTTGGCTCATAAATTGGGGATTGATGTGATCGTGACGGATCATCATGATATTCCCGACGTTCTGCCTAAACCTTATGCTCTGATCAATGCCAAACAGCCTGGCTGCACGTACCCCAATAAAGAATTAAGCGGTTCAGCGGTGGCTTTTAAGTTGGTTTCTGCGTTGGCTCCTTTTTATTTTGACGAAGCAACGGCGGAAAAATATTTGTACAGTCAAATGGGATTGGCCGTGCTTGGGCTGATCGCAGATTGCATGAAGTTAACGGGGGAAAATCGGATACTGACTAATAATGGGTTAAAAAGTCTTTCCGAGGGCAATCATGCAGGTATACAGGCTCTGATGGAAGAATCGGGTATGGATTCTAAAAAAATTACCAGTACGACCGTGGGTTATTTTCTTGGCCCCCGGATCAATGCGGCCGGACGACTGGACAGTGCCGAGCATGCTCTTGATCTTCTGTTGGGAAATATTAAAAAAGTTCCTATGCTCAGCGAACTCAATACAAAAAGACAGACTTTGGTACAGCAATTTGTTAAAGAAGCTGTTGATCAGGTCCGACAATCAAAAAATGAAAATCCTATTTTTGTGGTCAGTAGCCCTGAATGGAGTGCGGGTACATTGGGGTTAATCGCCGGTAAGGTGTGCGATATTTTTCATCGGCCCTGTATTGCCATGCAGGAAAAAGAAGATGAATACGTCGCTTCCTGCCGAAGTCTGAATGATTTTGATATCACGGCTTTTCTCCGCAAAGAAGCGGGCAGCCTTTTTACTTCCTGCGGTGGGCATATGCTGGCAGGCGGTTTTACGATACCAAAAGAAAATGTGATGAAGTTAAGGAAGATCCTTGAGGAAAGAGCCGGTAATTATATTGATCTGAAAGAATTTCACGGCATTTTGGAATTGGAATGTGAGGCCAGTGCCGAGGATCTGAGTTTTGCCGTATCGGAAAATATCCGTAAGTTCGAACCTTTTGGAAATGGCAATCCTGAACCGACCCTGGTTCTGAAAAATGCTCAGATTCTTGCAGTAAAACAAGTTGGCAGAGAAGGAGAACACCTTCAGTTTCCGGTTAAACTGGGCGACAAGAAATTTCAGGCAATCGCCTTTCGTTTTAGCGAACATCTTGATAAAATTAAGCCCGAAAATAATTATGACGTCGCTTTCAATCTGGAGATCAATGAATGGCAGGGATACAGAAAGCTTCAGCTCCGCGTCGTCGATCTAAAAGAATCCAGTTAGATGAATTTAAAACTCATTCTCAAGGACGGCACCGAAATTATTGGAGAGTCGTTCGGTTATTGGCCAAAAACAAAATCTTCACCCCGCTTTAAAAAAGCCGGGATTGGCCAACCCAGTCGCCGGCATTTTTTTGTAGACGGGGAAGTGGTTTTTAATACCGGAATGGTGGGTTATCCGGAGACTTTTACTGATCCGAGTTACCGCGGACAGATTCTGGTGCTGACCTACCCGATGATCGGGAATTATGGCGTGCCCGGGGAATGTGATACGAAAGGGATCAGTAAACGGTTTGAAAGTACTAAAATCCATCTGCGCGGCCTTATTATTTCGGAAGAATGCGAAAAGGAATCTCATTGGGAATCGAAAAAGGGTCTTGAAAAATTTCTGATCAAACATAAGATTCCTGCCATTAAAGGAGTGGATACCCGCGCTCTGACGCAGAAGCTCAGAGAACATGGAGTGATGCTGGGCAAGATCGTAGAGGAAGATGAGTCTTATTCAAAGGATATGGCGTTCAGTGATCCGAATATTCTGAACCTGGTGGCGGAAGTGTCGCCAAAGAAAAAGGTGGTTCTCCAGCCGAAGGGCAGAGCGGTGGCCACCGTCGCCCTGATCGACTGCGGCATCAAACACAATATTATCCGTGCTTTTCTGGAACGGGGAGTAAGAGTCATCCGGCTGCCCTGGGATGCGGACCTTTCGGAACTCAAAGAAAAGTATGATGGGGTCTTTTATTCGAATGGCCCCGGGGATCCGGCTATGGTCAAAAAGACGGCTGAATCCCTGAAGTGGGCAATGAAACAAAATAAAGTGATTTTTGGAATCTGTTTAGGATCACAAGTGATGGGTCTGGCGGCTGGTGCTAAGACTTATAAACTGAAATATGGTCATCGCAGTGCCAATCAGCCTTGTATCGATATTATTAATGACAAAGGGCAACGCTGTTATATCACTTCGCAGAATCATGGATATGCGGTGGATGAGAAAACTCTGCCCAAAGGCTGGAAGGTCTGGTTCCGGAATGCCAATGACGGCACGGTGGAAGGGATCAGGCATGTCAGCAAACCCTGGTCTTCCGTTCAGTTCCACCCCGAAGCCAGTCCCGGCCCCGAAGATGCGGCTTATCTGTTTGATCAATTCATTGATCAGATGTCATTTACAAAGAAACCTGTAAGATAACAGAAAAAATTTGACGACTATTATGTTAGTCTCTATACTGCTTTTGTTGACTGATTCTTGGAGAGGTGACGGCTCAGACGGCCTGCCAAGATCTTTGTAAAAAAAATAAAATAAATTGAATTATTATGGCCAATTTGTCCACTACATATGTTGATCGGGAAGAGGCAAGTGAAATTCTGAAAGTGTCTACAAGAACGGTAGATCGTTATGTTCGGAAATTCCGCTTTAAAACACGTAAAGACGGACGTCGTGTGCTTATTAAACGAATGGATGTGGATAAGATTATTGAAATGCATATTGGACAATTTGTAGACATCAAATCGACCATATTAGATCCGTCCGATGCTGAACCGGAACCTGTTGCCAAAACTTCCGGTTTTGAGGTCAAGGACATCCGGGTGGCTTCTGTTAAGAAACCAGATAATGAAGAGGGTGTTTTTAAGACTTTATATACTGAGGCGAAAAATGAATTGAAAGAAAAACAGGAACGACTGGATGCCGCCACGTATCGAGTGGGTCAACTGGAAGCGCAGGTTAAAACGATGGTTCCTCTGCTTGATTACACGCGTAAAGAAAAAGAATTAAAAGAAGCAAAAACAGCTATTGAACAGAAGGAGCTCGAAAAATTACAGGAGGTTCGCCGTATGGAACACAAGCTGAAAACTGAACGAATGGCTAAGTATATTTATCTTTCTCTTGTCGGTTTATTGCTGGTGGCAGAACCTGTGCTTTTCCTTTTTTGGGCTTTCAGCTAAAATCGGAATATGATAATTACTAATTTTAAAACCTACGAATCAGCAACGGGGGATGCTGCTTTGGCTTTGGCAAAGGTTCATCAGGAGGTAGCCCGTGAAACAGGAGCGGATATTCAGGTGGCCGTGCAGGCAGTGGATCTGACCAGGCTTTGCGGTGAACTGGATATCCCAGTACATGCTCAGCATATTGATCCAGTAAAATACGGGAGCAGTACAGGCCATATTCTGCCGGAGAGCGTTAAACAGACAGGGGCGGTGGGCACACTACTCAATCACTCCGAAAGGCGCTTAGAACGCGACGTACTCAAGAAGTCGATTGAGCGGGCCAAAGAAATTGGTTTAAAAACGATTGTCTGTGCCAAAGACCCGGAGGAAGGGGCCAGTTTTCTGGAATTCGAGCCGGACCTTATTGCTGTGGAACCGCCGGAATTGATTGGCGGGGACATTTCGGTTTCAACGGCCCAGCCGGAAATCATCGAGAATGCCGCCAAACTGATCGGCAGTGAAAAATTATTGGTGGGAGCCGGCGTAAAGAACGGAGAAGATGTGCGCATTGCCCTGAAACTGGGGGCGCGCGGTGTACTTTTGGCCAGCGGGGTGACGAAAGCCGCGGATCCGAAAGCGGTGCTGCTGGACCTGGCCAGTGGCTTGAAATAAAAAGACAATTCAATACATTTTAAAGTGAATATTATGGATAAAGAATATTTTTTGAATTTATTGGGAGAGAGCTATTTCGGTAATACCGTGGAAAGCTATCTGATTGCCCTGGCCATACTGCTCGGTATCATGATCTTTCTGAAATTACTGAAAGGCAGAATTTTTGCCAGACTGGAAAAGTGGGCGCACAAGACTAAAACGGATCTGGACGATGAATTTATACGGGCAATTGAAACAATTCCGGGTATTTTGTACTTTTTTGTGGCGCTGTATGTCGCGTTACAGATTCTGATACTTCATCCGGTCATTCACAAAACAGTTGAAATCATTCTGGTTATTCTGGTGATTTACTGGGCCACTAAATTGGCTGCGGAACTGATCGAGTTCGGACTGGCTAAAGTTGCCAAAAAACAGAATGGAAAAAGGGAGAAAAATACGACTTATTATGCTCTCAATCTGATTTCCAAGCTTATTTTGTGGAGTACGGGTCTGCTTCTTATTCTGTCCAATCTGGGGGTGAATATTTCCGCGCTGGTGGCCAGTCTGGGTATTGGCGGTATTGCCGTGGCTCTGGCGATTCAGAATATTTTGAGCGATATTTTCAGTTCTTTTTCGCTCTATCTGGATAAACCTTTTGAAATCGGTGATTTTATTATTGTGGGAGAAAATATGGGTACGGTAAAAAAGATCGGCCTGAAGACGACCCGCATTGAAGCCCTGCAGGGAGAAGAAATTGTGATTTCCAATAATGAGCTGACCAGCACCCGGGTTCGCAATTTTAAGAAGATGAAGAAGAGGCGTATCGTCTTTCTTATTGGAGTCACTTATTCCACACCTCATAAATTACTGAGTAAGATTCCGAAAATCATCAAAGAGACTATTAAGAGTATTAAAAAGACGACTTTTGACCGTTCTCATTTTGCCAATTTCGGGGCGTCGAGTCTGAATTTTGAAACGGTTTATTATCTGGAATCCAGTGACTATAACGAATACATGGATACTCAGCAGAAGATCAATCTGGCGTTAGTTAAAAGCTTTGAAAAAGAAGGGATTGAAATCGCTTTTCCCACTCAGACAGTTTATCTGCATCAGGCCAAAGAGTAAGAGCTGTGCATTTTAGAGATTCGGAGGGGGCAGAATATTTTTTTCTTCAGCTGTTTCGATGCTGACAGCCTGTTTTATAGTGTAAGGGCCGACTTTAGTTCTCTGAAGGGCGGAAAGATAACCGCCTGTGCCGAGCTTTTGACCTAAATCCCGGGCCAGAGCGCGTACATAAAAACCCTTGCCACAGAATATTCGTAGTTTGACGACGGGCCATTTATAGCTGATTAATTCAAGTTCGTGGACTTTTATTTTTACCGGCTTTAACTTCACTTCCTCGCCTTTGCGGGCCATGGCGTAAGCGCGTTTGCCTTTGACCTTTTTGGCGGAGAACTGAGGAGGAAGCTGAAAAATTTCGCCTTTAAATTTTTTAAGAGTTTCAAGAATTTCTGTTTTTGATTTTTTTTTCACATTTTTTGCCGGTGTTAATTCTCCTTCAGCGTCATCGGTGGGAGTGGTGGCCCCCAACATTATTTCGGCAACATATTCTTTATCGTAACCGGTCATATTTTGAGCCAGTTTAGTAGCCTTTCCGAGGCACAATATGAGTACGCCGGTCGCCATGGGGTCAAGGGTGCCAGTATGTCCGACTTTTTTAACGCCTAACTTATTGCGGATTTTCGCCACCACATCAAAAGAGGTCCAATTTGGCGGCTTGTTGATGACGAGGATACCATTCGTTTGCATGATATTGTTGGAGTAATATTGGAGCATTGTTCCAGCATTGCTGGAACAATGTTGTTAAAAAGAGACAGGGCAAAGGTGGCATTTGTCAGGCATACCTGTTAATGATTTCACGGGCTATTTTTCGTTCATCCCAGGGTATAGGGCCGTTGTTCATGGTGCGGGTCTGAAAGGAACCCATGCCGGTAACTACAATAACGTCGCCGGATTTTGCGTGTTTTATGGCGTGCTCCATGGCCTCGTAGCGGTCCTCAATGAGCTTTAGTGCTTCACCCATTTTTTTGACTTTTTTAGCCCCCTCCAGTACCGCTTCCATGATGACTTTTGAATTTTCCGTATAGGATTCTTCATCGGTAATGATAGTGACATCACAATAGGAAGCAACGATTTCCCCCATTTTCGGGCGTTTTTCTTTGTCGCGGTCTCCGCAGCTGCCGATCAGGCCGATCAGGCGGCCCTCCGTCGTTTTCCGGAGGATGCTGTAAAGTTTTTCAAGCGCATCGGGAGTCAGAGCAAAATCTATGATAACTTCAAAACCTTTGGGGCTTTTGATGCGTTCCATGCGGCCACCGACCCCTTTAAAAGTGTTAAGGGCTCTGGCGATTGCTTCGAGATTGAGTTTGCAGGCCAAGGCGGCGCCTGTGGCAGCGAGTGCATTTTCAACGTTATAGCTTCCGGGTAAAGGAAGATTTATACCGACTGTCTGACCATGATATTTCACGGCAAATTTAGAGCCGTGTTTAGAATATGTGATATCTCTGGCGCGTAAATCTCCCCGATCCAGGCCGTAATCGATGTTCACGGGACAATGGACTTCTTTAAATTTTTCGTAAAACTGATCGCTTGTATTTAAGACGAAGGCTTTTTGATGTGGAATTTCTTTAAGAAATTCGGGGTCTTTTCGCCGACAATTCCCAGAGACATTTCTGAAAAGAATTTTTTTGGCTTCCGCGTATTTTTCCATTGTTCCATGATAATCTAGGTGCTCGTGGGTAATGTTGGTAATCACTGAAATTGAAAAGGGAATGCCCCAGAGCCGCGACTGATGAAGCGCATGAGAAGAAGCTTCAATCACAGCATAATCAATTTTATGCTTCAGACATTTTTTCAGAAAAGCCTGAGTTTTGAAGGGAGACAGGGTGGTTTTTTTAGAAAGATTGGGGCTCATTTTCCCATTGATTGAAAAATCCGATGTGGAGATCATGGCCACTTTTTTGCCGACTGACCGGAGGATGTGTTCGATCATATGGGTGGTTGTGGTTTTTCCGTTGGTTCCGGTCACACCGATAACCACCATTTTCTTTCCGGGAAAGCCATAAAGTGTGGCTGCGGTGACCCCCTTCAGCCGATGCCAAAGAAGGCGAAACGGATTGTCGTAACTAATTTTCTTTCGCAGATAATTGAGCATGTTTAAATTATAAACTCGAAGTTTAAAACCCGAAACTCGAAATATTATATTTTCGAACTTCGGGTTTCGAGTTTGAGATATTCAATATCTTTTTGTATCTGTTTTTTGAGCGCCTCAATGGAACTGAAATTTTGCGGCGCACGGATCCACCTGAGTGGTCTGAACTGAATATCCTGGCTGTAAAGATTACCCGAGTAATCAAGTATATAAATTTCCAGAGCGAATCCGGGTTTACCAAGTTTAGGGCCAAAGTACAGAGCTCCTTTATGGGTTTTGTTCCGAATTTGGACTTCGCAGACATATACCCCAGGCTTATAATCATTGCCAAAATTTCCCGCATTAAAATTGAGTGTGGGATAACCAAGTTTGCGGCCGGTCTGCTGCCCTGGTTTTACTTTACGGCGAATCCACATGGCCCTATTTTAGCTCAGAAGCGTCTTTATTGCCATCAATACAACGACCACGGAAAATATGATCTCCGTTGTAAAAAGAAAAATAATGATTTGCTGTTCGATGGACATTTTTGTGTTTTCCTTTAACTGTACAGGAAAAACAGTTGATTGACAAATGTACTTTATGCTTTAGAATATTTCTGGTTTTGACCAAATCCCTCCGGGGTGTTTGGCGACTCACTGTTTCTTTCACAAGAGAGGAGTAACCCGTGCCGAGCGACCCATTCTACCGTTGGTTGATGTACGTCGTGGTGGGTGCCTTGCTCCTCATCACGATTGTTTACATGCCTGATCGGGGCAGGCTTGTTCTGGGGCGCATTCTGCCGCCCAACTGGATGAGCCTGATTCATGTGCCCATTGCGTGGTTTGGCTACTTTTGGCTCTACAAACAGGAGCACTACTTTGCAGCACTCATACTGCTGTGTCTGAGTGGTGGCCTGGATCTGGCCGATGGCCGAGTCGCGCGTGCCTACGACAGGCTCGTGGGCAAACCGCCCAAGAATCTGACGTTCTGGACCCAGATGAATCACCGGGGGGAAACCTCTATGGGACAAAGTCTGGATCCGGCCTGCGACAAGATCACTGTCGGGCCTATTTTTCTGGACGTCTGCTGGACGTTCTGTAAAAAAAGTGCCGCCATCAGAAATGACGGGATTCTCTGGCTGCTCTACCTTGGAGTGAGCCTGATCATCCTGATGCTTCTGGTGGACATTTCAGGGCAGCTCTTACGCCTGGACTACTTCAAGCGCTGGCGGCGCAGGAAGAAGCACAAGCGTGCGACGAAGGTAGGCAAGTACAAAACGCTGGCTCAATGGGCCTGGCTGGCATTGTATCCCATTTGGGAACAGGGCTGGCTACCCGAGGCGGCAACGTACTACCTATGTTTCCTGGATGTCGCCCTCGTGGCGACGCTGATACTGGCTATGCTGAGCGTGCTCAGCAAAATGCGGCCCCTGAAAGTGGTGTGGGCTCAAATCTCAATCTGAAAGGAGCGACAAGGGCCCTCTCTGCGACAGCAGGGCGGGCTCTTCGACCAATTCAGGAAAGAGCTTTTTTAATGCGCCTCAGCCCTTCTTTAATGTCTGCTATGGAAGAAGCGAAAGAGAAACGGATGAACTGATTGCCTTCCTTGCCAAAGGCGCCACCGGGCACAACCGCTACCCGGGCTTTTTCGAGAAGTAATTCAGCCAGCTCAAAACCATTTTTGCTGGTAGCGGAAATGTCGGGAAAGGCGTAGAAAGCGCCTTCCGGTTTTTCTATCTTAAAACCAGGGATATCGTTGAAGCCTTCGTATACAAAGTCCCGGCGCTTTTCAAATTCAGCAACCATTTCTTTCACGCAGTCCTGAGGGCCTGTGATAGCGGCTAAAGCGGCCTTTTGGGCAATAGAACAGGGATTGGAAGTACTGTGACTCTGGAGACTGGAAATAGGTTTGATAAATTCTTTGGGGCCGGTCATGTAACCGATGCGCCAGCCGGTCATAGAGTAAGTTTTAGAAACTGCATTTATCGTAAAAACTAAATCCTGCATGTCGGGCAGACTGGCTATGGAAAAATGTTTTTTGCCGTCATACAAAAAATATTCGTAGACTTCATCGCTGATGATGTAGAGCCGGTTTTTTTGGGCAATTTCAGCGATTTTTTCGATCTCTTTCTGTTCAATCACCATGCCGGTGGGATTGCCGGGGCTGTTTAAGATGAGGACTTTGGATTTGGGCGTGATGGCTTTTTCGACCATTTTGGCCGTCAGTTTGAAGTGATTAGGGCGGGTGTCGATGGTCTTTACGACACCATCACAGACTAAAATCATATCGGCATAACTGACCCAGTAAGGCGACGGTAAAAGCACTTCATCACCGGGATTTAAAAGGGCCATGAGGATATTATAAAGCGCCTGTTTGCCGCCAACGGAAACGATGATGTCTTCGGGGGCACAAACGATGCTGTTGTCGCGTTTGAATTTGTCGGCGATAGCTGCCTTGAGTTCGGGAATGCCGGTTGCCGCGGTGTATTTGGTAAAGCCTTCATCCAGTGCCTGTTTGGCCGCCTGTTTGATATGTTCAGGCGTGTCGAAATCAGGTTCGCCCGTACCGAATTTAAGGATGTCGATCCCCTGCTTTTTAAGTTCAATCGCCTTGGCGTTGATGGCCAAAGTGGCTGAGGGCCGAAGTTTCTGGATTCTATTTGAAAGCATGGATTTTATTGTATCATATAGTGCCCCTTTCCCTTGTGAAACACTATACAAATTAATGTCTCAGTGACAGCAATTTGTATAATGACTTAGGTAAGAAGAGGTTATCCCAGACTTTTTCTAATCTCGGCGGCTTTTTCGAGCTCTTCGGAAAAATCCTTTTTCTCTTTAGCCAGCAGATAAACAGAGGAAACCAGATTGCGATGCAGGTAGTGTTTGGTTTTGAGGGGCCCCAGTTCGACGCCGAGGTAATTTTCGATTTCCTGCACATCGGTCATGACTTCGCGGAAGGCCGGATAACTTTTGGCCAGGGCCGCCAGATTTTCTTTGTTCAGGTATTTGCCCGCATGAATAAAATCTTTCCGCAGATTATTGTAATGTTTTTCAATTGTCTTAATTTTCCCTTCTCTGATAGCATCACGAATACCCCGGCCGGAACCGATGAATTCAGGCGGGATGCCGATGGAATAAAGAGAACCGGTAAATTTAATGGCGCGCGGCAGACTGACTTTTCCGACGCCGCGGCTGTAACCAAAAAGGCCGATATGCAGCATGCGTTCCCGTCTGCCAGGAACTTTGGCCGCCACCCGGTTGATCAGGACAGCGGCTTTTTCGATAGTGTATTTGTAGTAGTCACCAAACCTTTTATTAACCCAAATGACGTCTTCCACCTCTTTTTTGGAAAGCGGTGTGTACTTCATCTGAGGCAATTTGCGTTCGATCAGCTGAATGGCTTTTTTGACCGCATCCAGATCATAATCGTAACGGAAGGCGGACTGGATAGTGATGGTACGGATGCCGCTGTATTCCTGAATGGTATCGGCAATGGTTTCAGGATTCACTCCGCCTCGGAAAGGCAGGCAGCCGGGACCGATAATGGGATACATGGGCACTTTGTATTTTTTAGCAATTTCCGCAAATTTCTGGAGCGCGACCTTGCTGGAAAGTACGGCAGGAATAAGACCTGCATTGAGTGCGGGGTCAGAGCGGGCCATGAAAGGACGCATGTAAGGAGGCTGCTTTCCGAAACTGGTTTTACAGCCCTCGATATATTCACTAAGGACTTTATCGACGTTGCAAAGGTGTTCCACACCTTCAAAAAGCGGAATGACGCCGAGTTCCTGCTGATCTTTCCGTTTGGTGTTAAAGGCGGAACGTTTAAATTCGGCCACTTCGTGGAAGGTTTTTTTAACCCGTAAAAGCTGACCGGCGTTGGTCGTCATTGGTAAAATAACTTCGAAAACCGGCGGTGCGTGCATGCCTACTTCGTGGGCCAGATCATCGGCGGTCAGCATGGCCATAAAGGCGCGGGCGAGCCGGTATCCGCTTTCTTCATCAGTGTTCGGAATGCGGAAAGTCAGAAAAACGTCTTTTCCCAGCGGATGGCGCTTAAAGAATTTGTAGTACTTCTGAAAAAGCTTTTCGACCACGGCCTCATCCACGAACTTTCCTTCCCAGTCCCACATGTATTCGGTGCACTTGAGTTCATCGAACATGCGGTAACATTCTTCAGTTTCATCCAGAGTGTTCTGGAATTTCTTTTTATTCCAATAAGCTTCCCGCGCGTTATCGGGATGCTGGGTGGCCATGGTGGCCGGTATTTTTCGGTCCATTTTT
>JAFGTE010000015.1 GCA_016934215.1 Candidatus Peregrinibacteria bacterium | reverse complement strand
TTTTCCGAACCTCTTTCTGAGTTCTTCCAGATCAGCGGCTTCACCCTGAGGCGGCAGCACTTTTTTAACCTCTTCCACAATCTGAGCAAAAACGGCCGGCTCATTCACCGCCAGTTCAGCGAGCATTTTGCGGTCGATTTTAATACCGGCGAGTTCCAACCCGTGAACAAAACGACTGTAGCGCACCTCATGACCACGGCAGGCGGCATTGATGCGGAGAATCCAGAGCTGATGAAAGCTTCTCTTTTTAAGACGCCGATCACGATAAGCATTCATGCCGGCTTTCATGGCAGCATTCTTGGCCAGCTTAAAGACATTTTTACGTTTTCCGCGAAAACCTTTAGTGAGCTTTAGTAGCTTCTTGTGTCGGGCATGAGCGGCAACACCTCGTTTTACTCTGGGCATTTGGCTATTTAATTAGGTAGTATTCGCTTTAAGATCTTCGTGGAACCCGAAACCTTGAGCGCTCGGCCGGATAAGCGTTTCTGTTTTTTGGACTTTTGCTGAAGAAGGTGGTTGTGAGCGGCTTTTTCATGGGCAAAGGCACCTCTGCCGGTTCTTTTGATGCGCTTTTTGGCAGCGCTGGAATTCCTTTGTTTTCCGGGTTTAGCTTTTCCTGGCATATTATTTGCTTGGATTAAGAATCATAGTCATTTGATATCCTTGTCTTTTTGGCTCCTGTTCAATCACAGCCACATCCTCCAGCATCTTATAAAATTCATCCATTTTAGCCACTCCAAGGTCTCCGTGAGCCATTTCCCGACCTTTGAACAGAACGACGACCTTTACGATGTTACGGTCTTCCAGGAATCTTCGGGCCTGCTTGGCTTTGATCTCCAGATCATGAACACCGGTGCGAATGCTGAGGCGAATTGTCTTGGTTTCTGTTTGCTTTTGTCCTTTTTTTTGTTTTTTATCCTTTTTCTTCTGACTGTAAAGAAAGGTTCCGAAATCCATGATCTTGCAGACCGGAGGGCTGCTCATGGGGGATACTTCAACCAGATCCAGACCTTTTTCCCGCGCACGCTTCAGGGCTTCTTCCGTATCCATTTCTCCAATCATTTCCCCTTTATCCACAAGAAGGACTTTTGGAGTTCTGATGGCCTCATTAACACGTAAACGCTTAGCTATATGGATCTAATTAAGAATAAAAAATTGGAGAAGCCTGCCAAGTTTAAAAAAACTGCCGTTTAAAGTCAAGTTTTTCTCTAAAAAAAGTCCAAATCGATGTGCATGTGGTTGTTTTTAACTGCCCCGATTAACATGCCAGACCATCCAGGCCATCACGAGGGCCAGTAAAAAGAAAAAAAGGGCAAAGCCATGAGGCACTATGGCATTACCTAGTATTTCACCTTCGATACTGAGTCCGCCGATGTAGAAAAACTGATCATTATAGCGTCCAAATACCTGCCAAAAGGCGTAACTATCTTCTTTGGCCAGATAATCCATTTTTGGAATGAGCCTGATTTCGTAATCCGAGACTTTGTTTATTACGGCGTTGTGCGTTGATAGTTTATCAAGGTCGTCCCCCTTGAGGCTGATCTCATAGGTTTTCCAGTTATCCTCGGATTGCGGTTCCACCAAAAGGTCGGAAAGGCCGGTTTTCATAATCACGTAACCCGCATTAGTCAGTTCATCATCAGCATAGGCACTGCCTGTGAAAAGAAGAAGCACGATGATGGTAAAGATAAACTTCTTCATTGGCTAAGAAGCTAGAAATTATAGTTTCATCATC
Source organism: Candidatus Peregrinibacteria bacterium (assembly GCA_016934215.1). GTDB lineage: Bacteria > Patescibacteriota > Gracilibacteria > UM-FILTER-43-11 > UM-FILTER-43-11 > JAFGTE01. Next base: position 56,788 of record JAFGTE010000015.1, on the reverse strand, counting down.
AGACTCAGAAGTCCGATCTGGGCAAAGTCCAAGGCAAAAAAAGCAACAAGAGGAGAAAGGTCGATCATCCCGATAGGCGGGATAAGCCCTCTGAATACCTTTAAAACAGGTTCGGTAGCCTGATACAGTATTACAGCCGGGCGGCTTTGGGGATGCGGCGAAAACCAGGACATCAGAATCCGCGCGATGATCGCGTATTTATAAATGCGAATGACATTGATGAGAAGTACAAAAATAAACTCCATCTATAAAAGTTTAACAAAAACTCCCATACGTCCGCTATCTCCTTTGCGGTGAGAAAGAAAACCGGGCTGGCATTTAGTACACTGGCCGGCACATTCGATCTGAGATGGGGGAATGCCGGCGGCCTGCAGCTGACTCATTGAAAGCCCCCAGAAATCCACATGATTATTATCTCTGATAAAGGGATAACAGAAGGCAGGCAGTTCGATCTTCGGATCTGAGAATTCCGCACAGCAGGGGCCGAGCGAAGGGCTGATTGCTGCCACTAGGTCGGTGGGAGAGGATCCAAAAAAATCCTGCATCCTTTTGACGGCTTTGCCAAGAATGTTCAGACAGGAACTGCGCCAGCCGGAATGCACAGCGGCGGCACTATGAGTCGTCGGGTCGTAAAGGATGATTCCCTGACAGTCAGCTACTTTTACCATAATAGGCAGTTCTTTCTGGCGTGTAATAAAAGCATCGCATTGCGGTAATTCATCAGGTTTTTCATTAACTTCCATAATAAAATCCCCGTGAACCTGATCAGCCATTACGGCATCTTTCATCGAAAAAGCGTCAGGGGTGACGCCGCTTTTCAGCCGATCCGAATAAGGTTTAAAGATCTCAAATTCAAACATACTCACATTTTCAGAAGAGCTCCGGGAAGCGCATAAACCAGATCAACCGCCCGAATACTGCTTTCCATTTCTGCCAGATTATCAGCAATGAGTCCGAGAATGCGGGTAGCGTATTTGCCGGCATCAAAAGGATTCATGCCCTGGGCAATCAGCCCGCCGATGAAACCAGAAAGCACATCCCCGGTGCCGCCGACGGTCATCAGGGCGTTGCCGGTGTTATTGATGGCAATCTCGTCATCATCGGCAATAATATCTTCCGGTCCTTTGCAGACGATCGTGGCTTTCAGATTTTTAGACCACTTCTGCACATTTTTAGGAGTGGGGTCGTCGCCCGTCATACTCAAAAACTCTCCACGATGGGGCGTGAGCACGCAAACCTCAGGAAGCTGATTCGTGTACATGAGGGCACTGGCATCCACCACCGTAGGTACCTGCAGCTGAGACAGGATAGATTTAACTGCAGACTTTGTTTTGGTCGCGGTGCCAAGCCCCGGACCGATAACCACACAGTCCACCTGTTTACTGAAACTCAGGATCGGCTTTACATCACTATTGCTCAGCACTTCTTCTTTAAAGCTTTGTAAAATAAAATTGAGCGAATATGTTTTGGCCGCTTCAATCTGACTGGAGGCGATGAAAGGGTAAACCAAGTCCACACCGGAATATTCCGCTGCCAGACTGCATAAAATGGGAGCGCCATGAAACAGGGGGCTTCCGCCAATGATCATGACCTTTCCGTTATCGCCTTTATGTGAATTCTTTTTTCGTACAAGCATGGTGATTTAGTTTAAATCTTACGAAAAGGATTTTCCGGAATGATTTGTACTTCGGGTTCAAGATCAACATTATGTTTTTCCTTTACCATTTTATGCACTTTGAGGGCCAGATTGATGATATCGGAAGCGGTTGCTTTGCCGTTATTCATAATCCAGTTGGCATGCTTTTCGGAAATCTGAGCACCGCCCTCCCGCATTCCTTTACAGCCACACTGCTCAATTAGCCAACCGGCACTTGGAAAAGTCCCCGGATTTTTAAAGAAACTGCCACAAGTAAGGCCGACCGGTTGTTTGAGGGCACGGGCTTTAGCATGCATGGCGATTTCTTTCTGAATAAGCGGTGCCGGCATTTTTTTAAGTTGAAAAGAAGCCGCCAGAATGATGTCTTTGGTTTTTTTAAAATGGCTGTCACGGTAACCGAAATTGGCATAATCAGAGCCAACAATCAGTGGTTTATTGCTGTTTGCCGGTAAGATCGTGGCATTTAAAAACACGTCTTTCACATAAACTTCCGGAACACCGGCATTGCCATAAACCGCCCCGCCAATTGAACCCGGCACACTGGCCAGGCCCGAAATACCCCCCAAATTATGTCTGGCTGCCAGCAAAACCATTTTGGCAGTACTAACCGCACTTTCGGCTGTCACAATACTGCCCTGAATAATCACTTTTTCCATTCGGTTTAAGATAACCAGTCCGGGATAACCGTCATCCGCAAAAAGAATATTACTACCACCCCCCAGTACCAGAAAGGGCACCTTCTGATGTTTGGCAAACTCTCTTAAGCCCAAAAAAGCCTCCCAGCTTTTCGCTTCCGCAAAAAATCGCGCCGGTCCTCCCACGCGATAAGTACTGTATTCTTTCAGCGAAACGTTCTGCGAAACATTGATATTCATACGTTGCCATTATACAGGGCCACCCCTGTCTGAAAAAGGCAACATTGTCGGAACATTGTTGAGGCAATATTGCATAAAAAGACAATATGATCGGGCTCATATTGATAAAAAGAGACAGGGGTGACCTAACTTGCTTTTTGAAGCGCTTTTTTCAGTCGGGCCAGCGTTTCCTCTTTGCCTAAATAAACGGCTAAAGTGGCAAAATTGGGGGATTTTTCCAGCCCCGAAAGAGCCACACGAATAGGCCACAATACTTGTCCGTTTTTTAGCCCGAGCGTTTCCACGATACCCACATAAGCCTCTGAAATCATTTGAGATTTATTGCTGTCACCCTTTTCCCATTCCAATCCCTTGGTCACTTCAATAACTTTTTTAAGCACTTTTTTCAGCATCTCAGAGGTGATGCCAAACTTCTCTCGGGCAATCAGCTCCAGCGGATAGTCGGGGAGCGCCGTAAAAAGAGGGGACAGTCCTTCCGGGATGTCTGAAAGCTTTTTAAAACGGCCTTCAAAATCCGGATCTTGCAGAATTTTTTTGATCAATGCCGGATCTTCATTCAATTTGCTTTCAATAAACGGCTTAGCCACACGGTAAAACTCATCCACATTCTCAGCGACCATTTTTTTGATGTATTCCCCATTGATCCAGTCAAGCTTTTTCACATCAAAAACAGCCCCTCCTTTATGTACGCGATCCAGCGTAAACTTTTCAATCAGTTCTTCCATTGTAAAAATCTCCTGTTCATCAGGGGTGTTCCAGCCCAGCAGAGCCAAAAAATTTAAAATCGCTTCCGGCAGATACCCTTCCTCCAGGTAATCATTTAGCGATACTTTATTTTTACGCTTGCTCAGTTTGCTCTTATCTTCATTCAGAATCAGCGGCAGGTGAGCAAATGCCGGCACTTTCCAGCCCAGCGCCTCAAAAAGCAGAATTTGCTTGGGCGTATTGCTGATATGATCTTCCCCGCGGATGACATGAGTGATTTCCATATCATGGTCATCAGCCACCACGGTCAAATGGTAAAGCGGGTCGTCGAGAGACCGGGCAATCACAAAATCATCGAGTTCACGAGCGTGAATTACCATTTCACCGCGCACCAGATCATGCCATTTAATATCTCCGCGGTCTTCCGATACACGCAATCGAATCACGCCGCTTTTAAGCCCTTTGTCCCGGCAGGTGCCGTCATAACGGGAAGCCAGTTTTTTAGCCTGCTGCTCTGCCCGCATCTGGTCCAGTCGTTCTTTGCTGCACTCGCAGTAATAAGCTTTATCTTCTTTCAGCAGCCGCTCCAGGTCACTTTTATAAACATCCGTGCGCTCGCTTTGGCGGTAACCCTTATCACCCGGAACATGAATGCCTTCATCTCCGGCAATTCCCAGCCTCACAAGACCATCGATAATATCTTTTTCATATTCCTTGGTACTTCGTTCTTTATCGGTATCTTCAATCCGAAAAACCATCTTACCCGGCCCGTCCGCATCACCGTGTTTAGCAAAAAGATAATTATAAAGAGCAGTGCGCACCGTACCGATGTGCAGCAGGCCGGTCGGTGATGGGGGAATGCGAACGCGGATCATAAGCGAAAGCTTACTTTATCCCAATTCTAGATCATTCGCACTGGGTAAAACAAGGTCGATATCATCGTGCGGACGCCTTGCCAGAAGAAATCTGCTCATAAGTCCGCTCTCCAGTTCGGCCTGTTCCAGCATGGCCGGGGGCGTGCTTTCAAGCAGGACCCGGTTCTGGGCTCCCGTATTCGCCACAATACTGGCACGAACCATAAAATTTTTATCCAATGCGCGGGTCACTCGTTCAAATTTTGCCACCTGCTGGCTGAAACCAAGAAATTCCTCGATTTTCTGGGCTTCACGATGTCTGCTTTCTTCCTTTGCTCTCTGAATCGCCCGATAACCATCCTGCAGCAGGGAGCCAATACTCTCATTATAATTGCCGGCCTCCAGTAAAAAAGCTTCCAGTTCATGTACTTGTTGCAGAGTGATAACATGATTCCCTTTAATAAAAGGAGCAAATACCTGTCTGGCCCGCTGGGTCAGTGTAAGCACACCGGAATGGTGTTGGGGCTTGTCTTCTTCTGAACAGCCGGCCGCTCCGGCTGCTGCTTTAGAGAGCCCCTCCATGTCCCTGTTCATTTTCTGACAAAGTCGGCCGATCTCTTTCATACTGGCTGCCAGCGGAACCGCTTTGATACCAGCCTCACTCTGATTCATCAGATTCTGAATAACTTTCTGCACCTGATATCTCGTTTCAGAAATGCTTGTCATCATCTGCTGACTGACCATTTCGGTCGCCAGCACCATTCGTAAATGCTCGGTTGTAATCACTTCTTCGGGGGGAATGCCGCTTAAACGAGTCTCCGCAATAAGCGTTAAATCACGAAGCAGTTCCGTGGCCCATGCCCGGTAGGCCGCCAGTGCTTTCGCCCGCTCTTTTTGCTGACTGGCAATCAACTGGCGGGCGGTTTCCTCATCAGTGAATTCCCGGAATTCTTCTTCCGAGCGAAAAGCCAGGACATCCGTTTCCATCGGAAACCGTGCAGAGGGAGGAATCGCCCGGATAAGACCACCCATTTCCACTCCTTCCCGGATCCTTTCCTGAATAGTGTCCTCATCTCCCAAAAGGACATGCATACTGGCCCGTATGCGGTCATGTCTGAATTCTCTGCCGTGATGATCAAAAAAATCCAGCTCCGCATCCCTCAGTAGATCGGCTGTCGATCTACCATTCCCAGAGCCATTTCCCTTTCTGTAATCATCCATACGGAATAATCTTCCGCTCATTGTATTTTTTGGTTAGGACAACGCGAAAAAAAATACTTAGAATAAACCCAAATGTCAAATATTCTGTTTACTTTTTGATCAAAAAAGGGTTATTATAAAAGTGAACTAATATAATAATTATGGGTAAATTAGATGATTTACAGGGGCCAATGATCGAAAAGGCACCTGCCAGTGGTATCCAGAGGAAATTGGAACAGCCTGTCATTGATGGGCGAAAAGACGTTGCCCGGCTTTTTGGGATCAGCCCGGCAGAAAATGAGGGTACCTTAAAAGCCCATGCAGATCCTTTTGATCGGGCAATTGAAGCTGAAGTAGCTTAGCTTTCTTCGTTGGTAGTCTCTGGTTGATAGTTCTCGAGATATACTTTTGTCATAACTACTTTTTCCAGCGGCTTGTCAGCCGGATCACGATCCACGTTGGCAATAGCATCAACAATGTCCATTCCTTCAAACACCTGACCAAACACGGAATGCCGGTCATTGAGCCAGGGAGTGCCGCCTTCCTGCTGAACAATAAAGAACTGAGAACCATTGGTGTCAGGGCCTGAATTGGCCATACTGAGCGCTCCGCGAATATTCCTTAGATTCGGACTGAATTCATCCTCAAACTTGCCGCCCCAAAGGCTTTCACCGCCGCGGCCGGTTCCCTCGGGATCACCTCCCTGAATCATGAAATTGGGAATGACCCGGTGGAAAATCAGGCCATCATAATATCCTTTATCGATTAGCCCGGTGAAATTCTCAACGGTTTTGGGTGCGTATTCAGGAAAAAGCTGAATTTTAATCGTTCCCATACTGGTTTCCATAACCACAATACTTTCACCTTCGTGAGGTAGAATGGTTTGATCAAAAGTTTTCATGACTTCATTTTTAGTGGCATTGAACGTTTCCGGAGACCCCTGATAATTACTGATATCCTCTTCGGATGTCTTAGAGCATCCTGCCAGCAAAAGCAGGGCAGACGCAAGAAAAATAGAGAAAAGTGTTTTCATATTTAATTAATTATTTCTTTATATACAGTAAGGAACACAATCTTCATCGCCATCTGTGGGGGTACATGAAGATGCACAAGTGCACGTACCAGTTGAATTATCATAATTACATCCCGTCGTAATAATATCTGAACCTGCATTACCAATTATGTAGGCTTTATCAACCAATCCGCCCGTTTCATCTTCCAGATAAGCTCCCAATTGAAAAGTTCTATTTGAAGCATGTGCGTATTTGTACTCAAGACCCGTTGTTGGATCAATTGGTATCTTACTAATTTGTACTGGAACCAAATCGGTCAAATTACCTGGATAACGATTGTTATGGCTGACAGCATAAATCTCTAATGCACTCTGAATAGCACTCAGATCCTGCATCCTTCGGGAGTTACGCGCCTTAGCGGTCTGGCCGCCCAATGCTACATAAGCTGTGACTGAAAGAATTGCGATAATGGCGATTACCACAAGAAGCTCCACGAGCGTGAACCCTTTTTTGTTTAATCTTTTTCTAAGGTTTTCCATCTCAATATTTTTAGTTTATTTGTTTGTAACATTCTAGCTCAGTCTTCACGGAAAAGGCAAATCTTTTATCGCTTGATTTCTGAAAGTTCAAAAAGATCTTTCAGTCGTGGGCCGATAACAGCAACGCGGCCGCCATGTATCTTTTCAAATTGTTTTTTGTCCATCCAGCGGTTAAAAAGATGCGCAAGATCCCCATCCCCGATATAGAAACCGGCGCCTCTTTGGCTGGTAAAAGCTTTCAGAAATACTCTGAGAAGGGTCGCCAGAGGAAGTCCTAACTTGTCAGCTTTCCATTTGGCGACTCGATAGGTTTCATGATCTGTGCGAATCGTGATTTGTTTGAACTTTGTCATAATATTGCGGGTTATTAGGATAGTACGCGGGGGTACCTGAATAATTCATTATACACATTAATGTCTGAATGACATCTTTTTTGCAGACATAATTTTCAAAAAAGGCTTAAATAAGCCAATTTCAAAAAAAGAAACATACAAATACATGTCTCAGTGACATCAATTTGTATAGTGTAAAAAAACCTCCACCCCCCTTCACGATTCAGGCACAAAATTGATTGAAGTGGTCAGTTTTTTGCGAAAACCGATAGGATATTCAATATCCAGCTGCCACTTGGAATCATAAAGAGTTGCGTCATTAATAGCAGTTAGTCGATAGTGGGTTGGTCCGGCAGGTGCACTTAAAGTAAAGGAGGCAGCCATTGTTTCACCGGATCTTTCATAGTTAAAAACAGTACACCCCCCACTGCCGATACCCGGTGACGAGCCATCTAGCTCTAATACTTCAATATCATCAGGGGGACAGAGGTCCCATTCGATTTTAATCTTATCTGCAGCAGGATTGGGAAAATTGGCTGTAAAAATCGCTTCAGCACCGGCATCTAAAACACCGGTAATCATTTTCGCTTCATTCGTCAAAGTCCCTGTAATCATTCCTTCAAAATTAATATCCCCGCGCATTCCTGCCAAAGTAGCCGAATCCAGACTCTGAACATAGGTGATATAACTCTCAAAAAGAAGTCGCGCATTTTGATACTGAATCGTTTCCCTTTGGGCGGCAACGTTAGAATTCAGACGCTGAGCAAAAAAGAAAAAGACCGTTGCAAGAGAAATCCCCAGAAGCAACGTCCAGATCAGAATGGATCCCCGTGATTCAGTTATTTTTCTCATCCGCCGATATTCGCGTTAAGAGTATTTTGTTCCCATAGGGGATTCCCCTCAGAATCTTCCCCCAAAAGCGCTTCAAAATAGAGTTCGAGAATTTGGCCTGTATTTGGCTCACTAAAGGCAAAATTTTGAACCTCAAAATCACTCGTGTAATCAAAGTCTGCAAAGTCCGGAGAATACTTCGGCATAGTAGATTTTTCTAAGGTAGTGCCGTTAAACGCAAGTCCTGTTAAAAATTCAGCAGAACTAACCACTTCATATACTTCCTCAATGGTATCTTCGGGAGTACCGAGTTCGCCATCACCAACACGTATTACCTGAAAGTCGACCGGGTTGCTATTAAGAACAGGTGTCGAATCATAAATTTCGGTAGTAATTGAATTAAAAACAGAGCCAAAATCAATATCATTCAAATCTAAATGGAATTTCTTTTCACCTGAGAAAGTACCAGTGATTCTTACTACTGTGCCATCGTCATAAAAATTCTCTGTATCGGTAGGATCTACCTCAACACGATCCGTGGTATCATCAACATTATAAGAGGATAATACAGTATAAGAATCACCATCAATTTCGATCGTGTCACCTGTCTCAAAGAGATTATTTTCAGGTAAAACATCAAAACCTCTCAAGAATCTTGTGCTGATACAAGGATCAGGCCCAACACACTCCAATTCCGTATAATCCTCAATCATCGGGGCGGATAAATGAAACCGAACAGTATTTCCATCAATTTCATAACGACCTGTACGCAATTCATTTCCATTAACTCCTTCAGCAATCGAATTAATGGTGACGTCAGCTGAGAAAATAAAATCAATATTCAGAATTTCAGTAACACCACTAATAGTGGCTAGGATTTCATGATTGGATAAATCCAATTGAGGATCCGATACCTTCAAAATCCGTCCATTTCCGGTATCGGCAATAAAAAGCGCTTCACCGCTGCCGTCATCACCAACCACCAAACCTGTTGGAAAGCTCAGTTTGCAGAACGAAGCGGTATGATCCCGGCCATCGTCCGGATCACACACTTCATCATCCCCATCACCAACTACCACCTCAGTTGTACCATCAGCGATGGCCACTTTTTTTACCGTATGATCGTAGGTATCAGAAACAAAAAGATAATCGCCATAATAGGCGATACCGGTAGGATAGTTAAATCCACTAGCCACTTCACGCACATTTTTTGAAGTAGCCAGATTTGTAATTTCCAGAATTCGGCCATTACCCGCATCAGTCACGTAAATAGCATCGGAAGTATTGGTCGTAACACCGATTGGCTGATCCAGGTCCGGGATATTAAGAGGCTGACAGTTATTAAGGACTGCCGGATTGCAGGCATAGATATCATTTTCCAGAGGGGCGGCCACATAAGCCTTGGCCCCAAGGGGAGCGAGTCCGGCAGGATTATTAATCTCTGTAGCACTCTGACTGCTTAAAGAGCCGTATTTACCGTTAAAAATAAAGAAATCCTTAAAAACAATATGGTCCGCGCCATCAATATCCTCTTTTCCGACATAAGTGAAAGGCAAATCACCTGTGGCCATATCATTTTGCAGAAGCGCGTAATCACCAGTACCTCCATCTACTAAACTGACCGTATTCGCAAATTTACCGTTTAAAATCGTATTCACCACAAATTCCGACTGCGTATTCGTTACCTTTTCACGGGCAATGAACATATTTCGGAAGGTGCTGGAGAAAAAAGTCGAAATACCTACCATCAGAATCGCTGTAATCCCCACGGAAACCAGTAGTTCAACCAGAGTAAAACCGCTGTTTTTATATTGTTTTTGCATCAGTTTAATATAATTCGCTGGGCAGAAGCGCTATGCTCACCGGCACTGTCAGTCCATTCAACTATCATTGTCACCAAAGCGGCATTGGTTAAGCTGGTATAGGTAAAAGAGCGCTCAAAAAGCGGTTCCAAGGTAACAGGATCAGGTTCAAGATCCTCTTTTCCGTCGTCTGAAACCGAATAACTGTCACTATTCTCCAGATAGCAGGTGGTAACACAATCACCCGGAAAAACACTGGCCCCGAAAGCATCCAGAATCTCAAGCCCCTGAGCCGCATAAGAATGAGCTTTAAGTTCAAGCTGCCGGGTATTGCTGAGAGTGACATTGCTGGTTTGGAGCTTGATCACGCCAAAAACAATCACCGACAGGAAGAGCATGGCAAAAAGCAGTTCAATAAGCGAAAAACCAGCTCTTTTTTTGTTTTTTTTGGTCATCATTGGCAGTGTAGCAGGTTTTCGGGGGCTTAGCCATTGATTTTTTGGCTTATTTTTGCTATAATATATAGATTAAATAGAACCCGAAATATGTCCTTGCTTGAGACATTACAGAAAGGAAACACCAATCCCACTGCGTCAGAGGCTCAAAAAGATCCGGTCGCGGAGGAAGTGCATATTACAAACGAACCGGCAGCTAAACCAGTGACTCCGGCAGCTGCAGCTGCCGCACCAGCTTCAAAACCGGTAAAACCAAAAGCAGTCCCAACAGTCCCTGCAGATGTTACTTTTGATGAAGACAGTATTCCCAGAATCATCAACGAAATATTCACGGAAGCCATCAAGCAGCACGCCAGTGATATTCATTTCAAACCGACCGAAAAACAGCTCATGGTTTATTTCAGAATCGATGGCTCCATGATGGAACACCGGATTTTTCAGAAAGTTTTTCATAATCCGCTCGTGGCCCGTATCAAGATTCTTTCCAGTCTGCGTATCGACGAACACCGTCTGCCGCAGGATGGAAAAAGCGGTTTTACTACCGAAGAAGGGCATGAGGTGGATCTTCGTGTGTCCGTTCTGCCCACACAGTTCGGTGAAAAAGTGGTCATCCGCCTGCTCGAAAAGAATCCGCAGATGGTGGAACTCCGTAGTCTGGGCATGCTTCCCAATATCCTGATCAAAGTCGAGCGGCACCTCACTGCCAGTTACGGCATGGTTTTAGCTGTAGGGCCGACCGGTTCAGGTAAATCCACCTCCCTCTTTTCAATGATCTCCACGTTCGATCCGACGGCCCGGAATATTTCCACCCTGGAAGATCCGATTGAATATAAGATTCCCGGAGTAACGCAAACCCAGATCAATACGGAAATCGGTTTTGATTTCTCCGATGGACTTCGCACGCTCGTTCGTCAGGACCCGGACATCATTATGGTGGGGGAAATCCGTGACCAGAAGACAGCCGCACTCGCCATCGAGTCAGCGCTGACCGGTCACTTGGTGTTCTCAACACTGCATACCAATACCGCGGTCGGCACCATTCAGCGTCTGCTGAATATGGGAATTGACCGCTTCCTGATTACCGCGGCCATAAAACTCATCATTTCACAGCGTCTCGTACACCAGAACTGTCCAAAGTGCCGTGTATCTTATCCGCTTCCTGAAAAATACTATGACCTTTTCAGCGAAGATTCCCGTATGCATCCCAAACAGATCCAGCTTTATCGTTCCGAGGGCTGTGCGGAATGCAAGAACACGGGTTCCAAAGGCCGTATCGGACTTTTTGAAGTGCTGGAAATGTCACCGGCCATTGAAGAACTCATTATCAACAACGCATCACATACCGAAATTGAAGAACAGGCAGTGAAAGAAGGAATGATTCTCCTTCGCAAAGATGCTCTTTATAAAGCAATGACGGGTGATATTACGATTGAAGAAGCGATACGCGCCATGGCCTAACCTTAGAATCATGAAAGGATTTTCACTCCTTGAAATCATGGTAGTCGTCGCCATCATTGGGATTATGGCCAGTTCCGTAGTGATCGGTTTCAATTCCTTCGGCGAGACCGTACGCACCCAGGAAACCGCGGGAGTCATCACCGACACACTCAAAAATTTTGAACTTGAAATGATCCGCCGGGATTACGTAAAACAAACGATTCACTTCGCAGAACAGTATCTGGTGGCAGAGGCTCAGGTGGAAAGTCAGACCCTTGATCTTGAGTGGAACGGACAGGGCGCATGTCCGGCGGGAGAAGAAGAACTTAAAATCATCAATAGCGCGTTTCCCGCACCGATCTATCTCGCTCAGCGTGATCAGTACGGGAATAACATCGAGATTAACGCCTTCACTGGTAACTCGGACACCGTCTGCATTGACTTCACTGAATCAGGGGAAACCGAATGGCAGTATCAGCTCTTCACTGGTTCCGATCGTTCCCAGATCATCCGCTTTATACATTTCAATATCCGTCGGGGTGATAGTGAAATTGCCACCATTCAGGGCAATAACATCACCCTTGAAATGACCGCTCCCTATGCCAGTAAAGAATTTCTGATTGATGGAAGCCCGCCTTCGGGGCCAGTGGAAATCACCGTTCAGAACGGCGGAGACCCTGTCACTATTACCCTTCAGAAATAACCCAATTAAATGACTGCACTCGCCGCAAAAATCAGGGATTTCTTCTCAGATTTATGGCTCGACATCGAACTGATGTTCAGCCGCCAGTCGAAAGAAAAGAAAGAAGCGAAAATACCGTCACCGGGGTCCGTGCCGGCAGGCAGCATGGGGCCCGGAACCCTGTCCGGAGAAGCCCGATTGATGGATTTTCGAAAAAAAAAGGAAGAAGAAAAAAAAGAACGGGTTAAAAACACGAAATTGCCGGGAGCGCTCAAGAGGTTAAGACTCCCCAAAAAAACACGTCTGACCTTTTACGATGAAATGGCAACATTGGTAGGATCCGGCGTTCCTTTGATTGATGCTTTATCACTGATTCAGGCGCAGGAGCGAAATAAGAATATCAAAAAACTCTATGCCGAAATGATCCATGAGATCAACGGCGGTCTGTCGCTGGCTGAATCAATGGAACTCTTTCCGCACATCTTCCCCAAAATGCAGTCAGCGTTGGTGGAAGCGGCGGAAGCTTCAGGAAATCTGAAAGAGGTGCTGGCGGAACTGGTCGAAGAAATGGAAGCAAGCCAGGATTTCTTGAAAAAAGTAACCGGTGCCATGGTGTATCCGGTCATTCTGGTTTGTCTGGCTATTGCACTGGTTTCAGGCATGCTGGTTTTTGTTATCCCTAAGATTGCCGGTATGTACGAACAGGCGAATGTGAAATTACCGGGAGTCACTCAGATGGTGATCAATATCAGTGATTTTACAGTTCATTATTGGCCTATATTACTGGGGGCCATCATTGGGGGTGCTGTTATTTTATACATCATTTTTGCCAAAGTGCATTCGGGCCGCCTGGTGTGGGAAAAATTTGTTTCCTCCATTCCTGTTATCGGACGTATCGCCAAAGAAAAAAATATCATGATCATTGCATCCAATATGGCCATGCTGATGAAAAGCGGCGTCCTGATTACCGAAGCTTTTGCGATTACAAAAAACACCGTGGGGAATCTGCATTATCAAAAAGCTCTTGAACAGATTCGCCAGGGGGTCGTGATGGGTAAAGACGTCTCGCAAATGATGGGGCTGATCGACATCAGGGCTCAGAAGTTCAAAGAACATCCGCTTTTCCCCTTGCAGATGGCTCAGCTGATCCACATTGGTGAAAAAACGGGGACGATTGCGCATATGCTTTTTAAAATCAAAAAGAACTATCACAAAAGCATCGATTACACGCTTAAAAATATTTCCACTTTGGTCGAACCGCTGATGATTTTTGTTGTCGCCGCCCTGGTGGGTACGATTTTAATGGCGGTCATGCTGCCCTTCTTCTACATTGGTTCCACCATCAGTTAAAGGATCAACACTCAGACATATCTTGGCACCAATATGGCACCAATCCGGCGCATCAGAATTTTGTGCGATTTTTGAAGTGCCTGCTGAGGTATAATATTTCTGTGAAAAAGAAGTTCACGCAGAAAATCACCGAAAAAATCAAAGCCTCCTACTCTCAATTCGCTTCCGAATTTGATCAAACGCGCAGACAGCAGTGGCCGGAATTTGATCATTTTCTGGCCTACACCAGAAAGCATGCCAAAGTGCTCGACCTGGGTTGTGGCACGGGGCGTCTTTATGAATTTTTACAGCCTAAAGAAGTAACTTATTTGGGCGTTGACCACAATTCTCATCTATTGGAACTGGCGAGAAAAAATTTTCCTGAGGCCGCATTCCGGCTCGATGACATCACAGACCTCAAACTGGAAGAGGAAGCCTTTGATAACATTTTCTGTATTGCTGCTTTTCATCACATTCCCACCAAAAAGATGCGCCGAAAAGTGCTAAAAGATCTTGAAAAAATCTTAAAGCCCGATGGAATTCTGATTCTCACGGTTTGGAACCTTTTTCAGTACAAGTACGGGGGAGCGCTTTTAAAAGGAATATTCAGATGCCTGCTGACACTTGGATTCAAAGGAGCCTGGAACGATCTTTTTATAAAATGGGGTGATTATCCTGTTAAACGCTACTACCACGCTTTTTTACCTTTGGAATTATTGGCTCTATTCAGCGAAAAATCATGGAGCATAGAGGATTTTTACTTTACGCGCAAAGGAAAACGGGTAAGATGGTTCAGGTCTTTTAATTTTGTTCTGATCGCCCGAAAGAAATGAAAAAAAAGGTAGACATCGCAGGAATAAAATTTAACGCCGTTCGTTACGAAGACGTGCTGACGGCTATGGAAGTTTTTATAAAAGGGAATGAGAAACACATGATCGTTACGCCAAACCCCGAAATGATCGTTTACTCCCAAAAAGATGAAGCATTTAAAAAAGTGCTCAATTCAGCGACGCTGGCGGTGCCGGATGGCATTGGCATTCTCTGGGCGGCTCATTACCTGAACTTACCCAAAGCCGAAAATCGTTTCATCGGAATCCTTAAAGTAATTGGCTCTCTTTTTCAGGTCCTTTTTAAAATGAAAGCGATTTATAAAGTGCTTCCGGCTCGCGTCACCGGCACAGACCTGCTTTTCAGGATCGTCAATGAAAGTCAGAAGAACGGTTGGCGCATTTATCTTTTAGGGGCCGCGCCCGGCATTGCCGGAATTGCCATTGAACGTCTGAGTAAAAAATACCCCAAAGCAATATTCGCGGGAAGTTTTGCCGGAACGCCGGCTGAAACGCATGAAGATGAACTTTGTGAAAGGATCAATTTGGCGGAGCCCGATATTCTTTTTGTCGCGTATGGACATCCGAATCAGGAAGAATGGATTCACCGGAACCTGCATAAGCTCACCACCACCAAGGTTGCTATCGGTGTGGGGGGTGCCATCGATTTCGCAGCAGGAAAGGCAAAACGCGCTCCGCAAATTTTCAGAAGCTTTGGACTTGAATGGTTTTGGAGACTGATCACCCAGCCCCGGCGCATCAAACGAATATGGAACGCGACTTTTGTTTTTGTTAGCTTAATTTTTCGCTTGAAAAGGAGCAAAAACTCATGATACACTGAAAACCAAAGAAAGATAAATGGTGAGAGTCGTCCTCCCCAAACGACGTCAATTTATGGAAAAAGACGAACAAGACTTTAAAGGCCAGCTGAAATACGAACACTTCCAGTTCTTTTTCCGCAAACACTGGGTAAAGTTCATTCAGCCTATTCTCTTTAGTATCCCGGTAGGGCTGCTGGTACTGGTCATACTGATTTTTCTGGGGCGTTTAACTTTATTCGTGGATATCACTTTTATCCGCGCTTTTTATATTATTTTCACTTTGCTGATTTCTGTGGGATTTCTCCTTTTAGGCACCTTGCAGATATTCAATTTTTATTTTGATATGGTTATCGTCACGGATTCCCGAATTCTGATCATCAGGAAAACCTGTTTTTTAAAAAACAATTCAGATGCCATTGATCTGACCAAAATTCAGGATATTGCCGTGGAAAGTCATGGTATTTTACGTAACTACCTCAGATACGGAAGACTGATCATCACGCTCTCCACATCGGCCCCGCCCATCGTCATTGATAAGGTGCCGGATCCTCACTTTTATCTGGAATGGACCAATCGTGTAAAACGTGAACACATTCTCAAAAGAAGGACCGTTCTGCCGGCCAAGCCGGAAGAACAAAGATCCGCAGCTTCTTCAGATTATCTGCGGGATATCAGGAATCTCAATCTATGATTTAGATCCCTTTTTTGATAAGATAAATAAAGCGGCTATCATCATTTTATATGCTCCAGAATTTTCCCGGGAAACAGCCGGAAGAAAAAATAATCATGGTCATTCGAAAGCACGTCATAGTGTATATCAGGAGCGTGCTCATTTTTATGATCGCCGTCGTCCTTCCGCTTCTCATTTTTTTGATTATCTGGAGCCACAGTTTTCCTTTGGCCGAGAGCGGTCCAGTGAGCGTGATTGGCTATCTTGGGGCTAGTTTGTATTTACTCTATGGTCTGGCACTGCTTGTTATTTCTTTTCTGAATGATCAGTTTGATCTCTTTATTCTCACCGATCACCGGTTACTCGACATCACGCAGGTGAGCTTGCTGAATAGGACTGTTGCCATCACCCCCCTGAATCAGATTCAGGACACGACAAGTGATATCCATGGGATTCTCGGCACACTGTTGAATTATGGAACCGTTGATGTTCAAACAGCGGCAGGATTTGCCAGTAATTTTACGATCGACACAATTTCGGATCCCGGTATGATTGCCAGAGCCATTCTTAATGAAGCCGAAAAACGTAAAGAAGCTGAGATGAAATATGGTGCAAAAAAATCAGAACCAGACACTGATTTATTGTAATTGTCATTTTATATTTCAGAAGAATTGCAGTAAAATGATGCCAGCCTTTCCTTTTAAAAATGCCTATTCATCTCCATCAGATTGATAGCATCGGTGAATCATTAGACTCACACAGATCACCTATCCTGCATCAGGTTCTTGAAAGGAACAGAATGACTCAGACAAGAAGGGAAATCGGACTGATCGCCGACCGCTCATTGGCTGAACGCGTAATCAGTGAAGAAGCCTACAAAGGATACCGGGAACTGGCCGAAGGCCGGGAACAGCACCAAATCACAGCCGAAATGCTGGAAAGCACCCGAAGATTTGCCAAAGCGCATGAACTGGCGGCTATTGAAATTCATCGGCATATCAAGTTGGCAGTTGGACAAAAAATTGCTTCCAAAGAAGATGAAAAGTTTCTTATGAAGCAGTTGATTATCAGCAACCACAATTTTGTGAACCAGGCAGAAAGCATCGGAGCGCTTGTTGATCAGAAGCTGGAACGGATGAGAAAAGACAGAGATCGTTATGACAAACTAGCGAATCATCCACTCATCAAAGATGTCGGTTATTTAAAAGTGGACGGAAATACACGGATTGAACTGCCGAATTTAGATAAATTTCTTGATATGAAAGTGCCAGACCGCCGGGCCCTGCTGGATAAACTCGAAAAAGTTTTATCGACTGCGGAAGCTTATGCCAAAGAATGCGAACAGCGGGAGGATCAGGCATCGGTCGAAGAATATGAAGCGATGCTCAGGGGGGCCATGGAAGAAGGAATTATCGGAGAGCATACTTTTAAAAGTTTTCTGGATGGCTTTAAAAAAATTGATCACAAAGAAAAAGAATACTGGAAAGAGGAATTTAGCAATCAAATGAAGCCTTACAGGGATCTCTGGAGCCTAATCAGAGCCTCACTCCGGGGGAAAGCCCTGGAAGAAATGGAGGCGATGAGACATAATCCGGAAGCAGGATACAGCCAGCTGTCAGATAGATTCAAAGAGTTAAAAATATCTGAAGCGATCCGTCTGGAAGCCAATTACATAAAAACATTAGAGAAACACCGTAAAGAAGGTATTATCGGAAGACGCGGTATACAGGAGCTGATGACAAAGAGGGGACAGCGCAAACTTGAAAAGCAATATGAAGCAGAACAACAGCTTCCTGAACAAATGGAATCTTATCGTGCCCTATGGAAGCAGATTGAGACCTTGCCCAAAAAACAACAAAAATTTCTGAGAGAGCGGATAGACGAATGGGGGTATGATAAATTGAATCAGCAGTACCTTAAACTGGCCGGGAAAGAAGATACAGAAGAGCAGGGATATGAAGAAGCAGTGAAACAGATACGCTCAAATACGGTCCGGGAGGCCATTGTCGAAACGGCTGAAATACTGGACGGACAGAGTAAGCAGCGGCAGACCGCTTTCATTGGTCTCCTCGATAAAATGTTCAAAAGAGCGAATCGGGACACTTTTGATGCCAGCAGTTTTGAAGGAGATATTCGCGGAAAAACCAGAAAAATCGACCCCACTTTGCGGCCTGATATGAAAGGAAGAAATGCTGCAGATGAAGTCGATTACAAACAGATTGAAGGGGATACGAAAATATTGGAACAGGCAGGGGTGACGAAAGTAAAAGGAGATTTAGGTTTCTATGAAGTCGAATCCAGAATCAACCACCGGACCACCCGTCAGACTCAGGTCACTGTAAATGAGGAAAGAGGAATCGAACGGCTCCTGAGCGAAGATTCAAAACAATCGTATCGGGCTGAAGAAGTGGGAGGAGATGATGATCTCTGTCTGGCTGTGTATAGTGGCGGCAGAACCGTAGAATTAGAACTGAATGAAGTTCGTTTGTTGCAGGAAGCCCTAAAAAAGAAGGCGCAGAACGACAACAAAGAAACTCCCCGTAAAGCCGCTTAAGACTTTTTATTCAGCTCCTTGGCTTTTTTGTCGAATTTCAAAATAGTGTCCACATAGGTGGCATGTGACCAGGTAAGCGGAGCAACGGAAAGCGGCTCGCCATTGAAAGGGCTGACTTGTTCAGGAAGTATCCCGGCTGGATTGGCTTGCTTCGTGGCCCAGTCAATGTAACCCTTGATTTCCTCCAGATCAGCTGGTGTTTTTGCCAGTGTGAGCAGCCATTGAGCGTGCCATAAAGTGGTGATGATCCATGGATTACCGGGAATCGCACCATAGTCGCCGGAAACTCGCTGATAATCATCATTTTCACTGCGGGCCATGCCTCCAATATGAGTGTGAACGGCTAATTTTTCCTGCATGATCTTATTGGTTCGAATGACCCTTTCATCGTCAGGCGGCAAAACACCCATCATCCATAAGGCATGCATGCTGGCGTCAAGTCCGTAATCTTTTTTAATTTCACGGGTCTTTGGATTGAGTTCCACTCGCTTCAGGAATCGTTTTTCCTCTTTGTCATACAGATGCTCCACTATGGCAGCCCGCATTTTCACAGCGGCTTCTTTATAGCGTTCGGCATGATTGAAATGACCGATAATAGAAGACAGTTTCCCGGCCGCATCTAGCCCTGCGTAAACGCAGGCAGCGGTATAAAGGAATATACCGCGTTCCCGTTCCCAAAGATCATAAGTGGGTAGCGGCAAACCGGTTTTTTCATCAATAAAGTGAGCCATAAAACTACCGGCTGCCCGGATCAACGATTCATACATTTCCTGAACAAATTCAATATCTTTGTAATGCTTCCAGTGTTGCAAAAGGGCATAGGTAACAATAGCCGTCTCATCTTCCTGAATCGGCATCTGCATTTCACCGTCTTTGTACCATGGGTGCCAGCTGGAACCAACCGATTTGTCAGGATTGTATTTATGAAGCAGATAGCCTTCTTCCGTCATTGTTTCCGCGCAAAACTGAAAAAAGCGTTTAGTGATTTCACCATAACCTGCATGATCCAGTGCGATACTTACCCATGCTCCGTCGCGGGGCCACATATAAGTGTAAGTGTCTTTGTTAAACTTCATAATATCCGAATCATTCGCTGCAATAATTGCACCGCGATTATCGATCTGCGTTCGGATAATGAGCAGACTTTGCTTATAAAGTTTGAGCCAGTGCGGATTGATTTGCAGCCCTTTATCAGCTTCTTTGTTGACCCAGCTCAGCCAATAGTTGACCGTATTCTTCAGTAATTTTTCGGGATTCTCATGGAGAATAAATTCATGCATGTCCTCCGTTTCATCCAGATCTTTGCCTGCACAAATCCATACGTATAATATTTGTTTTGAACGGGCTTTCAGTGAAACATTAAATTGAACTGTGGAATCAACTGACCCCTGCTCAATCGGATGTTCATGGAGATTGCCGTCTTCCGCATCTTTCCAGGTTCCCTCCAGACCGCGGTATTCACTTTTACCCGTGGTGAACGAATCGATTCCGGCCTTTCCGTTCTGCATGCCGCAGATCCAAAAATAGCGCCGTTTCCGGTAATGAATCATTGCTTTATATTCAGGATCATAAAAAGCAGTATCCTGTTGCTTATCGCCGTACAAATGAAAATCCTGATTGAAATAGATTTTTAGCTCACGGTCATAATCGACTTCGTTATGAATTGTGATTTTACGTACGAATACATTTTCACTGGGGTATACAAAGTCATTGAACTCCAGTGACAAACCGAGTTCCACGTTCTTCGACCGGCTGTTCGTAACCAGCGTTTCGGGAAGATAATTCGTTTCGTGTTCCCAGGATCTGTCAGTCAGCCAGGAAAACCGGCCGTTAATATAAACTCCGACACGATGCCAATGCTGAAAATCAATATGATCTTCCATCCCCACGTAAGGAAAGTAAAGATCTTCCAGCAAGTTCTGGCGGTTGAGACAGGCGAGCAAATTTCCGTTTCCTGATACGGCGGCTCGTGGCATTTAAGCAGGGGTTAAAAGTTTAGATTCAAAATCACTCAGCGTATTCATGTAAGTGATATAAGCGTCATAAGGTGATTCATAGCAGGAGAAGTAGGCATGCACGTCACCATCATTCCAGTACTTCGTGCACATGTAATAAAAATGATCGGAAGTCTGTAGTTTGCGCCAAATGGAATTGAGCTCCTCAGCCTCTTTTTTCTTCATCTTACCGACTTTTTTCTGCACCATGGATTCCAGTTCAAAGATTCTTTTGAGTGCTGATTCCTGCATAGGATTGCTGACCCAGGCGGAAAGATCACGTTCCATATCGGCCCAGCTCATAAGATAGGGGACATGCACTTCACCGACCGCTTTATAAGCTTTAATGGTTTCGGTCGGCGTCATAAAACCGATATTTCGATCCAGCAAAGCCTGAGGCAGATATCTCATAAACTCAAAAATGCCCGTGTCTTCCCACTGATGTTCGCCGAAGGTCTCGTAATCCATAAATAAATTAATGGTATCACCCATAATGGCATCCAGCCAGGCGGCGTATTTGTCAGTGGTGAGCGGCCACTCATTCCAGGTGCGGTTACTGAACCTGAAAGCAATATCATCGGACAGTCGGTAGTCTTTAAGGAGTAAGGCAATGGCTTTCTTAGATCGCTTACTCACGGCCATTTCCTTAGCGATTTTTTTGTCGGCAGGATGAAGTTTTACTTTCTCCGGATGATAAACAAAATTCGGGCTCTTCCAGCCCAGGTAGTGATCCCAGCCTTCGGCTAAAATCCCCTGAAAACCCATTTCGCGGATAAATTCGGCAATTTCACTGGAATAAATCAATTCCGTATTTCTGAAGACGGTCGGTGTTTTGCCGAAAATCTTTTTGATCAGTTTTTTATGCTTAATAATCTGCTCGGCAAATTCTTTTTTGGAGTAAAGCCAGGAAAGCGAATGATAATAAGTTTCACAAAGTACCTCAACCTGACCGGTATCGACTATTTTTTTGAAAGAATCGAGTACTTCTTTTCCAATATCGCCAAACTGCAGGCATTGTTCCAAAAACACACCTGAAAAACTGTAACTCACATGGAATTCAGGATGTTTTTTAAGGAGTTCCAGAATCAGAGAATTGGTGGGCAAATAGCATTTGCGGGCCACTTTTTCAAAGATCACTTTGTTTTCAAAACTGGCAGGTCCTTCAAAATAATCCTGTTTATTACCGATTTCAAAAACATTACATTTACTCAGCCGATAAGGCTGGTGAACCTGAAAATAAAAGCAGACGGTTTTGTTATACCCGCCACGGCGGGCAGGTTTTCTTTTGTTTTTCATTTTTCCCCTTATAAATGATTATTTTTTAATAACTTTTTCGTAAATTTTAGTGATTTCACCGGCTTGTTTTTGCCAGCTTATCTTGTCTATCTCTTCCTTGCTGCGTTCTACCAAAGTCCGATGCAGATCAGGGTACCTGAGGGCGGCAATAACCTTGTTGGCCATTTCATCGATATCCCAGAAATCCACACGCAGGGCATTTCGAATCACTTCGCTGATACCGGACTGCTTGGAAATAAGCACGGGCGTTCCCTGACGAATGGCTTCCAGCGGGGTGATTCCAAAAGGCTCAGAAACCGAAGGCATCACGTAAAGATCCGCTTCGGCGTAAGCCCGTTCAATTTCATCGCCTTTTAAAAAGCCTGAAAAAAGCACATATTTTTCAATCCCCAGATTGATCGACATATTGATGATCTGCTTCATCATGTCGCCATCCCCGGCCATGACAAATTTTACGCGTTTCATGTGGTTGATGACCTTTTGCGCCATGCGCAGGAAATAATCAGGCCCTTTCTGCATCGTCATACGCCCCAAAAACAGAACGACTTTATCGGTGGGATTGATATGATGAGATTTGTGATAAGTGCTAAAATTGGGTTTAACTGCATTGTGAACTACGTCAATTTTCCATTCTTTAATGCCGTAGTGCTTCATCAGCATCTCTTTGGTACGCTGTGAAACCGCAATCACGCGGTCGGCATGCTCCATGCCCCGACGCTCCAGATCATAGACCGCCTGATTGGGATGTTCGCCGCTGCGGTCAAATTCCGTGGCATGCACATGCATGACATGGGGTTTGCCGGAAATCTTTTTGGCATAAATGCCGGCTTCCGTCGTGAGCCAGTCATGGGTATGAATCACGTCGTGCGGCACTTTTTTGGCGTGGGCGGCTGCCTTCGCGGCATAGCGGTACACCTCTTCCAGCATATTGGTGCTGTAGATCGCATTGGGCTCTTCTTCCAGCATCTTTTTCAGGTATTCGTTAAACGAAGCATCCGTACTGGCATAAGGGGAGTAAAGCGAAGTGGGAATGTTTTCAATTTCAATGATCCCTTCCGATTCACCGGCGGACAGCACCTTGAAATGATCGCCGCCGTAACTGTGCATGGCGGGAGTGGTTTTAGGCAGTACCAGAAAAACAGCATGACCGTGACTCAGCAGGCCCTCTACGATCCCCTGACACGCCACCCCCAACCCTCCGCTTTGAATGGGAGGAAACTCCCACCCATACATGAGTATTTTCACGCTCTTTATTTTTGTATTTATAAATCTTTTCATTATACCAAAAATCAGCCCAAAAATCAATGGATTTAGTGCATGAAAAAGCCAAAAACTTATGTTTGGCCTTCCTGAGCCAAAAATGACTCTAATCCTGCTTCTTCCGGGCCGGAAAACTGCTTCTTCCGGCTCCTTTAAAAGTGCTGATATAGGTCCTGACATGGTCTTCGGTGACCTGATGGGTTCGGATGGTTTCATCGCCTGCTGTTCGGGGCATCGCCCGAAAAATAGAATTGCGACGATCTTCAATCACTCCGTCTTCATCAGGTTCCTGCCCTTTCCCGACGTAAAGTGCAAAATCGGCCCTTCGTCTGACATCCGATCCTTTAGCATCGCCTTCTTCATATACATCTTCGTATTCAGCGACCCCCATGGTGGCAGTCACCGGTATCTGAACAGATTTCCCCAATTTATTAGTGATCGAAAAAGGCTCGGCCCTAAGACAATTCTGAAAACGATCAGCTACTATGCAAGCCCCTTCACCGGGAGTGGAAGGAAGAATAAATATAAATTCTTCACCCCCGATGCGCATAATGGCATCACATTCCCGAAGTCTGGTATCTTGAGTGGCTCTGCGGGCTACTTCCTGAAGCACCTGGTCACCCGCTTCATGGCCGTAAATGTCATTGACCTCCTTAAAATGATCCAGGTCAATCAGAACAACGGAAAAGGTCTTACCAAAACGTTCATAGCCTATCACCGAAGCTCTTAGATTTTTTTTGTAAATTTCAAAATTAGGAAGGCCGGTGAGTGCGTCAATGCCTGATTTTTTAATGGCGTCCAGTTTGCCGTAAGATTCTTCAATGAAGCGGCCGACTAAACTCGAAAGCATCATATTGATGGCAATATCGTAAGCGCGTCTTGGATCCTCAGAAATTTTCATAATAGCTTCAACAGCCTGCATATTTTCAGCCACCATTTCTCTGATTTTGGGACGGACATAATCCTTTAGTTCTTCCGGAAACACGTCCACGCCATTTCCATTCCTTTTCACTTCGGGTAATGCAGGATGTTTCTCCCAAAAATGCTGTAATTCATTATCAGCAATATAATCGGCCAAGCGCTCAACTTTTTGATTGACCTCGCCTACCTCTTGCGATTCAGGCATCCCTTCGTCAAACTCAGAAGGATTCTGAGGTCTGTCAGATTTCGACATAAAGAAAGCAACAATAAAAACACATGCGGTCTGCTAGTGCGACCACTTTATTAAATTTAGATTAGTGAGTTTCCGGCTCTGAGTGAGTCCCCTGACCACGTCTCCACTCCAACATCTCAGCCGTCTCGGTATCATCTCTGACAACAGGCGCCGGTGGCGAAGGGGTCAGAGAAATATAATCAGGCTCCTCACCCTCCAGTTTATCCGCAAATTTACCCCGGATAGATTGGAGATGGAACTGGGCCATTTCCCCCTTCATAATAGCTTCAAAGACCTCATCGCGCGGATCCCCTTTTTCAGCTTTGGGGGGTGTTGATGAAATAAGTTCTGCTGCCATAAGGAGAAGGTTAAATAATATTCCTGATCCACTTTCAAATTAACAGAAAAAAATAATTTTGGCAAGCATAAATTATTTACCTTCCTGAAGCCATCATTGCGGCTCCCAGGGCCACCGATGTTTTGCTACTGGCCAGTATAATTTTAGGAGCCTTTTTATCGAGAGATCGGCTGGTAATAATACGTTCTAATGTTTTAGTGTCGTTAGCCAGATAATTCCGGTAAATAGAACCGCCAATCACAATTACTTCAGGATTGAAAATCAGATAAAGATTGGCGAGCCCAATCCCCAGTTGTTCTGCCATGTATTTTCTAATGGTTGGATGATGAGCATCTTTACCTTTGAGTTTCAGTTTGGCGGCAATCTTAGAAATATGGCAGCCAGAGGTATTTTGCTCAAAAGTTTTAAGCGGACTATCCTGCCGGATAACCATATGACCGACTTCTCCGGCATATCCCGAAGCCCCGTAGATCAGTTGTCCTTCATTTAAAATTGCGCCGCCCAGCCCGGTACCAATCATCACCGCCACAATGTTCTTATGCCTCTTGAGAGCAGGGCGTTCTTTTTCAGCCCACAAAAAAGCATTGATGTCGTTATCGACATAAACCGGCTTTTTGAATCGGTCTTCCAGTATTTTTTTGAGCGGATAATCCCTTCCGGTAGGCAAATGAGGGGCGTTTACCAGCACGCCTTTTTTGCGGTGAATAATGCCCGGAGCCGCAACCCCTATGGTTTTAATATTTTTTGAAAAATGCCGCTCAATAAGATTGATCAGCTGATCGGTAAAGCCTCTTTTTCCCTTTTCAGTTTGAGTCATAACCATCTCCCCTTCCACCACTTGCATGTCTTTATTAAAAGTCTCAAGAAGAATTTTTGTTCCTCCCACATCGATGCCAATGATTTCAGCTTTTTTCTGGAACATGGCTTAATGGTTTATTTCCACCCAGACCGGCAGATGATCAGAATAGGGAATATGAAGCACTCCTGCATTCCTTATTCTAACATCCGGACTGGCAAAAAACATATCCAGATACATCGAAGGCGATATACTGGGAAAAGTCGGCTCTTTGATGATGCGCCTAAGCCCTGTTTGCCTCACAAATTCTTTAATTTCTTCCAGTCCCCTGTTTATATTAAAATCCCCGCAAACCAAATGAGGACGTGGGCACTTCCTGATAATTTCAGCGAGTTCTCTGAATTGTTTTTGACGTATCCGCTTACTTAAAAGGGCGAAATGAACAGAAAAAATACTAATGCCATCCACAATATATTCCTGTACCAGTCTTTGTACGCCTGATTTCAGATGATGTTTTTTGAATTGTCCTTTTTTTCTGGAAAGGATCGCATCGTGTTGTTTTCGAACGAGTCCCATAAACTGCCAGATGGAAAAGGGGTGATATTTAGTCACTGTTTTGAAGAAAGGAAATTTTAATTTCTGTGCGATTTGTTTAGCCTGACACCTGAAGCGATTTCTGAATGAACCGCCGTCGACTTCAGCCAGACAAAGCACATCTATTTTTGCCTTAATGAGTTCTTCAGCCATTTTTTTAATAATGCCCAAAGGCAGCCATAAAAAACGCCAGCTTTTCATAAAATAATGCTTCACAGCACCGGTGACTCCGGTGCAATAGGCAATGTTATAAAACATGATTTTCATTTTGAAAGCGTGATATAATCATGACAATTAAAGCAAATCATCATGAAAAATAAAATCTCATTATCAATTTTAGTATTACTCGTCTTTGTAAGCGTGCCGGTTTATGCGGACAGTCTTGAAAGCGTGCGGGTAATTAAATTCTGGGGTGCAACGGATGATTTGGTGGTCGAAAGAGTAACTGGTGAAAAACTTTTATTGCAGCATGGTTCCGGTTGTATGACGATGTCGACTGAATTCCCCATGCAAATCCTTTGGGATGAAGGTGAAATAACGCAGGCTAAAGTAGCGTTTAATGAGCTCTGTGACGTTCGTAATTACGGACCGTATTCCTCGGAACTGACAATTTCCAAACGCATTCCCAGCATTAATATCATGACCCGGGAGCATCTGGCCGAGGTAGACTGGAAAGGAAATCGCTATGAAATTGATTACTCAGAAGGATGTACCTATTTGCGTGATTATGTAGGGGAAACCGCTTATGTTTATACGCCTCAGGAGAGTCTTGAGGGGGCCACCTTATATTTACCCAAGGCCCGGGGCGAGTGTGAGATTACTTCAGCCGCCTTTTTAAAAGCATTAGAATCGCCTTCCAGTGTGACCGAATCGCCGATTAAAAATCTTGGATACACGGCGGAAAACAATCAGGTTTTCTTTAGCTGGGACAAATTTCCTGAAGATGAAATTTGGCTCACTCTGATAGCTTACAGCAAATATCCGCTGAATCCTGATGAATATTCTTTACAGCAATTACCGAACTTAAGGCGTTCCCGTTATAACTTTATGCGCATTTATCAGCTGGTCAACAATCAGCCGTATTATTTTTATATCACGGCCAGCAACGCATCAGGCGAGCTGGCCCCCTGGCAGGAAATCCCTATCACCCCTGTGCAGACAGCTCCTCGCTTTATCAACAATCCGGATCCGGAACTTTTTGAGATTGAAATGACTGAAACAGATGATAGTTATCACTTGGTTTGGCCGGATAAAAGCGAGCACAGCCGGCGGCATTTAATCATGCTTTATGTTGATGGAGTGCGTCAGGTTCTCAAGATCATCCCCGGAGAACAAAATTATTTTGATGTTGAGAAAAAACCTGAATGGGCCAGTTCAAGATTCCGCTTTACGGTGCGGACCATCCCAAAAGTCCCGACAGGACAAAGGTACTTTGACAGCATTTTTTGGAGAAAGGGTTAAAAATTCCTTGCCAAATACAAAGATTACCTATAAAATCTCTACGCTTCAGGGTTAAAGAAGTACTTCTTAATTTTGAATCTTGAATTTTCAATTTTGAATTAAAAGATTATGTCTCACAAAAAAGCCGGTGGCTCCACAAAAAATGGCAGGGATTCAAACGCAAAACGCTTAGGTGTTAAGCTATACGCTGGTCAAAAAGTAAAAGCCGGCAATATTTTGGTGCGACAAAAAGGAAATAAATTTTTTGCCGGCCAGAACGTGGGAACCGGTAAAGATTTTACCTTATTTGCTTTAAAAAGCGGTGTGGTGCAGTTTTCTGAAAAAAGACAGAAAAAATACGATGGCCGTATATACCGCAACAGATTTGTTAACATCGTAGCCGCTTAATGGGGTTTCAGAAAATTCAAAAACCATGTAAACTTTTAATGGTTTTTTTAAATTGAAATAAATGACAGAAGCAGGCGATTTTGAATTATTTGGGGCGCCGGCGGCGAAAGAACACGATGAAAAATCCGATGAAAAATTTCGCGAAGAAATGAAACGGACTCAGGCAGCTTTGCAGCAGCTTCAGCAGGAGGAAGGAAAAGCACGGGCTCACGATGACAGACTGGCCCGGATCATCGTTCATTTTTTGTCACAGCAGGGAGGCGGTGGAACGGATTTCTTTTTGCTGATTTCCCGATGTGTGGCCCAGGATATTCCGTCTGAACTCATTATCGCAGTTCTTTCTCTCATCGACCGTGATGCTTCGGAAGAAATTGAAAACATTCTTAAAGAAGCCAAGAAAGACACGGCTTTAGTGGTGCCTCAATACAAAGATGTCCATCTTCTGAACGCAGCTCAAAAATCAGTCATCGATGAATGGATCAGGAACATTACTGCTGCCGCAGCTCATAAACCCTACAGAACATTGGATAGTGTCCTGATAAAAAGCGTAGCGAAAAACCGCAATGAAATCGTCAAGGAAATCTCACCGCCTTTCGTCCAACTGTCGGCTTTTATAATGCGGTATTATCTGGCTATGCAGGAAACTCACATAGATGTTGAAACGCTCCGTGACTTCATGGAAAACATTTACTTCAAAATGCTGCAGGATCTTGAAGAAATGACGCGAGGTCAAAAAAGGCTGGAAAAAAAAGAATCATAACAAAAATGCGGCCGATCTAGCCCTGTTGCCCTGCTTTGAGTTCTTCCAGATTATTGTAGGTCTTAAAGACACTTTCAATACCGAGCACCGAAAAAATATCCTCAATATTTTTATTGATACCGACAATAAGAATTTTTCCCTGTTTGGCATTCATTGCATTGTGCCATGCAACGAGCTGACCAATAGCAAAGCTATTGAGATAATTCAGTTTAGAAAACTCAAAAATAATCGTACTTCCGGGTCCGGCCTGGTCAATCGTCGTCTGGAGTTCGGTGATCGTATCTTCCGCATAACCGTCAAAATCACCTTCAAAGTAAACCAGTTTCGTATTGGGAAGCTCGGGATAATCAGTAATAGATAATAGTAACTTTTGCATTTTTTAGAGTTTTAGATTACTTAACTGCAATGCGGTTTGAGCCGCTTCCACCCCCTTACCCGTTCTTGCTTTGGCCTGAGCCAAATTATTTGTTGTCAGAACACCAAAAACGATAGGAACCTCTGTGTTTAAACTTACATCCATTATACCCGCACTGCAAGTACTGGCAATATAATCGAAATGAGGTGTGCCTCCTTTGATGATCGCCCCCAGTGCAATGACTACATCAGGTTTTTTGGATTGAATCATTTTTTGACATGCATAAGGGATCTCAAAAGCCCCTGGCACGTTGGTTAACTGAATATTTTTTTCCAAAACTCCGGCCTTGAGAAGGGTTTTTCGGCAGCTTTTTAAAAGTATTTCACCGATTTCAGAATTGTATTCACTCTGAACAATACCTACCTTCAAACCCTTTTTCGCAATGAATTGCTTTCCGGCGATATTCTTCTTGATGGAACTCATTTGATTAATTTTTCCGCGTATTTAGCCAAAATATCAGTTTCAACATTTACCTTATCACCTACTTTTAAAGCCTGCAAATTCGTATTTTCCCAGGTATGAGGAATAATGGCGACCTGAAATACTTCATCCTGAACACGCATCACCGTCAGACTGATGCCATTGATGGCAATAGAACCGGTTTCAACAACATATTTCTTCAGATCATCAGGCACTCTGAACGTGAGATGGTAGGCATTTTCCACGATCTTCATTTCCATAAGTTCCGCCGTGCCCTCCACGTGTCCGGCCACGATATGCCCCTCAAACCGCCTGGATCCGAGCATGGCCAGTTCCAGGTTCACTATGTCTCCTTTCTTCCGCAGTCCCAACGTAGTCCGCTCAAACGTGATCGGCATCACATCCGCCTCAAAGGATTCTTTACCCTTTTTAGTCACGGTTAAACAGGTGCCATCCACGGCAATACTGCTGCCCTTCTTAAGTTCGTGGGCAAGTTTGGATACTTTAATCGTCAGGGAATGTTTCCCCGTCTTCAGAACCTGACCGGTGCTTTCAATAATTCCGGTGAACATAACTCTATTGTACTTGAATCATGTAAATGTTTCCATTTAGGCAAGAGGCACTTTTGGCCGTACCGATGGGCATCCGTTAAACGATTCACTCATTTGTCTTAATTCGGCAATGCGGGTATTCACCAAAGCTTCAATATCATCTTCATTACCATCCACCATAATACTGTGAAGCAGCTGAACCGCTTTCTGGCGGTCATTTTTACTCACAAAAACTGAAACCCGTTTTTGTTTGGTAGTATGTGAGATCGCTTCAATATTAATGTCATTGGCAGCCAGGACGGAGGTAACCCAGGAAAGAGCGCCGGTAGTATCGATCAGCTCATTGCCGACAAGTGAGACGCAGGCCAAATCCTGGCGCCATTCGATATCACCTTCAGCAATATCAAACCGTTCGCCATTAACGGTGAGTGCTTTAAGCTCACCGCAGGCGGCCTGAATGGCTTTTCTTTTTTCAGCCATGTCGGAGGCATCCTGTGGTAAATCAATGCTGAACATGGCGCTCGTACCTTCAGTGGGCGTGGCATCGATGGAAAGGCCGTGTTTCGTAAAAACCTGATGGATGGCAGAACAAAATCCGGCCCGGTTCACCATTTCGGGAACAGAAATCGTGATGGTGTCGGTGTGCTGTTTGGACGCGATGCTTTTAAAAGCCTGATCGGTTCTTATTTCTTTTCCGGAAAAGAAAGTGCCGGCAGGTTTTTCCGGATCACGAATGTCGCTCAGTTCAATTTTAAGCCCTTTATGTCCGTCCGGTTTTCTTTCTTCCCTGCGGGCAAGGGCCAGGGCGTCAATTTGAACCAGCTGACTGCCGGCTGAAGCCATCTCGAGTCCCTCGGTAAAAGAAACCTGATTTATCACCCGGGCTTCATGTTTCCCGGCAATAAGGTCTTGCGGATTAGCGGTCAGCACGCCTTTAACATCTTTCCAGTAACGAACCGCTTCTACCGGAATACCCGCGTCCCGCAGGGCATAAGCGGCATGAAGCGCCGTAGTATCCGTATAACTTCGCCCCACATCGATGGCGATTCCCCGAGGGGTACCGGCAATATGGCCGCCTAAAATTTGGACCACATTACCTCTGGTTTCAGAAACATTGGTTTGAGCTTCTAAAACGCTTTCTTTAATGCCGTTTCGCATGGCCTGATGTAATTTGTTCATGGAAATAATTTCACTGCCATTCGTGATTTCACCAACGGTTTGCACACCATCAATCACTTCAGCTTCATGACCTTCTTGTTCTAAATATATTCCAAGAATTTTCTTTGCTGCATTTTCACCAAAACCTATTACCTGATCCCGGATACTGAAAGAACCAGCCACCGGCATCAGAACATTTGAGGTTTGTTTATGGGCCATTAAACGAGACCGGAGTTGTTCATATTCTTGCTGATAAACAACCCTTGCCCGGTCTGCGGATTCCCCCTGTAAAAATGTATCAAATATTTCCTCATGCAAAGCATCAACTGTCTGAAAAGCCTGATCGATATCTTCTTCTTTATAATCAGTTTCATTTAAATCATCCATCACTTTAATAAGCGCGTTGGTGACTTTAGTGAACGCTGAAACGACTAAAGTGGGTGACTCATTTCGGTCTTTTAAAACCCTGACAAGGGTTCCCACGTCACTGAGAGTGGTCATATTTTTCCCGCCGATTTTATTGACAGTATAAATGGGCGAGTTTTGATTATTTTCCATATTATTAAAAAATTAAAGGATAAAATTATAATTTTAGAAATTAAATTTCACAAATAAAAAAACCGACTTCGTGAGGTTGAAGTCAGTCTGAGTCATTAATTCACAAAAGCTCCAACCTCCTAAGCGGTCTTAGACTTCTTGTTAGCTTTTGATGCTAAATCAAAATGATTCATAGCAGGAGCTATCATAGCAATTCAAAATTGAAAGTCAAATTGAAGTTAATCCTTCTTCAGAATCGCATGAAAAGCATCCTGTGGCAGGGTGACACTGCCGATCTGCTTCATTCGTTTTTTCCCTTTTTTCTGTTTTTCCAGCAGTTTACGTTTGCGGGTCACATCGCCGCCATACAGGTAGCCAGTCACATCTTTCCGGAAAGCGGAAACCGTTTCACGGGCAACAATTTTGCCCCCGATAGCCGCCTGAATGGGGATCGCGAATTGGGCGCGGGGAATCACTTCTTTAAGTTTTTTAGCAAGTCTCCGGCCCAGGCCTTCCGCTTCCGTCCGGTGGCACATCACGGCCAGACTGTCCACTTTGTCACCGGCAATCAGAATGTCCAGCCGCACCAGATTTTCAATGCGGTATTCCAGAAATTCATAGTTCATCGACGCATAACCGGAACTCACGTTCTTCAGATTGTCATAAAAATCAATGATCACGGTGGCGAGTGGCATTTCGAATAAAAGAAACACCCGGTCTTCATCCATATAAGTCAGATCTTTATGAATACCGCGGCGTTGCTGAACCAGTTTCATCACACTGCCCACAATATCTTTGGGACAGACGATCTCCATTTTTATCCAGGGCTCTTCAATCGAATCGATATGGGCCGGGTCAGGCAGCATGGAAGGGGCGGAAATCGTGATCTGCTGCCCCGACTTCATGTTAACTTTATATGAAACCGAAGGAGCCGTAACAATGATATCCACATCATATTCCCGTTCCAGCCGTTCCTGCACGATGTCCATATGAAGAAGGCCCAGAAAACCGCAACGAAAACCGGAACCCAGGGCGGGGGACTGATCCGGTTCGTAGGTCAGGGCGGCATCATTGAGGGTTAATTTTTCAAGTGAATCGCGAAGCAGGGGAAAATCATCTCCTTCCGTGCAGTAAATGCCCGCATACACCATGGGCACCACTTTTTTGTAACCGGGAAGCGGTTTAACTGAACTCATGTTAGCTCTTTCGCCGTTCCAGATGGTATCGCCCACCCGTGCTTCACCCACCGATTTGAGGCCCGTGACAACATAACCGACTTCACCGGATTTCAGTTCCTTTTGAGGTTCAAATTTCGGCCTGAAATAACCAAGCTCCGTCACTTCAATATCTATTTTGGCATTCAAAAATCGCAGCTTCTCACCTTTTTTAAAAGTTCCGCTGACCATACGGACGTAACTCACTACGCCGCGGTAGGTATCGTAAACAGAATCAAAAACCAACGCTTTCGCTTCTTCGTCTGATTGAATGGAAAGCTGTTTACGAAGCCCTCCTTCAATTGGATTGGGCACACGATCAATCACGGCTTTGAGGACGGCTTCCACGTTTTCCCCGGTTTTAGCAGAAACTTCGATCACTTCTTCGCGGGGGATGGCTAACATATTTTCAATTTCATCCTTGATCTTTTTGGGGTCGGCTTGAGGCATGTCGATTTTATTGACCACGGGAATAATGGTCAGTTCGTGCTCCATGGCCATATATAAGTTAGCCAGTGTCTGAGCCTGAATGCCTTGGGTGGCGTCCACCACTAAAATCGCTCCTTCACAGGCAGCCAGACTGCGGCTTACCTCGTAGGTGAAATCCACATGACCGGGGGTGTCAATCAGATTCAGAACGTAACCTTTATAGTCCATACGCACAGGCTGAAGCTTGATGGTGATACCCCGTTCCTGTTCCAGTTCCATCGTATCTAAGATCTGCCCCCGTTTCATATCGCGTTTGTCGATCGTTTGTGTGAGTTCTAAAAAACGGTCAGCAAGTGTGGATTTACCATGGTCAATGTGAGCGATGATGCAAAAATTTCTAATTTTTTCCATTGATTTCTTCTCTGCCAGAAAAGCAGAAAGATTGTAAACAAAAAAAGATGATTTTTCAAGCATCTATGTTATAATAATCACAAATAAAAAATAAAATCATACACTATGACTTTAAAAAGTAGTCCGACAGCACAGACTATACCTGCTTTAGCATTGCATGAAACAGCTTCCAGCAGGCCACCCGCCAGTATTATAAGGGAAAGAGTACAAAAGACACTCGATCCCCAAAAATCACAAGTATTTATTAAAGCACTCGGGGATATCAGAAGAAAATGGAAGTTGGAAGGCACGAGTGCAGCTCATCTTCTTGGCTGCGATGAAAACAGATTTGAAGAAATTATGAGTGGTCAGGCGCCGACATTTCATGAAGCAGCCAGACTGATGCCTGCTATTGTGGTGTTTCGGTTGGTCGATGAAAAATTTATACCAACTGAAGCAGATAAATGGATGAACAGACCGTCACCGGCATTGAACGGACAGATTCCTAAAGAATTGATCTTTCAGGAAGGGGGGTTGGCAAAAATAACCAGCTATCTCAAAGCACTTCCGGACAGGCGCCGCAATGCTTAACTTATCGCTTTAATAGCAATATGCGAGGTTGTCACTCTATTGATGCGCTCCAAAGATAAGGCTGGACAATATTTTTTGCTTAAAACGTCAATTGCACCAGAATAGCATAAGGAAGGGGTATGCTAAAATAAAACAAATAAAAAAAATACATGCCGACTAAAAATCCAAAAAAATACTACTATCAACTTTCCGCGGAAGAAGCGGTCAGAAAGTTAAAAACAGACAGTAAAAACGGGCTGACTCAGAAAGAAGCGGAACAACGACTGAAGGAAACCGGTCCGAATGAATTAAAAGAGGGGAAACGCCGCCCCGTCTTTTTTCGCTTTCTGGATCAGTTCAAAGATCTCCTTATTATAGTGCTGATTATAGCGGCTCTTATGGCCTACTATCTGGATGATTTTCGGGGAGGCACGATTCTTCTGGTCATCGTTTTTGTAAACGCCTGCATCGGTTTCTATCAGGAATACAAAGCAGAAAAAATTCTGGAGTCACTGAAGAAAATTATCAAATCCAAAGCGATTGTCATTCGGGACGGAAAGGAAATTGAAATTGATCAAAGTGAACTGGTTCCGGGTGACTTGGTTTACCTGGAGGAAGGGGGGGCCGTGCCGGCTGACGTCCGTTTAATCGAAACAACCAACTTTAGCACCAATGACTTTGTACTCACGGGTGAATCGGTACCGCAGGAAAAATTTGCGCAGCTGATCATCGACAAAGAAACTACTCTGACGAATCAGGACAATTTGGTATTTATGGGGCTCACGGTAGCCAAAGGAAATGCTTACGGAGTGGTTTACGGAACCGGCATGGAAACGGCTATCGGACGTATCGCTAAGGAAACCGAAACGATTCAGCATGACCTTTCCCCCCTGCAGCAGGAAATCAATATTCTGGCTAAGTCGCTGACCAAAATTGCCGGTGTCATCGCGCTGGGACTTTTTGTTATCAATTTCTTCCTGAAAACAGGGGGATCTCAGGATATAACAACGACGATTCAGTTATCTATTCTGTTTGCTATTAGTGTGGCGGCAGCCTGTGTGCCTCAGGGGCTTCCCGCTCAGATTTCAGTCGCCCTGAGTTTGGGGGTGGGACGGCTGGCCAAAAAGAAAGCGGTTGTCAAAAAACTTTCCTCAGTGGAAACACTGGGATCCACGACCGTCATCTGTTCCGATAAAACCGGCACGCTTACCAAGAATGAAATGACCATCACGCATTGCGTGACGCTGAGCTGTGGGCACAACAAACTTTGCGGAGCAAGAGATTTTGAAGTCACAGGAGATGGTTATACACCCAAAGGCTCAGTCCTTGAAAACGGTAAAAAAATCGACAGGAAAACGATCGAATTTCTCAAGCAATTTTTTGAAGATGGTTTTTTGGCCAGCAATGGCAGGGTACGTCCACCCGATAAAGACCACCGGGGCTGGTACGCCATTGGTGACCCGACGGAAGCCGCTTTCACGCCACTGACAATGAAGGTAGGTCTTAAGCCCGCTGATCTCGATGAACGTTTCCCTATTTTTGCCGAATTGCCATTCGACAGCAACCGGAAACGCATGACCGTCATCAGAAAACACAAAGGAAAACACATCGGCTACATGAAAGGGGCGCTGGAAAGCGTACTGCAGGCCTGCAATGAAACAAAAATTGACGGTGAAATCAGAGAGCTCAATGATCAACTGCGAAAGGCGATCCTGCTGGCGGGCGAAAATTATAGCCGACAGGCGCTTCGCGTTATCGCTCTCGCTTACCGGGATTTTCCAAAAAACTCTAAAACGTTTTCTATTAAAGCGTCTGAAAAAAACTTTATTTTTGCCGGTTTTGTCGCCATGATTGATCCCCCCAGAGCCGGTGTCAAAGAGGCCATTGAAAACGTCTATAAAGGAGGAATGCGCGTGATGATGATTACCGGAGACAATGCTGTCACGGCCAAAGCCATAGCCGGACTCATTGGCATGAAGCATGACGGTAAAGAACTGCCCGTGTATACGGGCGATGAAATCAAAAAGCTGACAGATGAAAAGCTGATAAAAATTCTAACAGCCCGGTCCGTGATCTTTTCCCGTGTTTCACCGCAGGACAAATATCGTCTGGTCACACTGTTAAAGCGCATGGGTGAAGTAGTTGCAGTTACCGGTGACGGAGTCAACGACACCTTGAGTTTAAAGAAATCTGACATCGGTGTGTCTATGGGGAAGATGGGGTCTGAAGTCGCCAAAGAAGCTTCTGAAATTGTGCTTTTGGATGATAACTTCAGTACGCTGACCCGTGCCATTGCTGAAGGGCGTACTATTTTTGCCAACCTGAAACACACCATTTTATCTTGCATCACCTCCAATAACGGTGAGCTGGCTTGCGTACTTTTGGGTTTTGTCGGAATCGCATTTGGACTGCCCGCGCCCATTACCGCGGTGCAGATTCTGGCTATCGACCTGGTTGGTGAAATGCTGCCGCTTACAGCCATCACGTTTGACCTGGCTGAAAAAACACTGATGGAAAAACCGCCTCGCAACTTAAAAGATCACATCATCAACAAATACAGTTACGCGAATCTGATTTTTTATGGATTCTGGATGGGGGCCGCTGGTTTCTTCAGTTTCGTGATGGTTTATAAATATGGTTCGGGTACCGTAGAATCCGCCCGTGCAGCCGCTTACACCGGGATCCTTTTCTGTCAGTTTATGAACATCCTCAGTCGCCGCACGGAACGCACTATTTTCACGCGTTTTCTATTCACCAACCCGCAGTTATGGGGGTCATTCGTCATTTCGCTGATTGCCATTTCTATTTTAATTTATATTCCTTCAATCTCCATTTGGTTTGGGTTTGGCGCGCTGGCGGGAACCGATCTAATATACCCCCTGATCGGAGCGATTGTGTTCTTGATTTGGCACGAATTGGGAAAACTGACAGGACTTGCCAGAACCAGTTGACACCATCAATCATAAGTGGTAACATAACTTTTGTCTGGCTTTATTCTGATTGCTTTTGACTCTTCTTGTGTGTGCTCCTTGTGAGGACGGTGAACGGTCCACGCATAAGTTGTGGTCACTGGCTCAGGATAGAGTAACAGACAAGGCACGATCCCGATCCTCCTCTTCCCCTTTTGTCGGGATCGTGCCACCTACTAAGTTCTCCAACGATGCCTGAAAGACCCAGCACGGAATCAATTCAAACGCTACCGCGATACAATGTATTGAGTAAAATCGTCAGAAATAAACTGGCCGTTGCTTTGATGATAGGGACAGGTTTACTAGGGTGCCGCGAAGAGAACGAAAATATAATTAATATACATCCGCCCACATTTTCTGCGGTCCCTGAACCTTCTCAGCTTCCTCAACCCGAAATACCGAGATGCGAACGGGATATTGTATGTAAAGACGAAGCTGAACACGCTTTTACCCCGAAAAAGAATATCGAGGAAGTGATGAGCAAATACAAGGGGGCAAAATATCTTGTTGATACTTTTTCCGGCAACGGCTGTCGGAATGCAGCTGTTTTTGTTCCCAGGGCATTCAAACCGGATAAAAAAATCGAACTCATCTATCATTTTCATGGATCGCATGGAAATTTGATTGGCGTGCCTCTGCCCTATGACACCATTTACCACAAGGAAGGAACAATAACAAAGGGGAAAGATCGTTTTGCCCGAGTGCTTTGGGCAATAGACAGAAAAGCGAAATACTATAAAAGAAATGCCATTCTTATTTACCCCATGAGTGCCGGTAAACGGGCGGAGGCAGAGAGGGGAAATGAAATGGAGGAAATTGATGGTTACAAACAGGGATATGATGATGTCTGGATGAAG
Source organism: Candidatus Peregrinibacteria bacterium (assembly GCA_016934215.1). Taxonomy (GTDB): domain Bacteria; phylum Patescibacteriota; class Gracilibacteria; order UM-FILTER-43-11; family UM-FILTER-43-11; genus JAFGTE01. Next base: position 18,636 of record JAFGTE010000015.1, on the reverse strand, counting down.
CGGGATAACAGCACTTGCGACAGTATGCAGCGATTTGATGAAGAAATCAGACAAAGGCTCATGGAGGAATGGAATATCGATGCCAGCAAGGCTTCAGTAACGATCACCGGACACAGTGCGGGCGGAAAAGCAATCCTGCGCATCGTACAATCCGGGTATCGGCCAAATCTGATTAAGTTTCTGGATTCCTCGTACGATTACTGGGCGGAAGAAACGTACGAAGGCATCTTAAAAACCGGTTCCAGTATTCCGGTGCATCTTTACGTCAAACCGAATACTTCGACTCAGAAAGGGGCTGAAAAAATTGAAGGAAAGAAAAATGTGTTTATCATTCCCTCAGAGGATCCGGATATGAGACACGGAAGATTTGTGGATTATATCTAAATTAAAACAGAGGGTGCCCGGCAAAGCCAGACACCCCCGGGGTGAACAGCACTAAGCTATAGACCGGTTGTGCTATAGTAGTTTGGCTTAGAACTGAAGTCAATTTTTTTATGAAAATTGCTCTGAATATGACTGGCTGCAAAAACAACCGTTATGAACTGGATCAGATTTTGAGATGGGCGATTCAGAATAAAGTTCCGGTGGTGAAAGAATCAGAGGCGGATTTCGCGGTAATCAATACCTGCACGGTGACCTCGGTTGCTGATAAAAAGTCACGGCAGCTGATTCGCCGCACCAAAAACAGGCATCCGGGCCTTCAGACCATTGTCTTTGGCTGCGCAGCACGCATGCAAAAAGAAGCACTTAAAAAAATCACGGAAGTTGATGTGCTTTTGAGTGATATAAATGAAGTTATCAAGTATCTTGAATCACAGCTTGGCAAAACAGGACAATGCGGAAACGTAAATCTGATTGAATCGGCTCAAGATCTAAGCCGCTGTCGTGCTCTGGTACAAATCCAGGATGGCTGTGACAGCTATTGTTCTTACTGCATCATTGCTGCGGCAAGAGGCAAATCGAAAAACAGACCGCAAAAAGAAATTATCGCTGAAATCAATGGCGCTGTCGCACAGGGGTTTAACGAAGTAGTGCTTACAGGCATCAATATCGGTGCCTACGGTGCCAGCGTTACCACTCAACCGGAAGAAAACAAGTTTGCCGAATTAGTTCAGGAAATTTTTAAAAAAACAAAAATTAAAAAACTCCGCGCCGGTTCACTGGGGCCGGAATTTTTTAACAAAAAATGGTACGAAGTTATAAAAAATCCTCGCTTTTCCCGCCATGTACACCTTTCCATTCAATCGGGTTCCGATGCAGTGCTTGAGCGGATGCGTCGCAACTACAAAGTAAAAGACATTCTTAAGATCATCAGAAAACTTCGGCAGATCTCACCTGACATGGCTATTACCACCGATATCATCGTGGGCTTTCCGGGGGAAACAGAGGCAGAATTTAAAGAAACGCTGAAATTTGTAAAACAAAACAAGTTGGCCAAAGTGCATGTCTTTCCTTATTCGGAACGTGAAAATACACTGGCCGCAAAAATGGAACAAGTCCCCGTTAAAATTCGCCGTGAACGCGCAGATAAACTCCAGAAAATAGCCGATCAATGCCGTCGCGAATTTATTGATAACCAGCTAGGTAAAGAGGTCCAGGTACTATGGGAACACTCCCGGAAAGCAGGCTGGTCGAAAGGGGTGACGGATAATTATATTCGCGTCCATATCAAAAAATCACGGCAGCCAAAAAGTATAAGTTCTGAACGATTGACTCGTGAAATAATCAACCTCTAGACTACCTTAAATTTTGCACAAAATTCTGATGCGCCGGATTGGTGCCATATTGGCGCCAAAGTGGCGCCACTTTGGCGCATCAGAATTCATTGCCAAAAATGATATACCCAGGTGCATCAATATTTTTAGTGGGCGCTCCGCCTGGTCATCTCTTTTGATCGAGATTTCCAGGCGGAGCAGGTTTTGGAATCGGGCTCTAACCAGAGCCCTGATTTCGGGAGAGCGGAACGTCTTCCGCCGGTTGGGTGGCCGAACACTCGGGTGGTTGCGACCTCTGGAGAAGGCGCCTCCTGCGGCTTGCGCTTCGAGTCGCATCAAGTTCAACTCGCTTGGCTTCTGCAATGGGGCAAGGGGCCGACTCAGGTCCGCGATCCACGACTTCGTCGGTATACGGGATAACACGCATGCGTTTACTCCTTGTGTGAGGTAAGACCACACCAGGCCCTGCAAACACTTCAGAATTTGCAGAAGCCTGATGTAATAACAATGTTTTTTAAGATCAAAAAAATCCGCCTTGGTGGCGGAGTTCTGATAGAAATAGATACTTACATAAAACTACACGCCACTAAAGTGGGTTAAGGACGAGGACCACGTGTAGGACATTCCAAGTGTTCATTTTCTTGCGGTTGCTGCTTCTCATCATATTTACTTTACACGTCTTGTCAAATATAATTTCATTCAGCGGATATAGAACTTAATCACTTCTTATGGAACAAACGACGAAGCCCTCTGCAAACGGTTTTCAGAGATACTTTTTGATGATCGTTTTAGTCATTCTGCTTGCTCTGATCATTACTTTTATCAGTCCTTTCGGAGTGGATCTTTTGATTGCCGGTGTGATCGTTACAGCCATTTACCCGATTCATCGATGGCTGTATCAGCAGATTCCCTCAAGATCTCTTGCTGCGCTTATCTCTATGCTACTGACGATTGTAGTGGTGCTTATTCCCTTTACACTTTTTGGTTTTTTCGTGGTCGATCAGGCGACCGATGCATATACAGTAGTCAGTCATCGGGTCAATGAACTGGTGCAGGCGACCGAAGGCGGAAGTACCTCAAAAATTCTCGAAATGATTCCGTTCAGCGGAAAAATCAAATCAATGTTAAATTACCTGCCCATTTCAACCGCGGATATTCTTCAGACGGCCAGAGATGCGGTCGGCGTGACCAGTTCCTTTTTACTTGCCAAAACAACCAATATCCTCAAACATCTTTCGTTATTCTTAGTGCATTTAGTAGTTTTTTTAATTTCACTCTATTACTTTTTACGGGAAGGTGACCGACTCGTCGATTATATACGTTCTCTTATACCGCTTTCCCGGGCGTACCGGCAGGAACTTTTTACTAAACTCTCTCTTCTCAGTTACGGGATTATTTACGGAATCTTCGGAGCGGCCATTCTGCAGGGATTTCTGGTCGGTCTTGGATTCTGGGGGGCGGGGATTAGTAATGCCGCATTCTGGGGAGTGATCGCCGCGCTCTTTTCACCCATTCCTTATATAGGAACCACCGTGGTATGGCTGCCAGCCGTCATTCTGCTGGCTATCAACGGACACTGGCTCGTGGCTATTTTATTATTGGCATGGTGTATAGCGATTGTGGGCACCGCCGACAATATCATTAAGCCCTATATCATTGGTTCTTCCGCGCATTTACATCCGCTTGCCACGTTACTGATGCTACTGGGTGGTACTTTTGTTTTTGGTCTCAAGGGACTGCTTTTTGGTCCGCTCGTGCTCACCCTTGGTCTGGCCTTTCTGCATATTTATCAGCTTGAATACAAAGGAGTATTGCAGGTGGAAGGTATGAACCCCATACATAAGGCGCCGGTGAAAAAGCATAAGATTAAAAAGTAGCATTCAAAAACTTGACGATTTTGAAAAATGGTCCGGATTTGGCAAATGACTGATTTTATAGTAAAATAAGGGCCGTTAATCAAAAAAAATGGTCAAAAGACGCACATTAGGCGCGGCGAGAAAAGCGATGCGCCTGCCTAAAAAAGATTTTAAGATTGAACTTGATACGCATGTTGCCAGAGACATCGGAGCCGTCATTTATTTCGGTCTGGCGGCCATTTTTTATCTGGTGATGAGCGGTAAAGCCGGCATTTTAGGCGATTATCTAAATACCTATCTTCGTTTGATTTTTGGAGTGGGTACCGTCCTTTTACCGCTTATATTTTTGAGCTTGGGAATCACCTTACTGTTTGCCCGGCGTGTCACCCTGAATGCCACCAAATATATCGGTTTAGCTATGATGGTTTTTGCGGGACTGGGATTGGTGCACATGAAGACAGAACTTACTGCCATGCTCGATAATGTGGAAGCCTATGGCGGCTATGTCGGCTTTCTGACATCGGTATTACTCCGCATCTTTATTTCCGATCTGGGCGCCAGAATCATTATGGGAGCCGTCTTCCTGATCGGCTTTCTGATGACCTTTGATATTTCGATCAGCAATATTATCCGCGCGTTGATTCCCGATCGGCAGCTTAAGATTGAAACGAAATCACGTTACCCTAAAAAGCTGGCGCCGCTGCTGGACAAAGGAAGTCAGGAACTCAACATCGTTAAACCGCTGTTGAGCAAAAAAGACGAAGAATCTGTGAAACCGGCCACGCCAAAGGACAAAATTTTCAAAGAAATTGAAATCAATAAACCGGGTCTGATTCAGAAAAATGAAAGTCAGATCAGACAGGACGAAGCAGACTATTCCGACTGGCAGTTCCCGCCGCTGGATCTGCTTTCCTCAGCCAGTTCAGAGGTGTATGTCAGTGACAACGTGCTGAAAAGCAATGCCGAGAAAATCCGCGAAAAACTCATGCAGTTCGGCATTGAAGTGACCATGCAGGATGTGAATATCGGCCCCACGGTACTTCAGTATACCCTGAAGCCCAGCGAGGGAATTAAACTGAACAAGATCACCGCCCTTAAAAATGACCTGGCCTTAGCGCTGGCTGCCAAAGCGCTTCGCATCGAAGCGCCGATTCCCGGAAAATCCCTGGTAGGTATCGAGGTGCCGAATGAAAAACGGATGGTGGTGCATCTTCGCGAGATGCTGGAAAGTGAAGAATTCAACAGTTTCAAATCAAAACTTCGTCTGACGATCGGCCGCGACGTATCAGGAACTCCTGTTATTGATGATCTGGAAACCATGCCGCACTTACTGATTGCCGGCGCTACGGGTTCCGGTAAATCGGTGGGAATGAATACCTTTTTACTGTCACTGCTTTATCAGAATTCCCCGCGGGATCTGAAATTCATTATGGTCGATCCAAAGCGTGTGGAACTTACCCCTTATAACGGCATTCCTCACCTTTTAACGCCGGTGATCACCGATTCAGAAAAAGCTCACTCCAGTTTAAAGTGGGCTTGTGCCGAAATGAACCGCCGTTATCAGGAATTCGCAGAGAAAGGTTATAAAAACATCAAAGAATATAACGAAAGCGAAGATAAAATACTTCATCGTATTGTTATCGTCATCGATGAACTGGCTGACCTGATGATGCAGGCTAGCAGAAAGGAAACAGAAGCGCTGATTTGCCGCATTGCCCAGATGGCACGAGCCGTCGGCATGCATCTGATCATCGCTACCCAGCGGCCCAGCGTGGATGTGATCACGGGGGTGATTAAAGCGAACATTCCAACCCGTATTGCCTTTACAGTAACGTCGGGCGTGGACAGCCGCACGATTATCGACACGATTGGCGCCGAAGATTTATTGGGTATGGGAGACATGCTCTACCTTCCCGGTAACATGAGCCGTCCGATCCGCGTGCAGGGGGTTTACGTATCGACCAAAGAAATCGAAAAAGTAACCAACCGCATTAAATTAACTGTTGAGCCAACCTACGACGACAGTATTACGAAAGTGGCAGATGCAGGCGGCGTGGATACCGGTATGGTGGGGGCAGGCGGTGACGGAGCTGATCAGGACAGCCTGTATAGCGATGCCCTGGAACTGATCCGGGATACCGGAAAAGCCTCTGCGTCACTTCTGCAGCGACGGCTGAGCGTGGGCTACGCGCGAGCCGCCCGCATTCTGGATATCCTCGAAGAGCACGGGGTAATCGGCCCGGCCAACGGGGCTAAACCGCGTGAAATCTATATTAATAAGGACTAAATGCACAGGTTCTACCTGCCATCATTGCCTTTCAAAGGTGATCAGCTTGAGATTACCGAGCATCGCATTGTTTATCAGACGGGCAAAGTGCTTCGTATGTGGAAGGATGATTTTTTTCATGTGTTTGATAGGGAAAAAGAATGGCTGGTACAGATCGAAGACATCAATAAACGTCATCTGACAGTCAGGCGGATCAAAGAAATTGAAAACCAGGCTGAACCGAAATTAAAAGTCAGCCTCTATCAGGCGATTCCCAAAAAAACAGCCTTGTTTGAACTAATCGTACAGAAGGCCACGGAGATCGGCGTGCATGAAATTTTCCCGCTGATCACGGAGCGCACGGAAAAACGCCGTATAAGCAAACACCAGCGTCTGGAACTGATTGCACTCGAAGCCACGGAACAGTGCGGCCGGATGAACATCCCGGAAATCCGCCACCCGGTGAATTATGACGCCATTATCGGCAAACTGAGCAATGGCTTTATTGCTTATGAATACGAGGGAACCCGGCATTTATCAAATTACGAAAAAGAACTGGCCGCTGCCAAAGAAATTCAGGTGATCATCGGCCCCGAAGGGGGCTTAAGTGAGGGGGAACTGGAACTGGCCAAAGAATCCGGAATCAGACCCTTTACTTTCGGCCCGCGCATTTTACGCACTGAAACCGCTGCGATTGCCGCTTTATCGCTGATCATGCTCAACCGGTAGAAAATTGGATTTAACAACATTGCTCCAACAATGTTGGGATCATGCTGGAACAATGTTCCAGCAATATCGTTAAAAAAAGACTTACTCGACTGGCTCTTCTTCAGGAGATTCCTCAGTAGTTTCTTCGGTGGTGTCACCCTCTGTGTCTTCGCCCGTTCCTATTTCTTCATCTAGGGGTGTATCGTCGCCGTTAACTAAAGCGTCCACTTTATCAACCGCTATTCCGACCTTATCAACGGCTTCACTTACGGTATTCACGGCGTCTTCCACTCTTGTTTTTGTTTCCACTACCGTGTCTTTAACTTCGATCACTTCACCTCGCACACGTTCATACTCTTCAACAACGTTATCTCTTTTTTCAGTAAAAGTATCTTTTATATCACCAAGGAAATCCTTTCCTCCGGGGAAAAGGGTTATGACAAAAAGGGCGATTAATAGTAATATAACAGATGCAATAAAGTTGACCATAAAAGTGCATTAGAAAATTACCTCCGTGCGCATTTTAACAGTCGAAACGCAGATTGGCAAAGTAACTATTGACAAAAATAAAAACATAGGTTAAAATCAGACACTAAAAGTTCTAATCCTCCCAATTAAAGTCGGTTGCCGCCCAGCTTAACCCTAATTGGTGAATTTATGAACTTACAGCTTTCACGTTTTAAAAAGCTGCTCCCCCTATTTTTTGGAGGTGTCTTTTTGCTAAGTACGCAGCCGGCACTGGCCGAATACTTTCCGGAAAATGCTGCAAAGCCGGATCCAGTGGCGGGTCAAAAACAACTGCAGGGTATGACGGTAGGTGAATTTACGGGGAGCGGAATCTATGAATATCCGATTGGCCTGCCGGCTGGAAGAAACGGAATGATGCCCACGGTCAGTTTAACTTATAACAGCCAGGATGAAGCACTCGATAATATAGTTGGTTATCACTGGGACATCACGAAATTTTCAATTAAAAGAATCAATAAGCACGGAGTCGAAAAGCTTTATAACCAAAATGATTTTACTGCCAATTTACCTTTTGAATCGGGTGAGCTGATAGTGGAATCATTAAGTGATGAAGCGCATGGACAATATGCTCAGCATTTTGAAAGTAATTTTACGGACTATGAATTTCTGCCAGATAACAGCTGGCTCGTGACCGATAAGCAGGGAAATAAGTATCTATTTGGAGTAAGCGAAGCTTCCCGGGTATTTGATCCTGACGATCCCAGTCGTGTTTCTGAATGGATGCTCGAGGAAATTCGGGATACAAATGATAACTATATAAAATACAAATATTTAAAATCAGGTAATAGGCTTTATCCTTATGAGATTAATTATACGGGTCACGGTGCAGAAGACGGAATTTTTAAAATAGAATTTTTCTACGAAGGCCGTTCTGACAGCCATTTTTCATTTGCCACAGGCTTTCGGATTGATTCAGATCTTTTAATAAACCGTATAGAAATTTATGTAAACGAAACACTGAGAAAAAAGATTGAGGTTGGCTATACAAAAATCCAGGATTTCAACAGAAATACGGTTGGCAGTATCACTGAAACCGGCTACGACAAAAATGGACAGGTAACTGCACTGCCTCCGACCACATTTGAATACACCGAATCAGACGTGCGGTGGGAAGAAACAACTGATTATATGCCTGAATGGTTTTTTAAAACTTATATGGAAGATTATGGAAACTCATATCCTCTTGTTTATATGTGGGATATGACAGGGGATGGTTTGCCTGATTTTGAGCAGATCGTGTCAAATAACTTTAATACTCCCCGAAACCCATACGTTCGGTATGTGAACGATGGAAAAGGAGGATGGAAAACAACAAATGCCGGCTATCTTACCAGTATCTATACTGCTTCACTGCCCAATGTGGGTACAAAATTGGTTGATTTTGATGGTGATACGAAAACGGATATTGTGAACAGCTGGGAAACAAACAGTATCATTTATGGCAGAGGCGGTAGCATTGGTAATGTTGAAATGGGCGTTAAACTGGGCACAAGCAGTCAGTTTCAAAGTGATAATGGCGGGAATGTGGCCGATTTAAACGGAGACGGACTTCCTGATATGATTCAGGGGCGGGCCTATTTTGATTACGAAGAACAGGCGCCATCATTTAGTACTTGTCTCAATGAGAATGGAGATAGCTGCCCTGCAACTGAGTTATGGAAATCACCCTTAACATTTATCAGAGATGATTTAAATGTTCAGTATGATCGAAATGCTTACATACAGGACTGTAATTATGATGGTTTGGCTGATATTCAGACGGCGAGTAATCAGTATTATCTGATCAATGACGGAAAAGGCGGGTGGATTTCAGATGCGCCGGGGAAATGTTATTTTACCATGATGGATTCTTTGGGAAATCGTTCTTCCGATGTCAATGGAGATGGGCTCATTGATCGTATTCATGCTGAACAGGAAATCCTGTATGTGGGTTATAAAATTTACAATGACATCTATATAAATACGGGTGGTGTTCCGAGCAGGGGTGCAGAACCCCTGAAAAATCGTTTCCCTGTTCTTTTAGGAAAAGCTGAAGATACAGCGGTACGTATTTTTGATTTAAATGGAGATAAATTGCCGGATATTATGCAGAGTCAGCAATACTCTGAGCAGATCGGGAACGATTGGATAACCACCGAAACCAAACGAGTCTGGCTCAACACCGGTTCCCGCCCCTATTTTTTAAAAACCGTTCACACCAGCACTGGCGCTGAAATCAATATTGAATATAAGACGTCAGCCCAGTATATGAAAGCTGACGGCACGCAGGCGAACCCCGCACTTCCAATCATCATCGATACGGTCAGCCGCATGACCATTGATGACGGACAGGGAAACATCAGTAGCACAGACTACTTTTATGAAGACGGTCATTACTACTACAAAGACCCCTACGACAAATCTTTTGCCGGCTTCCGCGTGGTCACCAAGACCGACGGCCTCGGCTACAAGACTAAAAACTATTACCATCAGAGCGAGTACTCGGTCAATGACGCGGCCAATGGTGAATATGCCGATCACATCAGCAAAAAAGGCCGCGCTTACCGTACGGAAGCTTATGACAGCAACGGTCAATTAGTCACCGCCACCGTCAATCGCTTTGAACATAAAACTTTGGATACCGATCATTATTACCCCTACCTCTCTCAAACGCTCAGTCAGAGTTTTGACGGAGGCATGACCAAAGCGACCGCCAAAGCTTTCACTTACGATGATATCGGCAACGTGATTCAGGTAATCGACTACGGCGAAGTCGTGAGCAATCAAAATGGGAATTTTACCGATACCGGAAACGACCTGCTTAAGACTTTGATCAGCTACGTATCACAGTCGGCCTTTCCTTACGAAAACAAGACCGAAGGGCAATCCGGCACTTTACTCAGCGATTCTAAGACCTATTACGATGGCCTGCCTCTGGGGCAGGCAGATAAGGGGAACGTAACTGCTCAGGAAGCCTGGCTGGATTCATCGGGCGGCTGGCTGAGGTCAGAAATCGAATATAACGAGTACGGTCTGCCGACGAAAACAACCAATCCCCGCGGATACAGCGCCACAACAGAATATGATACTTACAATTTATATCCAGCTACCATCACTAATGCCAAAGGACACAGCAGTCAAATGACCTACGATCCGGGAATCGGACAGCCGACCACAACCATTGATCCAAATGGCTCCGTTACTGATACTGATTATGACGGACTCAGCCGCCCTGTCCGCACAGAAAAAGACGGTCAGCTGCTTAGCACCACAACGTATAATGACACCTCCAGTCCGCGTTCCGTTCACAGCACGGCGTTTAATGATGACGGTGAAAAGGTGGAGGCCTATACCTATATAGACGCGCTGGGAAGGACCATTGAAAGCAAACAGGAAGCGCCCGGCGGAAAATGGATCACCACTCAGACGATTTACGATGAGCGCGGTAATGCGGAAAAACAGATTCAGCCTTACTTCAGCAGTTCAGCTAATTTTGAAAGTCTGAATGCCGGCAAACAGGGCACCAGCTTTGTTTACGACGCTCTGGGCCGCGTTCTTTCCGCTGCCAATTCACTGGGCACCACAAGAACCGGCTACTCAGGCTGGGAAGTCACCACCACCGATCCCAACGGAAACTCAAAAACTCTGGCCAATAACGCCCGCGGTAATTTAATTCGGGTAGATGAACGAAACGGCGGTCAAACCTATCAAACTCATTATACGTATGATCCGCTCGGCCGCCTCACCCAGATCCGGGATGCCGAAAACAATACCCGCAGTTTTGCTTATGATTCTCTGGGCCGCCGCACTTTCCAGTCCAAACTGGGAAGCTCTGCCGGCTGGAATTACGCTTACGATGAAAACGGAAATCTCACGCGGAAAACCGATCCTAAGGGGCAGGTCACCAGCCTGACTTACGATGAACTGGACCGTGTGCTCACTGAAAACGACATGGTCTTTGCCTACGATCAGGGAGATTATGCTATCGGCCGCCTGTCTAAAATCTGGAAACCGGGTTACGAGCATAGCTTTAGCTACGACCTATGGGGCCGCGTGCTAAATGACCACAAACAGATTGAAGCCAGAACTTTTGATTTTGCTTACATTTACGATCAGATGGGAGCCGTTACATCGATGACCTATCCCGATGGCGCCGTCGCGGACTACCGTTACGATTCCGCGCATCAGCTGGAGCGAATCGAAGTGGGGGGCAAGACTTTTGCGGATAGCTTTCAGTACACCCCTATGGGACAGGTCACTCAGATGATGCTGGGGAACGGCGTGGTCGTTCAGAATAATTACGACGAAAACCAGCTCTACCGCCTCACTTCCAAGACCGCCGGCGATCAGTTACAGGATTACAGTTACACCTATGATCCCGTCGGCAACCTGCTGACCCTGATCGATGCCAATTCCGGCATCACCGCCAAAACGGTCAGCTACCAGTACGATGATTTATACCGCCTGACCCAGGCCGACTACACAAATACCGCGAACGAAACCGATATTACTCAGACTTATGACTACGATCCGCTCGGCAATATGACCTACAAGTCCGATGTTGGACAATATGTCTATGATTCTGGACACCCACACGCCGTAACGCAGGCGGGAAGCCATACTTTTGCCTACGATGAAAACGGGAACATGGCCGTCCGTGATGATGTTTCCATGACTTATGACACCCGCGACCGCCTGATCCTGTCTGCCGGCAAAGCCAGCTTCACTTACGGCGAGGGCTATGAACGTCTGACCAAGACCGACCTTACTACGGGCGGCACGACTTACTATCCCAACAAGTATTTTGAGGTCCATCCGGAAAAAGAAGTGAAATATATTTACGCCGGTGATCTCCGGATTGCGAAAATTGAAAAGGAACTGGCCTACACGCCGCCGACACCAACTCCTGAGCCTACGCCGGATCCGGGTACCCCAACTCCACCCACTAACCCACCGACTGATCTCCAGCCTGCCGATCCTACGCCGACTCCTTCTGCTCCCGCTCCCGTTGTCTCACAGCAGGGAACCGGCCCCGCGACTGACCCGAGCGGCAGTGGGGGAAGTTACGGTTCTCAGGAGGAACTCGAACTTATGCGCCTGATCAGCGAAGGACAGATGGAAAAAGCCCGCGAACTTTCGAGACAGATCTACCTTTACAGTCTGAACTCCATCGAAGAAGAAAAGAAAAAAACATTGGTAGCCGGTGCGCTTCCTGAAAGCGTCTTTGAAAACCTGCGTATCACTTATAACCGAAACGAAGCGATCATTGCCTGGGATTCGATGCCGAAAGAAATCACCGCTTTCCGGATTTACCGTTCCAAAGGAAACCATGCCGGTCCGCTGGAGGACACCGAAATCTTCCTGGAAGAAATTGAAGCCAGCCGTTTCGGCAACCGCTTTGTCCACCAGTTCGATGAGCCGGATGCCAAATACGCCTATCAGATCGAAGCTCTGAACGAAAAAGGCTGGTCGCTTCTAAAAAGCCCGAAACTTCACGTCAGACAGGTGTTCATTTATGAAGGCCAGCAGAAAATCGTCGACTTCCGTAACTTCTCACCCACCGACTTCACCCACGTGCGCATTAAGAGTAATGAATTCGTCGATGGCCGGGAAACCAGCATCCCCCAACGTCTGATCCTCAAACCCGATGCCGCCCTGGAAGGCGGTGCCCGCCTTTCAGTGAACTTTCTGACCTGTGATACCAAAAACGACGGAAGCAAAATCTGCAAAAAACTGGATACCCGTTTTATTGAAGTCTACGTGCTCAATCGCGGTGAAACGGTCAAAAAAACCATTACCTTCCTGCAGAAAGGCGTCTCCCGCCTCGCCGCCGCCTTCACTCCGAATGCTTACGCCGAAACCGGTGACGAAACTTCTTACTACCTTCTTTCTGACCATCTGGGAAGTATTGATGTGGTTCTGGATGACCAGGGTGAAGTCATCGAACGCCGGGATTATTTGCCGTATGGGTCTGAACGACTGAAAGAAGCCGCTCCGGACTCCACAGAAACAGACTACAAATTTACCGGCAAAGAACTCGACGACGAAACCGGCCTGCACTATTACGGCGCCCGTTATTACGACTCGGAAATCGGAAGATTTGTGAGTGTAGATCCACTATTGCTATCCATCGGTTCACCAGATTTTTATAAGAAGCGGGGAAAGAAAACAAGTGGAATTGAATTGAGACAGAGAAATCATGGTCATTTGGACTATGGGCATGCAGCTGATGAGAATAGAGTCTTACTGGACTTCTTATCAAATCCACAGCGCTTGAATGTTCATGCTTACGTAATCAATAACCCCGTAAAATTCACTGATCCCAATGGTGAGGACGAAGTGCATTTTAGCTTAACAGCGAATGCAGGCCTGGGTGCATCAATCGGACTAAATCTATCGATGGGTTTTGCGTTTGATGGCTCATACGGTATTTCTTATAGCTATCAAGGGGGAGGTTTTGCTGGAGGTGATGCTTCAATAGGTTTAGCGGCAGGGTATTCCAATGCTGAAACATGGAGCGATACTGAGGGCATGAATGCTTATATGGAAGTAGGTGGTAAATATCCATTTGCTGGTGGTGGAGCTACCACTAATGTTTCACAGGCAGGGGAAATAGAGGGAATTGATGTTGGAATAGGCTTGGGGCCAGCAACTCCAATTTATACAGGTGCAGGAATTAGCAAAACCACTGTTATTATCGAAAGGAATATAGTTGATGATTTGAATGCCATTGGTGACGCAGTTACTGATACAGCGAATATAGCAGTTGATTTTGCAAAGGAGAGTGTGGAAAAATTAAGTAGTCTTTTTAAAGATGATGATTAAATGACACTACACAAGAATAATAAATTTCGTGGGGGAGTTCGTTTTGGTGCCTGGTGCAATTCATGGCCCTTTGGAGTATTGGAGATTCACAAGGAAGCATTAGTCCTTCGTGATGTGCTGCTGGGAAGAGAGATTAAGTTTCTAAAAGATGAAATCGAAAAGATAGAAATCAAAAAATCCTTTCCTTTGATTGGGTATTATATACGCATATATTCAGGTAATAGCAGTCAGAATGATTTCTTCGCCTTTGGCTATTGGAGTCTTCATTTTGAGAAGCTGCTTGATGCCTTAAAGGAGTTCAATTACTTATAAGTAGTAATATCATTAAATCACTCTAATTTTTTTTAACCCCACATAGAATGAAAATAATGCATTCGCTCAAAATGCTTTTCCTCCCTCTTATTATTTTTGGAACCATTGTGCTTCCCAATCCGAGTTTGGCGGCGGACTCGTTTAGCCCCACCGTTTTGATAATCTCATTCAGATATTTTTTGAATGGTGAAATAGAGGCCGTTTCCGCCGGAACAGGCACCATTATTAGCACTGACGGCGACATTCTGACGAATGCGCATGTGATTTATGACGATGATCTGAACAGGCCATGGGATGCCTTTGCCATTTGCGTGAGTCAGAATATGGAAGACGAACCAAAATGTCAGTTCACAGCCAGCCTGAAAAGATACGACGAAAAGATTGATCTGGCCTTACTCACGATTGATCGCACGCCTGTACTGGGCACCCTCCCTTCAAGTTTCGCCTCTGTTTCTTACAAAGAAAAGGTGGAACCAGCCGTAGGAGATTCAGTATACATTCGCGGTTTTCCCAGTTCTGGCGGAAATACCATGACTGTCACCAAAGGACAGGTCAGCGGCACAACTGAAGTGAATGGTTATAAATATCTTAAAACCGACGCCGACATTGATGCCGGGAATTCAGGAGGGATGATGTATGACGATGAGGGAAATTTCGTAGGGGTACCCAGCTACATAGTAAGTTATTACGAGAATTCAGGCAGGGCGCTTCATATTTCGGAAGTAGCTAAATGGGTCGATTCTACCGCTGGCGATAAAGGATCAGTCAATTCAGAGGCCACCAGGGAACTCCGGTCACAGTACGCGCGATTTTATAAAATACAGGATGAAGGCCAGATTACCTATAAAACGGACCCTAAGATTTCGGCAAAACTGCCGGATGGATGGGAATTTTTAACAATCGGCAATTCAGGTTTCTCTTTATATAAAAAAAATAATGCGCAGGCTGTCATTGCTGTATTAGTCTCATCCAATGGACATAAATTAAACATGAGTCTGCAGGAAAAGAAAGATGTTCTTGATAAATTGGATATTTATGATTACACCGATTATCAGTTTACAAAAGTGCAGGACACCGAGGCTCTTCATTTATGGAACAAGAATCCGGACGAAACTACACATGTAATGATTCTGTCTCACGGTTATAAGGAGATAGACATTACTTATAATATTCCAAAATATGGTGAAACCGAGGCTTTGAAAGACGTTAATCAGTTTTTAGCTGACATAAATTTTGCCTCCCCTGATGAAGATGATCCGACTCCGTCATATCTGCTGGATGAAGATGATTACCCGATTTCTTTTGAATCTTCACCGGACTGGAGAGTCGTGCAGGATGATTTAAGCGGTTCCCAACTGGCTTACGTTCTCCGCAATACCAAAAAAATAGAGGGGATGGAAGTCACTTACGAAGATCTTGCGGAGGATCATAAAGAAATAAAACCCGATGAAATTCTGGAATATTTCATTGATGAAACTCTGTCAGCAGATGCCGAGGTGACTTATAAAAGTGACAAGCTGATGATTGACGGACTGCCCGGCTGGATTTTTATTTATAAGTATAAAAATGGTGATTTACCACTGAAAAAAGTACAAGCAGGAGTCATTGATACGGATCATGTGTATTATTTTGACTACCATGCCGATACAACGATTTTTGATGAAGGTTTACAGCGATATGTGTCTATCTTAAAAAGTGTTAAAACGAAGACAAATGAGGGGAACGGAACCTTTAAAATCCCCACGCAGATAGATGTCAGTGAAGAAGGTTTTCTGAGTGACATCACAGGACATCGTTACAAAACGAGCATTGAAAATCTGATGGAAATGGAGGTTATTAGTGGCTATCCAGACGGTACTTTCAAACCGGAGAATCCTGTCAACCGGGCTGAAGCGCTCAAAATCATTCTACAAAGTCTTCGCGCTATGCAGGCCGAAGAGGGTGAAGATACTTTTGTGATGCCGGAAAACTTTAATATGTTTTCCGATCTTCAGCCGACCGAATGGTATGCCACTTATGTGGCCGAAGGCGTGGATAAGGGGATCATTAATGGCTATCCGGATGGGACTTTTAAAGGAGGTAATACGGTTAATCTTGCCGAAGCACTCAAAATGACACTTGAGGCCCATGAGACCAAAGTCTGGGATGGTGACACCAGCCCATGGTATAAGAAATACTTTGATGCTGCTTATGGTTTGGATGTTCTTCCTCAGGATTTAAGTGATCCGGGTAAATTACTAACTCGCGCAGAACTCGCTTATATTGTGGACCAATTGGTAAATCAAAATTAGCTAACAAGATAATAGCTTTCCATTAACGACATTATGCAGCTCCAATTCATTTTGCGAGTTGCCATCCCGATTTTAATTATCAGCCTTTCATTAATCCTTGTTTTGGGTTACTCCACCAGTAACGCAGATGAGGGTGATGAGACTATCTATTACCTTCTTTCTGACCATTTGGGAAGTATTGATGTGGTTCTTGATGAGACCGGCAACGTCGTTGAACGCCGCGACTATTTGCCGTATGGCTCCGAACGTCTGGCTGATGTACAACCTAATACCACTCAAACCGATAACAAATTCACCGGTAAGGAATTTGATGATGAAACGGAACTGTACTACTATGGGGCCAGATATTATGATCCTTTAATTGGTCGGTTTACCGCGATTGACCCCTGGGCTGGCAAGCTCACGAATCCTCAGTCATTGAATAAATATTCTTATGTTTTAAATAATCCTTTAAGATATATTGATCCGACGGGGCTTGTTAACGAAAGTACCGCTGAGGTAGAGGAAGGGGATACTTTGATAAAAATTGCTAACGAATATAACAGCATATTTGGCACCAATATTACCTATCAGGAACTCGCTCAAATCAATAACATCTCTGACCCCAATAAAATTAATGTGGGTGATATTGTTTTTATGGGAACAACTGGAGAAAATGGGGAAATTTGGACTGTGGCTGATCCTCGTAATTTTGACAGTGATTTTCGCACCGGACTTTCTGAGCTACAACAAAATATTTTAAATATTCAAAGAAATTATTATCAAAGAAACCTGCCGTCAACTCTAGACAGCAGAAATCCGGATGAATGGAGTGACCCTATAGTTTCTGTCGCTCACAACATTGGTACTACAGGTAATGTTGAAATTCGTGGCATAGGTCCCAGAGCTGGCCAACAGGCAGTTTATAATTCTAATGGAGATTTAGTAACTAATCCTGCTAATATGGGTACGTTCGATTTCGCTCCTCCCAGTGGTATAAGTAATACATATAGTCATTTTAATACTGATGTTCAGCCATGGCTTGATAACGGCAATTCTCCTGCAGATCCTTCAACCAGTGAACAACGGCATGATGCATTTTATGAGGGGCTAAAAAATTATGCTAAAGAACGTATAAAATCATTATTTGAATAAATCATGTATGGTTATAAAACATTTTCTCCAAAAGAATTTTATCCATTTTGAAAGATTACTGGCCGTCTTTTATTCAGTTGTCTTGTTTGCTTTTATTCTCAGTATATTTGATATTCAGTTTTTTCACCTTCCTGAACTAGCTTCAAAAATAATTTTTTGGACTTTTTTGAATATTTTTAATGGCGGATTCTCAATGATAATGGCTATAACTTATTACCTCATCTTACTGCCAATTATCGTTATCGGATTTGTGCTTTACCGTTTTAAATATTTTATTACTCACCTTATTCTATTATTGTTATTTGTCATTAATTTAGTAGGGTTTTTTCTGTTTTTCCAAGCTATAGCCTTATTTTAATTGATTTTAGATAATAATGATGAACGTGTTGATTCGTCTGAAAATATGGGAACTTTTGATTTTGGAACACCTCTCAGTGCTGAGCATTATATTTTAGATATCGAACCCTGGTTAATTTGGGGCAACTCCCCCAACGACACTACAACATATGAAGATAGAAAAGCAGGATTGGGGAGCTTAGAAACGTTATATTATGAAATGAAATTAAAATAATGAATAACTTTAAAAAAATAATTATTTCATTGGAAAGAATATTAAGTACATTCTTTTCACTTATTTTACTTGCCTTCATTTTCTCTAAATTTGGAGTACCTGATGTCTATACCTTCTTTTCGCTTGTAGTAATATTCGAATGGCCAAGTATATTTACCCCCTTATTGTCACCTGAGCTATCAATTTTCCTTTATTATTTGCTTCTTTTTCTAATTCCTATTGTGGGTCTTAGTATCTGTAAGACAAAGCATTTGAAATTGCATATTTACTTTTTCTGCATATTGGCTTTATTACTACTGGCTCATTTGCATTTGTTTTATTCACTATTAGGTACCTGATTAACTTCATAAACTCGCATTTCTCAATTTTAGGATTTGGAGTATGAAGCCGGACAATTAGTTTAAATTTATTGTTATTCCTGCTTTAATTCTTAATTTATATAATTATGAAA
>JAFGTE010000014.1 GCA_016934215.1 Candidatus Peregrinibacteria bacterium | reverse complement strand
TTATTTAAATTTTATCTTCATATTTCATGTTTGAAAGATTTAAACCTAAAACACCGAAATGGCTTGATAATTACCTTGAGGAAGCCTATGGCACGACAGATCCGCAACAGGATTTCAGCCATCTCCGGCATGAAACTCCGAATGGTATTGAGCCAAAATACTATGAAAAAGCACTTGAAATTGCGGCAGGTGCTACCGTTCCGCCGGCAGTACGTGCCCGCGTTGAAGAAGTGGTAGTGGATACAACTAAGTCTCCCGGCATGCTGGCATTTGAAAATAAGCTGGAAAAAGACAGCCAGTTTCAAAATGCTGTCAATTCATTGTCAATGGTAGGCGGTCTTTTAGCAGAAAGTTATATTTCGCTCAGAAACGGTGAATCTCTTAATGAAATGGTGGGTACAGATCCGGATAACCTGCATCAGCTGATGCGGGCAGCATTCAGTAAGTTACAGGGGCGTGTTGTTGAAAAAAAGGAAATTGTAGGCTATCTGAGCCGCAAAAATATGAATCTGAACAATGTTTTGTATTATGAAGTGCTGGGTCTGGGTGACGCGTCCACTCCTGATGAAGTTGATGCAAAGTGTCATGCGTTACAACAGGTTGTTTATGAATTGGATGATCTTGCTAGTTATCCTAATTGTATGAAGGTCATTAAAGCGATGGCAGCTGCGAAGCATCCTAATTACAAAAAGCTTACAATGCGGCAGATCGTTACCCAATTAAATATCCCAACCGGCGGCCGGCTTCGCTTTGATGAAACGCGTATTCAGGAAATGCTGACTGAAGCGGAAAAAAGTCAGAAACAAAGACGGTATGAAGCGTTCTTTAAAGCGCATCAAAGTATGCCGGCTATTGCGATGCTGGGCCGGCTTGGCGGCGCTTTCCATGTTCGTCCTGATGAATATGCGGCCCGTTATAAGGATGCTTATTTTGGCGGTCAGGAAGCTGAGGAAGTGGCCAGAGAAATTGACAGTTTGTTTCCCGATGTGCCGGGACTGGGCCGTGAATTGCTTTTGGCAGCTACCACTGGCAGTGATTTACTTGCTTTGGTCCGGGTGATTGATGAAAAAATGCAACGGCCCGAAACCCTTGAGGCAAAATTAGCCGAAATACATCGTGTGCTTGGCCGAAGGTATCATGTTTTGCTGGCTGAAAGTGATCCTTATAAACGGGAACTGGAAGATGAAGGAAAGCCTGAGATTAATTTCGGAACTTTTTGGAGAGAGGCTAAGAACGATTCGGATCCTGAAGTGGCTCGTGCTTTTTCACAGCTTTGGCAGCTTCATTTTGCGCTTCGCCGGACAGAAGATCAGTACAATGAAAAGAACCGTGATGTTCATTTTAACGGAGATGAACAAGCTGAATTCACTCAAAAATTTGTTTCCGTTATGGGGGCTGGTCTAGCCGCCTCTATGCAGCTTGCTGCCGATGCAGGCAATGGCGCTCCTTATCAGTACTATGCTTTGATGGAAGTGATTGCTCATCACTATCAATGCACCAAAAGACCTGAACAGCTTAAACGGGAATTAAAAAGAATCGGTCGCACTTTATCTAATATGTATCCCAATTTAGGCATATAATATATGTTTCACCATTCCACCACCCTCCATCATAGTCACACTCAGTTTTCCGGCTTCACAGGCCGGGAAAGTCGTGTTGTGCATATGGCAGGACTTGGAAAGGTAGCTGAATGGAGACTTAAAGGGGCTGTTGCATGGGATTACTTAAGAGGTCCCCGAAAACTGGCCAGATTATATTCCTGGTCCTTTGGCTGGCCCCTTATTAAAAAAGGAGCTGACTTGGGTGTACAGGGCATGGGAAAAGCGGCGGATGGCGCCGAATGGACTGGTTACGCGGCCACCGAAGTAGCAAAAGGGGCCGGACAGATGACGATTTCACCTTTGGCCATGCTGGCTTATTCCAGGCTTGTGGCTATAAAACGCCTGGCGTTCTGGGATGTGCCGATAAAAACGCTCGGAGCGGTAGTAAAGACACCTTTTGCCCTGCTGAAGTCCCCCTGGAATTTTTTAAAGGGAGTCGGTGAATCGATTGGCAGTGTCCGCGGAAATATTAGTGAGCTTTTTAATTCCGTGCGGAATTATAAATTGATGGACACGCTCAAAAATACCCGCAAAGCCATTACGGATGTAATTTTACCTCCTATTACTAAACCATTAACACCCATTGTGGCACCTGCGGTTGACCTTGTAGGCACAGCTATCGGAGCTGAATGGCAGACAGTTAGTACCGCCCGAACAGCCATCAGTGAAGTGATACCTAATGGAGCCCGCCGAATCAGACACGCGCCCGATACTGCCAGTGCTATTCTGGCTCAGAAAAAGATAATTCGGGAGACCAGAAAAGCCGCCCTTGAACAGGAGGCACAGGAAAAACGGGACGCACTGAAAGCCCAGGTGGCTGAAGTGAAAGGTGAAGCAGCCCCCGGCGGAGGAGGTGCCAAAAAAGCAGCTTCGGGTAAATAAATATTTGTTCTTTTAAAATTCGTTTTTGCAGAGAGTCACGTGGCTAGCGCTTAGGTGCCAGTTACGGGTCGTCCCCACCACAGTGGGATGCGGCTCCGTCTGGCCGCGCTGATCAAGTGCTCTCTCTGCAAGGAGGAGCCCCACCACAGTAACGAACCTGAGGAGGTTCCCGACTATGAAGAAGTTCGCACGCATTTTCTCGATCGTTTTCATCTGCGCTTTCGCGGCGCCGGTGATCACCACCCCCGTGGTTGCCCAGGCTCAGCCTGCCAACCCCTGGGGCGGACCTGCGAAGAAGACTCCCCAGCTTCCCCCCAAGTCGGCTGCTCCGGCTGCTCCGGCCGGTCCAGCCAAGCCTCGGGTGATCGTCCAGACCCCTTCGAAGGAGGAGCCGAAGCCCGAGAAGTGCCAGTACGGCGCCGACGAGGAGGGCGTTTGCTACGAAAGTCTCGAAGAGGCCTTCATAGCATTCTCCGAGAAGCAGGAGGAGATAGGTGCCAGAGACGAACACGAGACAATCGTGTACTTCGGCATCCTGTTCGCCTTCCTGCTGGTGGTCGCTGCGATCGCCATGCACTTCAGGACCATGGCGAGGCTGAATCTCTTCGCCGCAGCTGTGGCGAAGAACCTGCAGAGGATCGAAGCTCTGGAGGGGAAGGAGCCAACCAGGCTCTTCGACCCTCCCAAGCCTGTGGCCAACAGCGGCGCGTCCGCCCCTGCAACTGCCGGCAGCCCCCCGCCGGATCAGTACATCCCTCCGACGCCCCCTCCTGCCTGAGAGCACCCTGCCACCCCCCCGGAGGCCTGCTAACGCTAGTCGTCAGCAGGCCTCCTCACCCTACCCAAAAATACCCTTGTTTAAAAAAACAGGGTTTTTTTAGATGTTCGTATTTTAAGCTTCACGCAATCGCTGGGCGCGTTCGATCTTGCGCTGCATGGCTTTGTGCTTTTGGTAATCCGCTTTTTTCTGCAATTGCAGAATTCTGACGTTCAGATAATCATAAGCTCTTCCTTCAAGGTGGTCGCGCACCGTCAGCAGATAACCGATGCTGCTTGGATTGGCCAGTTCGTTTTTGAGTAAACGTTCGATTTGGTTCTGCTGCCCTGTCCAGGAGTTATAAATATAAATTTTGCTGATCAGCTCGGCCATTCTGATTTCAGTCGCAGACGGCTGAAGGATATATTGCTGCAATTCCGGTAAGAGCGGCAGGGCGGCTGCCAACGTTACCTCCACATTTTCTTCTGAAACTTCTGTGGCGGATTCCACCATGGCTGCCAGGTCTTCATCTGCATCGGTGGCAAGGGTTTCAGAAAGAGTACTTAAAAGGGCGAGTTCTTCCTGTCTGAGTTCCAGGACTTCCTGAAGGACTTGTTTCTTTTCTTCTTCATCTTCGATTGCCTCAGCCACCGCTAAGGCGTCGCTAGTGGCTAACTGGTGACTAACCAGTCTTTCTTTGGCAATGTCAAAAGCCCCTTCATCAACCAGTGTTACTACGTCTTCCAGCCGCTGAACGGAACTGGCCAGACGTATTTTTTCAAGTTCGACCGGATCATCAGCAAAAATTTCCGCTGTCTGATGCAGGGCTTCTTTGATTAATCCGGTAGTGGCATTTGGTGGTTCGGCGGCCAGTGTTTTCTGATGCGGCACGATCAATTTACTGACTAATTCTTTATCCTTTTTGGCTTCCGCTATCTGACGGGTTAAACTCTGGTATGCCATCAGCGCCTCCTGTCCTTTTTGCATGTCGCCGGCCTCAAAAAGCACAAAAGCTTCATTCAGTCTTCGGTTGGCAATTTCAATCAGAATGTCCAGGTTGGAATTGGAACTTAAGGCAAGTCTCATTCGCTCCTTCATCTGTTTAACAGGATATAGCATATCGCCCGGCAAAGTACCTGCCAGTTGCTGCAGATGGCTGATACTATTTTCTCTCAGTGTTGTCAGATGTTCACTGTCTCGGTTTAAATTGTTCTGCACCCATTCATTGGAACGGTCCTGCTGGTCTAATGTGGCGGTCGTGATGACCGGCTGACCGTTTACCGTATGAATACCTGCTTTTTGATTAGTGGAAAGTTTAACGGTTTTAACGATCTGTCGGGTATCTGCCATTAATCCGGACAATGTTAATTTGCCGTTAAATACAAATACGGAGGTTGGCTGATTGATATCTGCCGTGGCATAAAAGGTGCCGTTCAGCATCCTGGCCAGTGCATTCCGGGTGCTTAACACAAACCCTGCATAACCGTCTTCCACATTCAGCGTCTGTACCCAGGCGGTGCCTTTATGCAATGAAAGTTTAATAATGGCCTGGCGGTTAAAAGCCGAACTGAAAGTGAGCTGGCTGATTAAAAGTTCGCTATTTTCGCCCACCCGAACTTCAGTATCATCAAAAAAGTGGATGATGACTTCGGAATCGTCGTCCACTTTTATCAGGTCGCCCGCCTGTACTTCAATTAATTTATTGATGTCTTCCCACACAATCAGATCGGGATGCTTGATGGAAGCCTGCCCGCTGATGATTTCAAGATAAGAATTATCCGAAGCTTCCACCACGGTGTTCCCTTCCACAAAAAACAAAGTGGAAGTGACAGCAATCAGCATGACCAATGTAGAAGCGACCGCTCTTTTGGTGTAAAACAGAAAACGGGCCATGCCATGAAGCGGAACTTTGAGGGGCTGATGTATTCTGGTAATATGGTGCAAAATCCGCATGCGGGCCAGAGACATGAATTCTTCAGGCACCTGAACCTGGCCCAGTTTCTTCAGAAAAGCCTTCAACCAGCTTTCGCGTTCGTGAAGTTCGATCTGATGCATCAGGCGTTTTTTGGACGCCCTGATAAACCGCCGTGGCGGCTTGATTTTCGACAATCGGTGCAGTTCATTCGTCAATCTGTCCATAAAAATGGAGTTTTGCACTGGTTATAACGTAAAAAATCGATTTTTGTTTCAAAAATCTTCTCTTTTTTCTTCAAGGAGTCCCCGCAGTTTTTCAAGGGCACGGAATTGAAGTGTCCGAACAGCCCCTTCTGATTTGCCGATCACTTTGGCAATGACCGCATTTTCCTCTTCGTTAATGTATTTGAGCACAATGATCTGCTGATAGTTTTCGGGAAGCTGCTTAATGGCTCTTTTTAACCTGACTTCATTGAGTTTTATGTTGATCTGATGAGACGGGCTGGCATCCAGTTTAGTGTCCGCAATATTTTCATCCATTTCAAAAGATGCCTCATTTTTTCGGTAATGATCGCAAATCAGATTGTGCGCTATTTTAAAAACCCAGGCGGAAAAAGGATGCTTTCCGGCTTTGTATTTAGTGAGGTTTTGCCAGACTTTCAAAAAAGTTTCTTCTGTCAGATCCTCTGCAATATGCTTGTCGACACGGTAATAAATATAACGGTAAACAGGCTTAACCAGAATATCGTAAATTTTTCCGAAGGCCTCAGTATCCCCCTGCTTCGCTAATATGACGAGGGGGCCCAGTTCTTTGGCAGGATCTTTTTTTGACACACAAAATCAACTAAGTAGGCTTAGTTTATAGCATACGTAAGGCTTTTTGGCAAATTCTGCGGCGTTCGTCTGGAGTATTATTGAGGTCATAAAGATCTTTCAGACGCGGGCCCGGCATTCTGATGCTGTTTTTACTGCGCCCCTGTTCAGCTTTCTTTTTGTTTAACCATCGATAAATGAGGTGACATAAATCATCATCGCCTACATAAAAACCTACGCCTTTTTGAGTTACAAAAGCCGTTAGGAATATTTTGATAAGCGGGCTAATACTAATGCCGAATTTTTGATTGCATTTGAATTTGACCATTTGATATAGATCCTCATTGATTCGTATATTGATCTGTTTCATTTTTTTCATACGCTTTATAAGTTAGGAAGTATGCAGGTCGAAGACATTATCGGAATGTACAGAAAAAAGCTAGCAAAAATGATAATGCCTTTGGGAAAGATACCCACCCTTGTTTTTATTCCCATTCAATGGTGCCGGGAGGCTTATGAGTGAGATCGTAGAATATGTGGGAAATTGATGCTTCTGAAGAGGCGGTTTCAACGAGTTTATTAAGCACCTTCCGGTCAATTTTCGCAAAACTGGCGGTCATAGCTTCAGTGGACACAATGGGACGAAGTACGATGGACTCTTTTTCTTTTTCAGTGCTGACAGGAACGAGAATGACGGGAAACTGCCAGATACCATAATCTTCAGGCGCTTTTTCCATCATGGTATTTATTTTATCGTCCACTTGTTGCAGAACTTCAATGCGATCCGCACTGATATCAGCCAGTTTAAGTTTAAAATTGCCGGGCTTCCCTTTCAGAGCAAGTATGACACGGTTTACTTCGGCAAAATGGTTCGTAATGGCCGTGGAAATTTTTTCCAATGCTTCCCAGTCACGCAAATCAGTAAATAAGGCAACCGGATGACGATAGGTGCGTTCATCTCCCTGAACCCCGACAGACTTGCAGGGGAGTACTTTTGCCGTTATTTCCTGACTGAATTTCTTTTTGATAAAATCTGTGATGTTTTGACTGAGTTGAGTGTCATCCGGTATGTTTTTTACTTCTTCTTCACTCGTGCAAAGCAGGCGGACTCCCAAACCCGGCCCTGGAAAAGGGTGACGCCATACCATTTCACGGGGCAGCTTCAGTTCTTCGCCTAGTTCCCGGACTTCGTCTTTATAAAGCTCTGCAATCGGTTCAATGACTTTGCCGGCTTTAATCATTTCCTGCATCAAATCGACCCGATTATGATGAGTTTTGATTTTATCGGCATGTTTGGTTCCCCCGGTTTCAATCGTGTCGGGATAAATGGTGCCCTGCCCCATGATCCATTCATCGGGATTCAGGCCAAGTTCTTCAGCCACATCTTCTTTGACTTCCCAAAAGAGTTCACCGATAATGCGGCGTTTTTCTTCCGGATCAGAAACGCCTTTGAGGCGGTTTAAAAAGAAGCCTTTTTTGTCAGCCACATGCAGGTTTTTAAAACCGGCACCGGCAAGTGATTTTTGGACGCGTTCTGCCTCCCGATAGCGCATCAGGCCTGTGTCGACGAGCATTCCATAAACGCGATCCGTGCCCAGGGCTTTTTCGAGTAAGGCGAAACAAACCGTCGAATCCACTCCGCCGGAAACAAGCAGGAAGACTTTTTTGTCACCAATTTTCTTTTTGATCACTTCAATTTCATCTTTGATAAATTGCCTGATGCTCCAGTCACGATTGACGTCGCAGAGATTCAGGAAGTTATCGAGTAATTTCTGACCTTCCTGAGTATGTGTGACCTCCATATGAAATTGAATGCCATAGTAATTCTTTTTAAAATCAGCCAGGGCAGCCGTTGGACAGTCTTCCGTTTCACCGATTATTTCAAACCCCTTGGCCATGTCATGGACCATATCAAAATGGGACATCCAGACACGTGAACTTGGCGGGAAATTCTTAAAAATTCCTTCGGTTTTTTTAGTTTTCAGTGTGGCGAAACCGTATTCTTTGGTTTTTCCTTTATCAACCCGTCCTCCCATCAGGTGCTGCATCAGCTGATGTCCGTAGCAAATCCCCAGAATGGGAATGGGGAGCTGAAAAATGGCCGGGTCACATTTAGGGGCATCGGGGTCATTCACACTGTCCGGCCCGCCCGAAAGAATAATACCTTTGTATTCGGACAGCTGGCTGACAGGTGTTTCATTATCCAGAATTTCGCTATAAACTCCCAGACGGCGGACACGATTGGCGATGAGATGTGCGTACTGTCCTCCAAAATCCAGGACGGCAATTTTATCGTGCTTCATAATAGATCTCCAATAAACAATTGATAGAGCCAAAGTGAAAAAAGCACCCAAATAATGTAGCCGATAATAAACATAACGACTACGTAGCGCAATTTCAAAAAACCGAAAGGTAAGGTATCCCGGTTTTCATCAAGCGGATATTCACGGTGTCTCATGGCGAGTCGGCGAAGAAGTTCGACAACATAAGCAAAGACTCCAAGGTGAATGATGATGAAAATGATGAAACTAATGGACATGGTAAGTCCATTTTACTACATAAACAGGTTGTATACATCAAGAGTCTGTTGGGCTGTCTGCTGCCAGTTAAAATCTTTTCGTCTCACGTTTGCACTTTCCGCCAATTTTTTCTGAATATCTGCATTATGTAAAAATTCGTGAAGGCCAATTCCAAACGTATTCTCTGAACTCGGATCAACATAAAACCCGGCATCGCCCGCTACTTCACGATTGACCGGGATGTCAGAAATGACTAGTGGGCGTCCATGTTTCATGGCCTCAACAAGCGGTAAGTTGAATCCCTCATAGATGGAAGGATGCACCAGCGCTGTCGTTTGTTTATAAAGCGCACACAGTTCGGAGTCCTGCAAAGCTTCTGTAAAAATAACTCTGCCTTTGGGTTTTACGGGGAATTGTCCGGCTACTTTTTGAGTGAATTCATCGGTTATAAATTCTTCCAGCCCTTTGCCTTTTGCCCCCACCAGAATCAAATCGATAGGATTATAATTGGCAATGAATTTCTGATAGGCAATCATGAGCATGGGTACATTTTTGCGTGAATCATACCCTCCTACGTACAGCAGGAATTTTCGTCTTAAATGGAGTCCCGGCGGCATTTCATCGTAATGAGTGATGGGTGGCGCCAAATGAGTAACGGATAAGTTTTTGTCTTCGGTTTTAATGATTTGCTGGATTTCACTTTTCGAAAAATCAGATACCGTAATAATATGATCCGCCCGTTTGAGTGCCCATTTGGCATACATATGGTAAAGCTTGGATCTGAGATGTTTATTGTACTGGGGCAGTCTCCAGGGAATCATGTCATGGACTGTCACAATAGTGGGAATTCCCAGTTTTATCAGCGGATTACTGGGATATAGAAAATGGGCTAAATCGATGCTCCATTTTTTGATTTCTTTGGGAATTAAAGTATGTTCCCAATGGGCTTTGCGCAGACTGGGGGAACGGTAGTCTTTTTCCGGTACACGGATTTGCTTAAAATTATCCGGCAGAGGGAAATCAACCAGTTGCGGCGTAAAAAGAAAATATTCATTTTTCTCATCCAGCTGGGCCAGGGCACTCAGCAAATTATAGGAATACTTTCCTATCCCCGTATAAGGCTGCGGCAAAAATCTTGCGTTGATCCCGATCTTCATAGATCTAAAATAATCTTTACTATTTCCTGGTTCGCTCCGCCCCCCGAGATTTGGTTTAGCGATTTTTTCATTTCTTCTTGGAGGGCATTATTCTGCCATAAGTCATAAGCTAAATCAAAAAGCCTGTCAGTATCTTTATAAACGATGCCGGCACCCCGCTCTTCAAAATAACGGGCATTGCTGAGCTGATCCGTGTTGCTGAGCGGAATGATGATATTGGGTTTTTGCAGATACGCCAGTTCGTAAAGGGAATTGGCTCCTGCCCGCCCAATCACCAGATCAGTGATGGCATAAATGTGTTTCAGTTCTTCATTGAGGTAGGAAAAATGCACATAATTTGCACTCTTTTTTTCGATTGATTTTCCTTTGCCCGTAATATGGATGATTTGAAATGCGTGGGTGAAATTTGCAAAATCGTCCGCAATCATTTCATTGATTTCAGCCGCTCCCTGACTCCCCCCCCACACCAGAAGCACGGGTAAACCTTTTTTGAAGCCGGTGATTTTATACCCTTTATTGGCTGAACCTGTAGCTATTTCAGGGCGAATAGGATTACCAGTCATGCGGTATTTATTTCCTTTTTTGAGCAGGTTGGGAAAAGCGACGCAAACCGTTGAAGCAAGTTTTGAGGCAATGCGATTGGCCATGCCCATCCGGCTGTCTGATTCATGAAGAATAATTTTTTGACGCAATAAAAAAGCGGCCATGACTACCGGCAAACTGACATATCCCCCTTTTGAAAAGATCACATGAGGGCGAAATCGGATGAGGATGCCCAGTGACTGAAAAAAACCGAGGACAACAAAGAAGGGGTCGATAAAATTTTGCCAGGAGAAATAGCGGCGCCATTTTCCGGAAAAGATTTGTTTAAAAGAAATTCCGGTACCTTTTAACAGCTCCTTGTCGAGTTTGCTGCGGGAAGCCACATAAAGCAATTTAACATGCGGCTCTTTATCTTTGATAGCTGATGCGACGGCGAGGTTGGGGATGATATGTCCGCCGGATCCGCCGCCGGTTAGCAAAATGCGTACCGGTTTCCGCATAACGCGAAATATTAAGTAAAATACCTGCTGCTACCATGTTCACCATAAGCGATGAACCACCGTAGCTGACAAAGGGGAGGGTGAGCCCCGTGAGGGGCAGAATGGCCAGATTCACGCCCATGTTGATAATGGCCTGAAAAGCAAACCAGCTGGTGATTCCTGTGGCAATCAGCATGGAAAACCGGTCCTGGGCGTTCCCGGCAATCCGATAACCGCGATAAGCAATGAAGATATAGGCAATAACCAGAAAGCTGATCCGGATAAAGCCGAGTTCTTCGGCGGCCGCTGCAAAAATGGTATCCCCCTGCACTTCGGGCAGATAACCGAATTTCTGAATGGATTTACCGAAACCAACTCCAAAGAGTCCGCCGCTGCCAATGGCAATGAGCGCTTGTTTGATTTGAAATCCGATGTTCAGAGGGTCCAGTTCAGGATTAATAAAGGTAAGAAAGCGGTTCCGGATGTATTCTTTGCTCATAATGATGGGGTAAGCCAGGGCGGCCGCCATCAGCCCCCCTGCCATAATATGAAGCGGACTGCCGCCTGCCGCAAAGAACATAGAAGCCGCGATGACAGCAATCACCAGCACTGAACCGAAGTCCGGCTGCATGGCCAGAAGCACCACCACCATGCTGAGCAAAATGGTAAACGGAATAAAGCCGTACTGAAATGAGCGGACGAGTTCCTGACGTTTTTCCATCCAGACTGCCAGATAAAATATCAGGCTAAGCTTGGCCAGTTCTGCCGGTTGTACCGAGGGAAGTAGAGGCAGATCGATCCAGGACGTAGATGTTCCGTAATTGGCTCCTATTCCCGGCAGAAACAGAATAAAAAGTAAAATGATCGTGACGATAAAAAAGGGTAAAGCGATCTTTTTCCAAAACTTTAAGGGGAAGTAAATGGCAAAAATCCAAAGCGGGACTGAAAGAAGAGCCCTCCAAAAATGCCGCCATAAATAGAAACTGTTCGAAGGTTCATCCTGCAGCCCCTGAGCGACCATACCGCTGGTTAACTTGAAAGACTCATAGACGCTCACTGAAGAGATCATAATAATCCCGAAAATCACGAGACTAAAAATAACGACGGCCAGTGGAATATCGATGGAAGCTTTTCTCATACGCGGTCATAAATATACCCGAACTTGACATACATTTAAAGCGGGGGTAGTTTTTGACCAGCGGTTGTTCCTTAAAAGTGTCTTTCCGCCCTTCTTCAAAACAAATACGCATTATTCTCACCTCTGTATTTGTGGGCCGGCTGACTGGCTCTGATTTTTTTATGGAATCCGGGTTAGTCAGCTGCCCGCATATTGCATCGGTGCGGACGCCTCCCCTGTGGAGTTTGACGGTGCGTCACAAGAGAGAAGAAGAGGCAGACAACCTGAGAGTCAATTGGAGGGCCCCTATATATGGAAGTGCTCAATCTCACCACCAACGACAACGACGCTCGCCAGCTGTAGGCCAAGATGGGCTGAAGGCCGAAGAACTTTCATCGTAACCCAGTGAGCGCCGAGAGTTGCGCTCTTGACACCCCGAAACCATTCACCATGAGCTTCGGAATCGTGCGGAAAGGAGCAGGCACGAACCGCCAGGGAGCCCCTTCCCTTCACTTGGAACAACCAGGGCCTCGGGGGACGCGGATTAGATTCTGCAACCCCCGAAGCCCACCCTTTTTAATCTGCTACAATAAGAGTATGCGGATCGAAAGACGAAAATATTGGTTATTTTTAGCGGCAGGTATTCTTGATATTTTGCTGGTGGATTTTGTCACAAAACTTCTTGTTAATAAGGGTATTATTCGTGAGTTTGTTTTCATTCAGGACTTTTTTTATCTGACCCCGCCTCATAAAAATGAAGGAATTGCCTTTGGTATCGGTTTGCCTATGTCATTTCAGATTTTCGGAAGCGTGATTATTCTTTATCTGCTGTATCAGGTGGGTATGGAGTATATTTACCGGGAGGAAACCGCCTCTATTTGGAAGCCTTATTTGCTGGGGGCTATTCTTGGCGGGGGACTGGGTAATTTGATCGACCGTGTGCTGTATGGTTATGTGATTGATTTTATCGTGCTTAAACCCTTTCCGGTATTTAATGTGGCGGACATAGGAATTACTGTTGGATTAGTTGTATTATTTGCTACAATATTGCTGTCATCCAAAAAATCTGAAACGAGGCACTAAGAACAAAAAATTAAAAACAATATTATGAATGAAAAAAGGCCGTTGTCGGCAACTTTATTCGCTCTCAGGCTCCTGAGCGGAATTACAGGGGGTGTGGTGGGAATGCTGATTGCTTTTGTGGTGTATTTTATTGTGAGCACATTTGTCCCCTCCGGAGATGAAGTGTCATCCCTTTCCTTTTTCGCCATTATTGTGATGGCTTTTGTGGCAACTTTGAGCGCCAATACTGTCACTTCGGTGATGGTGACTTTTATGGATCATGAAAAATACAGCCGGCGGAAAACAACGATTACGCAGGTCTTTGTATTTAATCTGGTGTTATTCTTTTTGACCATCCCCCTGTATCTGATTGCCATTCCATTAGAGTTGACGGTTGGGGTGGCTGCGTTGCATTTTTTACTGAGCGCTTATGTGTCGTCGCTTATTATGGAAGTTCTGGCTGGTTACGAATATTCACTGGTGGGAATTTATGCCAGCAGTTTAGGTATTTTTGTGAGTATCGGCATTGCTCTTTTGCTCATCAATTCAAATACTTCCCCGCTCGTACTGACACTGGGAGCCATGCCTGCCGTCTGGTTCCTTCTGGAACTGATTGGAGGATTGGTGGAGCTGATTTATGACAACTTTCTGCGGTTTTACGGAGTAGATGCCCTTAACATAAAAACGGATCTTGGCGGAGATACCATGGTCGAAAAAGAGGGTGAGGGTGAGGATGAGGATGAAGATGCGGATGAAGACAATGAAAACGATGACCGTGTTTAAACGATGTCCGAGGGCTGGAGATTGATCGGTTCAAACAGTCGTTTTTCCAATTCGTAAGTTCTTGTTTCAACCTCATCAAACATGGTTCTGGTTTTTAGATTATCGAATTTGCCATGACGTTCTTTGCCGTCTCTAAAGCGTTCGGCAAGACTGACTGTTTCATCGTGTTTGACCCGTTTATCGGCGTAAAAAAGAATGGCGGCTTCCAGCTGCTTTAATGGTTCAGGTTCTTCCAGAATACTGAGAGAATTGTGTAACCGGATGAGTTCAGCGGTTTTTTCATAGCCTTCATCAGCCAAAGCATCTGAGGCTATATCGGCATGATGCACGCCTTTAAAACGAGCCTGCAGATTTTTCCATCTGGTCCATTTTTCCTCCGTGATTGTTTCGTGAAAAGCGTCCCGTCTGAGCTCTGTAAAATCACAGATACGCGCCATGTCATGCAGCAGTCCTGCCGTATTGAGTATATCGAGATTGATCAGGATATTTCTGTCCGCGTAAGCCCGGCCGATTTGCAGGCAGACATCGGTGACTTTTTTACAATGGGCCCGTACATGCATGGGTGTTGCCCAGTCTTTCCAGAATTTATCCACCAGTTCATCGGGTACAATGGCCGAATCTTCGAATTTTATCGCAATTTCGTGATGATCTGCCAGACTGCGGAAATCGACCCGGATGAAATCTTTTGGGTGACGGCCTGCCATGCGGTCCCCCCATTCAATGACGTTGATAGAATGACTGTCGTGCATCGTTTCTTCCAGACCAATCGATTCATAATCTGCACCGACTTCTAACCGGTAAAGATCATAATGATAAAAATGAACGCCTTTCTGCAGTTCGTACTTATTTACATAAGCAAACGTGGGGCTTTTGATGATTCCGTTTATTCCCAGGCCCTTGGCAATCCCTTTAACAAAGTGTGTTTTTCCGCTTCCGAGGTCACCAAAAAGGATGACAGTTATGCCTGGAGTAAGCCGGGAAGCTAGCTGCATTCCAAGATGAACGGTATTTTGAGGTGTCTTGGTTTTATAGATCGTTTTCATGGCAAGAAAAATTATAACGGAATAAAAGTGGCTTCCAATTGACTTATAAATAAAAATATAGTATTTTACCTTACCCCTGCTCCTTAACAATCATATTTTTGATTGTGACTCATCGTATCACTAGTTCTCTGCTCTATCAGAGCGACTTGTGATCATTCGGTGTGGTCACAATCAAGTAGCTCAGAAACTCAAAACTTTCTCGCCTAAGGAGGCGTGCCATGACTGAAAGACGACGTTCCCAGACGCCTTCGGGCGATGACTCGGTGCGTGACCCCTACTACTACGGGGAAGCGCCCCCTGTGTCCCAGGAAGAACTGCCCATGATCCGGGCAGTCGATTACGTGAGGGCCCATCCCAGGCTCTTCACCGGCATCGGTATCTGGATGCTCGTGATCCTTGTGCTCGACCTGCTTGGTTGGGTAGACTGGCGGGTGCTCAGCACCTTGTCGGTCATCATTGGAAGTGGCTACGGCTACTACCGTTCCAATGGGCCACAGGCTTCTATGCAGGTGGCCAGGAAGCGCTGGAGGTGGTTGGCACTGACAGTGTTCGTATTGCCACTTCTGGCGCCCTACGTGCTCGCCTACTACGGTCAGGCCTTCACGAAGGACTTCGATCGCCAGATGAATCCTCCCTACCTGATCTTCAACTGGGGAGTGAATCCGGAGCATTTCTCGGCCAAGGAGCGCAAGCTCCTGAGCGCCATCAACCCGGAGGATGAGAAGGGCGCCGCGACGCGTCAGCTCATTCTCGATACTGCCTGGCTGGCGGATATCGAGGTGGATACACTCAAGAACCGGGATGATGTCACGCTCGAACCCGGCGAGAAGCCGGTGATGATTCACTTCGGAAGCAGGCGGGTACCCGCCCAGCTTCCGGATCCCAAGCACCCCGGCCAGTTCATCTCTGGTCACAAGGGTCAACTGCTCGTCTTTTTCGTTTACCCGAACGAGGAAGGTGCTGCGGAAGAACCTAGTGAAGAGAAAGGTGAAACGCCATCCGGGAAGCCGATCGCCAGGAAGGGGTCGAAGAAGCGTTCCTCCTACACCATCGTGGTGAAGGAAGCCACAGACCTGCAGGTCACCTTCGACTTGCTGGCCAAGGGTTTCGCTGAAGCGAGCGGTCATGAGCTCGACATCAGAGGTCTCGACCAATTGCGCTACATCCCGTCGTCCACCCCTCCTCCGACCGAAGAGGAACAGAGCGAACAGCCTGCCAGAAACGGCAAGGGCTGATCGTGACCACGCCGACCAACCACTTGACCCCGCCTAGCGGGGTCGGGTGGTTTCGGCTACCACCATTCCGATGAGTATGGGGCCGAGCCAGCTGGTCCAGAGCAGGTGATCAAAAGAGGCAATGATGATCAGGGCAAAAAGCGGCAGAATGCGGGCTTTGTCTTTGAGTAAATACTGTAAATCTGCCTGCCAGTAGTCATGCAGTTTATAGCCGATTATTGCCACCAACAGCAGAAGCCCCTGAATGCCGGTTTCGTTCAGAATAAGGAAATACGTATTGTGGACCGGCTGAAATTCCCAGGGAAGCAATTTGATGTGGGAAAACTGCTCCATGACCAGAGTAAAATTAGCCACACCAACCCCCCACCATTGACCGAGAAACATATTCATACTGATCACGTTCTGCATTAAACGTTCGGCGATTGAGTTATAGTTCCAGGCTAACTGCGCGCTGTTTTCATAAATCCACAGATTGGCAAAAGCAATGATTCCTAAAAATCCCCAACAAAAATATTTCTTTTGCAGGGCTTTTCTCATAAAACTGAGCATGAGCAAAATGCCGGCTGTCAGCAAAAGAGTCAGCTGGGCCGCCTGCGAACCCGTAAGATAAATCCCCACGCAAAGCAGGATGATCCAGACCGGCAAGGCTGCCTTTTTAAGGTGGGGCAAACTGATAAAGAAAATGGTCAGTAAATAAGCACCCAGTAAATTGGGGTGTAAAAAGGTTCCATAAGGACGGATTATTTTGCTTCCGTCTGCTAAATCGGTTTTGGCGACATTCGCTATATCAGGACCGATCACCGGCTCACCCATCAATGTTAAACCGACAGAGTGATTTAATCTGGTTTGTATGTAGGCAATCATGATCTGCAACACAGCCCCATACAAAAGCCAGCTGATAAATGCTTCGTGAGGAATGATTTTTTGCCGAATAAGCAGATAGATTATTCCGGCTTCGAGTACACGAATCAGAAAAAACAAATACAGCACTATATCACCATAAAAATAAGTGACGATGCCTGCGTTGAGCAGGAATAAAAACAATAAGGTCAGGCCTGCACCGGAAGTTTTCAGGGTTATTGGTTCTTTGTTCTTAGTTTTTTGAATGAACCAAAGCACACACACCAGAGCCAATAGAATTTCGGGCAAATATAAAAAACCGGTAACCCAGGGGCTGAAATTGCCAAACCGGTAGCTGGCTTTTTCATACAATACAAAATGAATGGAAAAAGGAAAGCTAAGAAGAAAGAGTTTCCAGAGGATTTGAATTGTTTTTGTCATTATTAAATTCCACAATCTGTTCCGACATCGATGAGCCCTTTTTCTTTCTGAACAATACAGGTGATTTTTTGCTGGGCTGTATTTAATGCCTGCTGGGCGGTTGCCACATTATCAATCACTTCCTGAATGGCGTCAGAGAAGACTTTCCGGTAAGCTGAGTCGTCAAAGATTTTAAAGCTTTTGGCAAAGGGGGCCTGGAAAGCAAAGGTGCCAAAGAGGGGCTCTGTCTGCTGCTCGCTGACCATGTCTTTCCGGCTGGTCGGCCGGTTGGTGATTTTGTGATAGGTTTGCAGAGCGTCCGCGCTGGTCAGGAATTGAACCAAAGACCAGGCTTCAGCCGGCATATCGGTAGTGCGGGCCACCACGAGCGGAAAGTAGCTGGCGTAAGTGTGGCGGCTGGTGGCTTCTGCGCCACTTACCAGTTGCGGAAAAGAAGCGATACCCACATCTTCGAGGTCGATGTGCTGACCCCCGGATTTCTGTTGTTCCTGTATACCGGCTTCGATTTCACTGTAAAGGTAAGGGTAACCGATGATCATACTGACCTTGCCGCGCACAAAGGGATTGATCTCATGTTCGTCCGGGGCAAAACCGGTAATGTATTCGTTCCAGCTGTAATTGCGATAACTGGGCAAACCATAGCTGGTAAAAAGTTCGAGGGCCGCCACACCGGGATTGTCACCGGTGATGCCCCCGCCTGTTGCAAAGATGGCCCGTTCTTCTTCTTCATCATAAAACTGCACGCCGAATTCGAGCATCAAAGCGTAAAGAATATCGACCGCACTGGAAATATTGTCGGCCCGTCCCAGGGCAATGCCCGCCAGGGCAAAACGTTCCGGGCTGTTGTTGCGTTTAGTAAGAGTGGTGACCTGTTCCTGAATTTCTTCCCAGAGGGCACCGGGTTTATCGCTGGTGGCAATTAAGTCTTTAAAGTGCTGTTTGTTGTAAAAAATAGCCAGATTGTCGATGGCCAGCGGCATGCCGTAAACCTGTTCATCGATGATGAGGTCGTCCGCGGCGGCCTGAAAGAAGGTCTGACGGAAAAGCTCCGCGTTCATGACGATTGGCTGATCCAAAGGAAGCGGATACAGTTTTTTGTAATGTTTGGGCATCCAGGAATTGTGCACCATGAAAACGTCCGGCCCTTCGCCTTCAGCAATTTCGTTGATCACTAAATCTTCGTATTCTTCCAGGTTGGTGAATTTTTTAGTGCGAACCACCAGTCCTGAAAAATTACTCTGAAATGCCTGTACCTGTTCACGGAAGGCGTCTGTGTTGTCGTAAACCACCCATAAATCCAGTTCTTTTAAGCCAGAAGTGGATGTGGTGGCTTCTTCATAAGGACAATCTTCACGATACTCACTGGTGCCGGGGATGTTTTCGCTTGGTTTGGGGCATTTCTTTTTACAGGCAGACAGAAAAAGCGGCGTCATGAGCACCAGAAGTACAGCCAGAAT
Source organism: Candidatus Peregrinibacteria bacterium (assembly GCA_016934215.1). Lineage (GTDB taxonomy): Bacteria > Patescibacteriota > Gracilibacteria > UM-FILTER-43-11 > UM-FILTER-43-11 > JAFGTE01. Next base: position 3,906 of record JAFGTE010000014.1, on the reverse strand, counting down.
GCGAAACGTTGTCTTTTTCATAAATTTTTGTTTCGGATTATCATTTATTTTACGGAAAAAAGCATATTAAAGCAAATTTCTATCGTTTTCCTGCTGAGTTTACCCCTACCATAAATTGCTGCCAGGATTTAAGTTTGAACCAGGTATTTTCACTAAAGAATTTAATGAGGGCCAAAATAGGGGGCCACGTAGCGATTTTAAGGATTAAGGCCTGGAATCCGCGGGGAATGATGTGAACGCGGGGGCGCAGTTTTTCAAATTGAACGGCAGAACGGCCTACTGTCTGCATTCGGGCTGTCAGTGAAGTTTCGTGGATTTCGTGATGATGATAAGCAATGGCATCCGGTTCATAGTAGAGTCTCATGCCGTGCTGTTTCCAGAGGCGGTAGCCGAGTTCGATATCTTCCCAACCGTATTCTCTGAATTTGGAATTGAATTTTTCCTGATCAAAAAGAGATTTTTTAAGTGAAATATTGGAGGTGTAAAAAAATTTGTAAGGTTCGGGATGATCGGTAAATCCCGGTTTGAGTAAGTGATAAGCGAACTGCCAGCCTGAAGATTCCAGGAATTTCATGTAGGGGTTGATGTCCAGCATAGGGTCCCACGTCGTATACCCCAAAACCACGACTTCTTCAGACGGATTTTTGGTGTGAACATTCATGTGCTGCATTAAAAAACCCGGTTCCGTAAAAATATCGTCACCGATAAAGAGCAGAATGTCGCCGGTAGCTTTTTTCGCCCCTTTATTGCGTGCTATGCCCTGATGAGAGGCTTTTTGTCTGATATATATGACATTTTCAAAGCTCGCCACCACCTTAGCAGTCTCATCTTCGGAACCGTCATCCACAACAATGACTTCAAAATCCACGCCCTGCTGACGAGTGATTTTATTCAGGCAGATTTCAAGAATTTCGGCGCGGTTATGTGTGGGAATAATAACAGAGAGTTTCATGTGCAAATTATACATTAAGCTTGATCAATGGGGAGGGGGTTTGTTTTCTGAACATTATTGTTTTTGGTAGTTTTAAACTACCATTTTTGATAATACCTCAGAAGTACTACCCATGGGGTATGTCCAAATGCTAAAATTCTTTCGAAATGAAACTTTTTAATACACTTACAAGAACAAAAGAAGAATTTTTACCTGAAAAACCTGATCAGGTGGGGCTTTATTGTTGCGGCCCGACAGTTTATAACTACGCACATATCGGGAATCTGCGTACTTATGTGTTTGAGGATCTTTTAAGGCGCGTGCTGGAATTTAATGGCTATGTGGTCAATCACGTGATGAATATCACCGACGTGGGGCATTTAACGAGTGACGCGGATGAAGGGGAAGATAAGATGAAAAAAGGGGCGGAACGTGAGAAAAAAACGGTTTGGGAAGTGGCTGAATATTATGCACAGGCTTTTCTGGAGGATATGGATCGGTTAAATCTGCTCCAGCCCCGCTGGAAACCGAAAGCGACTGACCATATTCAGGAAATGATCGGACAAATTAAAAAACTCGAAACCAATGGTTTCACTTACACAGGTAATAATGGCAATATCTATTTTGATACGTCGAAACTCGAAGACTACGGGAAGTTAGCCCAACTGGATAAACAGGAACTTCAGGCTGGCGCGCGAATTGAGGTAGATCCCAACAAGAAGAACCCGCATGACTTTGTACTTTGGTTTGTGGAGTCCAAGCACGGTGATCAGGAGATGCAGTGGGACAGCCCCTGGGGTCGCGGTTTCCCAGGCTGGCACATTGAATGCAGTGCGATGAGTGTGAAATATCTGGGTGAGCAATTTGACATTCATTGTGGCGGTATTGATCATATTCCGGTTCACCACACGAATGAAATCGCCCAGGCTGAAGGCGCCACAGGAAAGAAGCCTTGGGTAAAAATTTGGATGCATGGCAACTTTCTGGTGTTGAAAAAAGGGGTGAAAATGGCAAAAGCGGAAGAAAACTTTTTGACCCTGCGTAGGCTGGTGGAGGAAGGGTATGATGCGTTGGATTATCGCTACTTTTGTCTGCAGTCGCATTACCGAAAGGAACTGTCCTTTGATTGGGAAGGGCTGGATGCCGCGAGGACTGGTCTGAGGCGCTTAAAGGAAAAAATTCTTAATCTGGGTGATGAAGCAGGAGCAGTGAATGATCATTATATTGAACGGTTCGGTGTGGCTGTGAGTGATGATCTGAATGTCGCCCAGGGACTTAGTCTCGCCTGGGACTTGATGGATGATGCGGAGGTTTCCGATACTGACAAACTCGCTACGATCAAGAAAATGGATAGGGTGCTGGGGTTGAAATTGGATGAACCGATCGAATTTGAACTGCCGCCGCAAATTACGGAATGGATTTTAGAGAGGAATAAAGCCCGGGAACAAAAAAACTGGAAAAAGGCGGATAAAATTCGCGACAAAATCGAGGCTTCCGGAAAATGGATGGTGAAAGACGGACCGGGTGGTACTGAAGTACATCCTAAATAGTATTTTTTGTTTGACAAAAGGTGAAGCTCAGGGTATATTGGGCCGGCTTGCCCCCTAATTTTTTAAAATGAACCAACCAGAAACTCACTTATTTTCTGCTGAAAATCTCGGAAGCCGAAAAGAAATAACCGTTGTTTTAAAGGCGCTTGAAACCCGTCTTAACGCCTTAGATCAAACAAGAGATGTTCAGGATGTCAGGCATACTTTAGCGGATGTTTTCAGCGATCTGGACCATCCGGCAGGAAAAGATAACGCTCGTTTAGCCATTAAGGAAATCAGGGAAAAATTGCAGCTTTTAGAATCCGGACATTCTTTACGTTCTTATCAACCGCGCTATTTTGGATATAGTTCGGCGGCCATTACTTTTTAAAAAACCCGTTTCGGAAAAAGGGAGAAATTGATAGAATGGCTTTTGAACGTAAATGAAAACTTATGTCTGCCAGCCATTTTACAATCTTCTCCGGATCTTCGCATAAAGAGCTTGCCAAAGCTGTGGCGCAAGGAGTAAAGAAAGATTTGGGGAAGCTGACGCTTTCTACTTTTTCCTGTGGTGAAAAATATGTGAGACTTGAGCAAACCGTACGGGGACAGGAAGTGTTTATTATTCAGACTTGCCGGGATTATTGGGTGAATGAAGATTATATGGAGCTTTTTCTGATGATCGACGCGGCCCGGCTTTCTTTTGCTTCCAAAATTCATGTGATCATTCCGCATTTCGGTTACGCGAGGCAGGATAAGGTGCATGTTCCGCGTGAGCCCATCAGCGCTAAACTGATGGCCGATTTGATTGTGCAGGCAGGCGCTGATCATGTGATTACTTTTGGCCTGCATGCTGACCAGGCGCAGGCATTTTTTGATGTTCCCGTGGACAATATAAACACTCACAAACTTTTTGCGGATTATTACAAGAAAAAGAAATTGAAAAATATGACCGTCGTTTCTCCGGATGCCGGTGGTGCCAAGAACGCCAAAAAATTTGCCGATGATTTAGGGGCTCCGATCGCCATTCTGCACAAGACCCGACCGGCCCATAATGAAGCAGTGACCACCCATGTGGTAGGTGAAGTGAAAGGCCGCACCTGTATTATTTACGATGATATGATTGATACGGCCGGTACGGTGGGTGCTGCGCATAGCGCCCTCAAAAATGCGGGAGCCAATCAAGATATTTATTTGGCGGCAACCCATGCTATTTTTTCCGGACCAGCCCAGAAACGGCTTGAAAAAGCCGGATTTAAAGAAGTTACGGTCACTGACACACTGCCTATTGAAAAGGAAAAGAAATTCAAAGGGCTCAGAGTGGTTTCAGTCGCCCCGCTGCTGGCTGACATTATCGGCAGTGTGACGCATCAAAAATCTGTGAGTAAATTGTTTTATTAGCCATTTTGAATTTTGAATCTTTAATTTTTAATTAATAAAAAAATA
>JAFGTE010000013.1 GCA_016934215.1 Candidatus Peregrinibacteria bacterium | reverse complement strand
TTTTGCGAGAGCCTCAAAAAATTTTTACGAAGCCCCTTTCGCATGCTCAAAAATTATTGTCGTAAATTGACAATTTTTATTATATAAATTAAAATCGTTTCTCATTTATTCCAGTGAATATGCACGTGAAATCTCCAGAAAAAAATATAGAATCCGAAACACTGGTTACTCTTGAAACGCCACTAATTCAATCGGGTTTCATGCAAACAGTAGAAGCTGGAAAAAATACTGTCATTTGGCATTCGCTTTTCGGCAAGCCAAAAATCATATCTCGGGAAATGCAAGAATTTCTCGGAATTTTTTCCTCACCAAAGACGCTTAGGGCAATTTACGACGAATATGAACTCAGCCAAGACGAGATAGCATATATACAGGAACTGATCGCCGACCACTATCTGATACTTGATGGATTTGATGAGAGGGCTTTTCTTGCGCAAAAAATGAGAGAACGTGAAAGACAAATAACAGATGGCTCACTTATTAAATATCTTGAGCTTATCATGTCGGAAGTTTGTAATTTTCGATGTACATACTGCATGCATTTCAATAATTTAGAAACATCGGATCGCATCACAAATCCCCACAAGCTCATGGATTTTAATACTGCAAAAAAGGCCGTTGATGGCTTTCTTCAAATTCTGCGAAAGCATAAAAATAATGCAGCTGAGATTAATTTTGGTGGCGGCGAGCCTCTTTTAGCATGGCCTGTAATACGACAAGTATTGGAATATTGCCGATTGGCCTATGACAATCAATTTGATTTCCGCTTTTTCATCAACACAAATGCCTCTCTTATGACCGCTGAAATCGCCAGGGAGCTAAAAAGTCACCGCGTGGAAGTGGCGTCAAGTCTCGATGGAACACGTGAAGGCAATGACAAGGTTCGCTTAACAAAATCTGGAGGGGGTACTTTTGCATCAATCATAAAAGGCTTTGATACACTTGCGGCGCAAGATTATCCTCTTAATGGTATTGCCGTTACTATTAACGAATGTAATTTTTCCGATCTTAATGAAAATATTATTGATTGGGCTAAGGCACGAGGGATGCGTGAAGTTCGCATTGATATTGATGTGATCGGAATGGTAGAAATACCTCTTGCAGATATTGTTGCAAAATTGATGCGGATACGACGATACGCCCATAAATCTGGCATTGACGTTGCCGGATTCTGGTCCCGGCCGGCGGAAAATCTAAACGATTCTACACTTGAAGCCAATGTCGCGTTTTGCGGCGCAGTTCGCGGTAACAGTATGTGCATCAGCCCTTCAGGCAATATCTATGGATGCGGGTACAGCACCACAAAACTCGGGAGCCTTGACAAAATTGAATCTTTTTGCGCACAGGGAGGAGCTTATCATCATTTTGTTAAAGACCACCTTACTGGGGCGATGAACGCATGTAAAGGATGTATGATTGAAGGCCAATGTGGCGGAGGATGTAATATTACTCAAGAATACGCCCGGGCAATGCAAACTACAAAAATTGACCGGATGTGCGATTTTTGGCGCCAAATGACGCGAACACTTCTCTCTGAACAGCTTCATGAAAATAAATTCTGAAGCTGCAAAGAGAAAAAGCTGGCTCTGAAAGGAGGTGATTAGCGTGGCACAGCCCAAAAAGCGGTTGACTGGTTTGGTTGTTAGGCCCCTTCCGCGTCGGAAGGTACTGAACACCTGCCAGCGACCCAGCAACTGTCGCTAGCGAGATAGCGGCAATCTAGGGGGTCAAAGATGGTATAGTGTATACTGTTTTTGGCCCCCATCTTTCTTGCTTATGAAAAAGATAATTGAAAAAATTTGCGATAATTTTGTCAAGAAATATAACCAAGACAACAATATTCTTGGGATTATGTTATTTGGCTCAGCGGCAAGAAACAAATATGATCAATATTCCGATGTTGATATATATGTTCTTTTAAAGCGTAAAGGGCAATTTTCCAGACGAAGTTTTATAAGCAACGGTATACGTATTGATATTATTTTAGATACTGTAAAGGAAACAAATCGTTATCTTCAGGAAGAGAAAAACAATTTGCGACGGATTACTTCGCAAATGTTGGCTTCTGGCAAAATAATTTATCAAAAAACTAATATGCTGAGTAATATCCAATCCATTGCCAGAAAGAACCTCACATTGAAAACAAAATTTACAAAGGAAGAAATTTTAATGCACAAGTACTCCATAGATGATTTTTGGGGGGAGGTGCAGCGCGACATAAGAAAGAAAAACTACCTGGCATTCGGACTGGATAGCCATTTATTAATGAATAACATGATTGAATTATTGCTTAAACTGAATAGGGAATATTTAAGACAACCTAATGAAATGACTAAATTATTGAACACATTAGATCATAAATTTGGTCGTAACGTGGAGAATTTTTATAAGACGAATAAAATCCAAACCAAAATCAATATATTAAAATTTTTAATTAAATACATTTACAAAAAATCCCATGGCTCATTACCTGATAAATGGGTACTTAAAAACGTTTCATTTGCCAAGAAATAGAAATAAAATCTTACTCACTTTTTTATATAAGTAAACCAAAAAACGCTAAAGCACTCTGGTCTCAAATAGCATCCTTCAGTGAGTGGCAGCCTCACGGGGAATCGAACCCCGGTTACCGGAATGAGAATCCGGCGTCCTAACCGCTAGACGATGAGGCCACGCAGGGGAATTTTAAAGGAGGACTGCCCTTTTACGCAACTAAAAAATCTGCTAAGATGGGCAACGTAATATCACTCTTAAGCGAAATGGAACACGATATAAAAATATTGGCAGAGGCAATTACTCACGGGAAAACCAAGCATCTGATTCAGACACATGTCCGAAAACTGGCTTTTAATGAAGAAACCAAACATTTGGTCATTTATGTTGATAACGCCGGCCCCTTACACGAACTGGAGGAGGAAGAAGGGGATCATCACCTGAAAAGCGGGCTGGAAAAGATATATGGCGAAGATATCACTTACGAAATCAAACTGCACGGAGAACACCGGCATGAACGGGAAAATACGGTTCCGCACGAGATCAATCAGTAAAGGGTGAGAAGCTCTTCCGATGAATAGGGCAGGCCCCATGTTTTTTAATGGCACTCAAATGCACTTCGGTGGCGTAACCCATATGCTGATCAAAGCCGTATTTGGGATATTTTTTGTGGTAATTCAACATCAGTCGGTCGCGGTGGACTTTGGCTAAAATCGAAGCAGCCGCCACACAGAAGATCGTTTCATCGGCCTTGATAACGGCTTTTTGGGGAATTCCCATAATATTCAGACCCACCGCGTCGGAAAGAATAAAATCCGGAGCGGGATCCAGTTTCAGTACAGCCTGCCTCATAGCCAGTTTACTGGCATTTAAAATGCCCATTTCATCAATTTGCCGCCAGCCAACCACGCCTACGCTGAAGCTCACAGCACTGTTTTTAATTTCCACAAACAGCCGTTCCCGCTCCATCGGATTAAGTTCCTTTGAGTTTTTTATAGTTTGATTGCGGTATTTTTCAGGAAAAATCACTGCAGCCGCCACCACCGGCCCGGCCAGTGGCCCACGACCCGCCTCATCGGTGCCAGCGATCAGACAGAATCCTCTTTGTCTTAATTCCTTTTCTTCCTGATGCATTTTTATTTTTTCTTAAGAAGTTCCCGCATTTCGGGGGTAATGGCATTGGTCAGCAGCATCATAACACCATAAATCACTGCACCCAGAGGAACCAGTAAAGCAAGTTGATAGATGTACCAAAGACCATCCATCCAATAAAAACCAATACTCACAACAAGACCCATGATGCCCGCAGAAAGGAACGTTTTCCAGGTCGTTGTATATTCCAGCTTAAAGTGCAGGGCACGTTTTACAGCCATAAAGGTCAGAAATAAAATTAAAAGTTCACAGATAATCGAAGTGGCAGCGGCTCCGCGAAAACCCCAGTAAGGAATCACGATCAGATTGCTGACCAGGTTAAAAAGTACGCATGCCGCATTGATGTACATCAGTTGGGCCTGTCTGTTTAAAACAACTAAGGTAAAGCCAAAAAGCGCATTGATAAAAGAGAAAAACATGGCAAACATCAAAAATTTAACCGCAATATCTGAACCATAAGCATACACGCTGCCACTCACAAATTCCTCATCCGAAATAAGACGGATAATAGGCACCGCCAGCAGGTATCCTCCGACCATAATTGGCAGAGCTGTGGCCACCAGAAAATCAAAGGAATACTGAATAATTTTTTTTACTTTCTCACTCTGTTCTTCCAGGAAGCGTGTCATCACCGGCAGAACCGAATTCATGTAGTAAACCGGAATGATGATCATCATTTCCAGAAAACGCATCCCCACACCATAAAGCCCCGCTTCGGTATCACCGCAGATAGTAGCCGGACAATTCGTAGTTCCGTCGGCCAGCGTTTTGGTGTGAGGCAGAATCATAGTCATCAAAAGGACATCCAGACGGAAGTAAATATTGTTTAGTACCAAAGCCACTCCGTAAGGGAGCGAAGTGATAAAAATCTTTTTCCAGTAACTGAAATCAAAGCAGTAAGTGATTTTACTATAGCGCTGGGCATAATAGGTCGTGATGGCGAACATAACAAAATTTCCCACAACCCCCGCCCAGATCAGATGCTCAAAACCGGTATCGATTTTACCGACATAAAGGTAATAAACGACAGCCGCAATATAGGCCACGCTTGCGATTTTCCCGACAATTAAGCCAATAGTGGCATACTGCATTTTCAGATACACCTGAAGAACCGAACTCACGGTGCCGTTGAGAAGGGTGAAAATGGTTGCGAGCGTGGCAATCAGCACGCCCATAGGAATCAGTGTGTCGGAATAACTGGGAATCAGAAAGACGACAATAGCGGCCAGCCCCATGGTAATGAGCGCCAGCGCCGTACGTAGCCCCAGCACATTTCCCAGAATCTGGGGGATTTTTTTGGCATCTTTGCTCATTTCTTTCACCGTGATAGTGAAAATGCCGAAATCCGCCGCAATACCAAAAAAGGCCAGATACTGATACACCGTGGTGTAATCTCCGTAACCAGCTGTACCTAAATAGCCCGAAATCATCTTCAGAACGAAGACAGAAAGAACGGCGGTGATAATCTTGCCCCCGAACTGCACAAAGGTATTTTCGAGGATCTTTCGGGCAATGCTCATATCAAGGCGATTACTTAAAAAATTATACCGAAAAAAGGGGATTTTGACAGGCGCTCTTTTATATTGACAAAAATAGAAAAATATTGTAGAATAAGCCTCCAATTCTGAAAAAGCCCTAGATCCCGTTATGGCGGGAGAACAAAAACAGAAAGAAAAAATCACGTTAACCCTTACATGATGCGATTTAGAATTCTTTCTCTTTTTGTGACCATTCAGGTTATTTCCTTCATCATCTGGAATACGCTTTCTTATGCGGAAACTTCTCTGGAGCAAATGACCCGGAATCTTCCGTCCCATCCGGCACCTGCCGTTCCCACTGTGGTAGTGGAACAAATAATCGAAGAGCCTGAACAGAGCCCTGAACATGTGGTGCATTTTTCAAGTCTGAATATGAGTGAAAAGGGCTTTTATGTGAATGAAATTAAAAAAAATCAGTTAACGACCGCACTCAGCGCTTTACCTTTTGATCACGCCAGAACTGTCGAAAATATTACGATCGACTACAGCCCGGAAATCCGCCGTGGCATGGGAGGAAACAATAAGATCATATTGCGTGGCATCAATATGAGTGTTCCGGAAATGATTGCTGTCATGGTTCATGAACTCGGCCACAATGTCGATTATGCTTATCTAACACCTTCAGAACAGTTGACCGAAAGTGGTTTTGTAGACGGAAGCATGCCACTGTATGAAAGTGATGCCAGTCTGAATTTTTACCGTATCAATTGGAAATCAGAAACAAGACGCAAAACAGATGCCGTAAATACTGATTTTGTATCAGGGTATGCCATGACTGATTGCTTCGAAGATTTTGCTGAAAGCTACACCTATTATGTTTTGCATAACAAGGACTTCAAAAGACTGGCAACTACTTCTGAAGCGCTTTATGCCAAATACTACTTCATGAAGTATGAAGTCTTTGACGGCATGGAATTTGATACCGGCGATGGTCTTGTTTCAGTAGAAGATCGCCCCTGGGACATTACCGCTCTCGATTATAATTTCACTGAGTTCCTGAGCTAGAACAAAGCACTTTGAGCAACTGATTTCTTGGGGTTTCCCGAGGTCTCAATACCTTCTGCGATCTCTTTAACAAGCAGCCCCATCGTTTTTCGGAGTTCCTGAAGTTTTCGTTTATAGGGGCGATGCAGTTTTTCATTCATAAACAGTTTTTCATTCACTTCAATCTGAATACCGGGAAGTCCTTTACGGCTGCAGTGGGAACCGATCAGATAAGCGCCTTTATAGGGATTGTTAATTTGAACGCTGAATCCGCGGTCTTCGAAAAACCTCATAATTTTTCGCGTCATGTGGCGGGAGCAAGTGGTATAGTCACGATTCCCAAGAACGATATCTGCCCGTTGCTGTCCGGCATCGGGACGGGTGCTGGGTCCGGCACTACGCATCGAATGACCATCAATCAGAAATTTCACATTACTTTTCAGTTCATCGATTTTGTCATGAAAGGTGTCATGATAATTAGTGACACGTTCCATAATCATATCCATCGAGGGCGGAGTCTTATAAATTGGATTTCCATCAATATCGATGCTGGCTACGACGCCGGCTGTAGAAAGTTTGGCCTCACTTTCGATATCATCAGGCGCACGGTTTAGATCGGCGACCAGTCTGGAGATTTTTGCTTTAACCACATAGGCCTTGGGGATATCAAAAATCACATCCGTAAAAGGATCACACATACGATGGATCTGCCAGTCCCTCAGCATCATAAGCCGTCTGAGCTCGGCAGGCACAAAAGTTGAACAGTGGGGAATGGTGATGAGGATGGGTAACTTATTTTCAGTCACAGATATTTTGCGTTTTTTGCTTTATGTATTAGTTTAATATCTAATATCAAAATCGTCAAATTCTCCGGTGTAAGAAAGGCGCTCTACTTCCACCTTGCTGACCTGGCTGGTCGAAGGACCACTATGGCACCAGTCGATAAAATCATTGATTTTATTTTCCGGCCCTTCCGCTTCAATGGCCACTGTACCATCCGCCTGATTGGCGACCCAGCCCGTAATATCGCCCAACGCTTCTGCTTTTTCAACCGTATGAGCTCGAAAGAAAACCCCCTGCACCAGTCCGTGAATCGTTAAATGAACTCGTATCATTTTCGTTTTTTCCATAAGAAATCAATCGAATAATAGACGAAATAGAGCATCAAAGTATAGGCCAGCAGATTGATCAGCATGGTTTCATCACTCAGATATCCGAAAACGGTCTTTATAATATTCAGCGGCTTGTAAATTACTTCCCAGCTGTTAAATCGAGCCACCAGCCCCAATAGTAAACCCAGTGCCGTTATAGGGATCATCAGCAGGGGAAACAGGCGCCTGACTGTCTTACCGAAAAGCTTTTCCAGAATAGTCGCCATTTTCTTCAGAGAGTAGTAAAAGGTGGGCACGCCTATCAAAGAATAAGTAAAAAAGAGAGGAACGACCCAGGCTTCATCCACGCAAGTCCGGAAATAATCGAGTTCCTTACAGTAATCTGCCAGATGCCGGACATCCGCGATCAGGTAAGCTGTATTGGGAAAGAAAAAGAACCAGACCAAAAAAACCAGACCAAAAAGCAGGTGGTTCATTTGACTCATATTGCCCCATTTTTTCAGGTAATAGCCCCGACTCAGCCGCCAGGCGATCAGGCAGGGGAGTAAGGCCAGAAAAATATTCCAGAAAATAACCGCCACATAGTAGTTATTTACCTGTATTGTGAGCAAAGTCTCAATCATTTTTTGCCGTTTCGTCTGACGATTTCCACTTCAAAAACCTCCACCATCGCGGCCACAGCCGCTACAGCAATCAGCAGGGGAGCAATAACAAAGCCGATAATACCAATAGTCACAGGAATCTCGGCATAGGTTTTTCCCTTAGTGTCGCGGATAACAATACGACGGATATTTCCTTCCCTGATCATCTTTTTGCAGAATTTCATGAGTTCGTCGCCTTTGATTTTGAAAGTGTTCTTCTTTTTTGGCATAAGACAAGAAATAATGATACTTAAACATCTTAACATCTGAGTACTCTCATGGGTAGTTTTGTTGATATATTGACAAAAATAAAAAAAATAATATAATAAAAATATGAATCAGGAAAAAGACACAATCGGACTGTCACAAAGACAGCTGATCGCGATGCAGACAGCTCAACGACTTGCAGATGTGATCGAAAGGGATTGCCCGGAAATAGCGCAGGATTATTGTGATGGCCTTAATCAGCTCGAAATTGTCTATAAATATCATTTTGAAAAACTTGCCCCAAGTATAAAGATTGCACGCGAAGCCGTGGGACTGGTTTTAAGAAGTTTGATTTCGGAAGAGGACAGACAAGAGCTAAAGAGAAAATTAGCGGTTAAAAACGGTGAGGACACTCAAAAAGAGGGGAAAGGAATCTTTGGTCTGACTGCTGAGCAGATAACCAGGCGGGAAGAGAATGGTGCAGAGGGAAGACGTCAGTATCAAGCCAAAGCACGTGAACAAGGCACCGGTTTTTATGGCATGACTACAGAAGAAAGACGGGAAACAGCTCGTAGAAACAAAGAAAAGGGGGTCGGAATCTTCGGTCTGACAAGTGAAGAACTCAGTGCCAACGCAAAAAAAGCAATGGCAATGGGCGTAGGACTGCACGGGATGACATTTGAGCAAAGAAGCGAACTCGGCAAAAGGAACTGGCGAAACGATTTACTCAGGCAGGCTACCCTGGCAAAAGGTTTGGTTCCCTGGGAAAATTATAAGTTTGATCCTGAAACAGGATTGGATGAATGCAGTTACCTTTTAGATTTGGCTGATCAGCCGGATTTCATTTTGCATCAGGGAAAGCATAGAAAGCGTTTGGATTTTGAGAAAATAGCAGCCACCCTTAATAAAGTCTTTCATGACGGTAGCGAAATCAGATATGTGTCAAGCGTCAAAAGAGTCTATAAGCGAGCCAGAAAAAGAAAACATTAGTCTTTTTTATAAATAGCTATTTCACCGTCACACTCTTTGCCAGATTTCTTGGCATATCCGGGTCAAGCCCACGCAGAACGCCCAGATAATAAGCCAGTAATTGTACAGGGATGATGTTGACCAGCGGAGAAGCCACGCCCACGTCGGGGACTTTGATCCATTCATCAAAAACCTCGTGTTTTTCAGGGCTGATGCCGATGATATGGGCCCCGCGGGCTTTGAGTTCAATCGTATTATTGATCACATCGCCCTTCACTTCATCATTGGCCACCATGCTGATACAGGGCGTACCTTCCGAAATCAGGGCGATGGGGCCGTGCTTGAGTTCACCGGAAGCGAAACCTTCGGCATGCACATAAGAGACTTCCTGAATCTTAATCGCCGCTTCCAATGCCATCGGGTAATTTTCCGCTTTGCCGATAATATATAAATTCTCATATTCCTGAATTTTTTCAGCCACTTCTTTAATATAATTGAGGAAGCGGGGATTGAGCATATCATTGATTTTACCGGCGACGTCGGCCAATATACGGCGGCCTTCCTGAAGCTGACCTTGCATGGCTGTGGTGATTAAAAGGAATAGGGCCATTTGAGAAGTGGCGGCCTTGGTGGAGGCGACGGCTTTTTCGGGGCCAGCCTTGATGTGCAGACTGAAATCGGACTGACGGGCGATGGTGGAACCTTCCACATTCACGATGGAAAGCACTTTAGCCCCTGCTTTTTTGGCGGCTTCCATGGCTTCCAGTACATCCGCCGTTTCACCGCTCTGCGACACCACAATCAGCAGGCTTTCAGGTTTTAAAAAATGGTGGTAAATCGGAAACTCCGAAGCCGCTGCAAAGTTCACATGGCGGTCTGCGATGATCGAAAAGAAATATTCGGCCGCCATACAGACCTTGCCGGCCGTACCGCAGCCGGAAAGAAAACAACCACGAGAGTCTTTTATTTGGGTGGCAATGTGCATAATGTCATCCGTTTCCTGATTGATGGCCCGAAGGATGGAGTCTTTTTGTTCCATGATTTCCTTGAGCATATAATGATCATATTCCCCTTTATCAGCGCTTTCCGCCTGCCAGTCGATATTGACCAGACGCTTTTTGATCGGTGTGCTCGTATCAATGTTCAAAAATTCAACCTTTCCATCGAGCACCACCATTTCATTGTCATCCAGGTAGTTAACGTTCTGCGTATATTCTAAAAAAGCAGGAATGTCTGAAGCCAAAAAATATTCATCTTCTCCCACACCCACAATAAGCGGCGAACCCCGACGGGCGGCGATCAATAAATTTTCTCCCACGGCAATGGCTACAATAGCGTAGCGTCCTTCCAGTCTGGTAACTGCTTTTTTCACGGCCTCTTTGAAGCCCATTTCTTTCAGATACTTCGAAATGAGCTGAGGAATAACCTCCGTATCCGTATCGGAAATAAAATTCTCACGACCGAGTTCATCGCGGATTTCCTCGTAGTTTTCAATAATGCCGTTGTGCACCACGGCCACCTTTTTATCCGAACTGAAATGCGGATGGGCATTGATGTCGGTTACCCCTCCATGAGTGGCCCACCGGGTGTGCCCAATTGCTAAACTGGTCTTTTTGTCAGTAAAATCTTCCAGTTTCGCTTCAGAAATCTTACCCACTTTTTTTTCTACAAAAAGTTCACCATTCAGTGTTGTGGCGACACCCCAGGAATCATAACCGCGATATTCCAGTTTCTGCAAGCCTTTAACGACCAGTTCCAGGCCGTTTTCCCGTTTACCGACATAACCAAATATTCCGCACATGGGTCTATTTTGAATTAGTTTTATACCACTCTACCATTGCTCTGAATCCCTCCTCAAATTTTACTTCAGGAGTCCAGCCAAGTTCTGATTTAATCTTCGAGGCGTCCACGCTGTAGCGCAGGTCGTGACCGGGACGATCTTCGGTGTATTCGATTTTGTCTTCAGGAAGTCCAAAGATTTTAAGCAGGATGCGCGTTACCTCTAAATTGCTGTGTTCTTCGTTGGCGCTGACATTGTAGATCTCACCGACTTTTCCCTTATGTAAAATCAAATCAATCGCTTTACAGTGATCAGAAACATGAAGCCAATCCCGCACATTTGTGCCATTGCCGTAAAGCGGAACTTTTTCACCCGCCAGCAGTTTTTTTATAAAGAAAGGAATCAGTTTTTCAGGATACTGATGACTGCCGTAATTATTACTGCAGCGGCTGATGATAACGGGCGTACCGTAAGTCCGTTTGTAAGCCAGACATAAAAGATCACCCGCCGCTTTGCTGGCGGAATACGGTGAACTGGGCTTCAGCATATCATTTTCTTTAAAAGACCCTTCCAGTCGGTCTCCATATACTTCATCGGTTGATACCTGGATAAAACGCCCATGTCCGTGATTCCTTGCTGTTTCCAGTAGATTTTGCGTGCCCATCACATTGGTTTCCAGAAAAACGGTCGGCCCTTCAATGCTGTTATCCACATGTGTTTCAGCCGCAATATTCACGATCACATCGACTTCTGCCGCCAACTGATCAACCAACTTTTTATCCACAATATCGCCCTTTTTAAAGCGGTAATTCGGATTTTTCGCATAATCTTTACAATTTTCCAGATTCCCCGCATACGTTAATTTGTCCAGGTTGATCACCTGATAATCAGGATATTTAGCCAGAATGTGACGAATGAAGTGAGAGCCAATGAAACCGGCTCCACCCGTAACGAGTAGTTTCATATGGTATGTAACAATTTCTCGTGGCTTTGTCCGTTCGGACTAACCTATCAAGAGGTATATGGGGCGAGTGATGGGGGTCGAACCCACGACCTTCGGAGCCACAATCCGACGCTCTAACCAACTGAGCTACACCCGCCGCATAAGCTCAAGTAGTGTATAACGAAAAAAGCCTCAAGGCAACCTTGCGTTTTTGGCTATTTTTTGCTATAATTATAAGATTTATAGAACCCGAATTTCGTGGAAGAATTAATCAATTCCATCACCGGTCAGATCACGACAGTATTCGAGGCAAAATATCAGGGATTTATCGAACTGGCTCCTTTTATTATCGGGGCACTCGGCATATTTGTTTTAGGGCTTTTACTTGCTGAACTGGCCGCCCGCCTGATCCTGCGTATGTCAGAAAAACTTCGTCTCGAAATCATGTCTGAAAAGACAGGACTCAAACATTTTCTGGAGCGTACAGGGGTTAAACAAAGCCCTTCCCGGGTCATCGCGAAAACGCTCAAGGCCTATCTGATCTTCGTCTTTTTTATTGAAGCGACCAAGGTAGCTCAGCTGACCGAAGTGGCCGAATTTCTGGCAACCGTACGCGGTTATATTCCGGATCTGATCATCGCCCTCTTTATTATGCTGGTCGGTATACGGATCGGAAATACAATAGCAGTGGTGGTAGAAACGTCGCTTTCAATCACCCGTTCCAATACGGCCCGCGCGCTGGGTATTGCCGCTAAATCAACCGTGATCGCTTTTGCCATTCTGGCCTCCCTGTCTCAGCTTCAGATTGCCGAAATCCTGATTCATATTCTTTTTATCGGCTTTGTTTCTATGCTGGCGCTGGCCGGCGGACTGGCTTTTGGACTGGGCGGTAAGGATGTTGTTAAAGAACTTTTGGTGGCCATCAAGAACATGGAACTGATTGATATGGTCGAAGCCAAATACGACAAAAAAGAAGAGAAGGAAAAGAAATAGAAGGACGATCAGTAAACAGGGAAATTAAAAACTGATTTCCCATTTTTCAGCGAAATCGGTAAAATATCAGGCATGTACGATCCAAGTAAAATTGAGCCCAAATGGCAAAAGTATTGGAATAAGAACAAGACTTTTAAATGTGGGGTCGATTCGAAGAAAAAAAAGTTTTATGTCCTCGATATGTTCCCGTATCCCAGTGGAGCGGGGCTTCATGTAGGACATCCGGAAGGTTATACCGCGACCGACATCATCAGCCGTTACAAACGGATGAAAGGGTTTAACGTTCTGCATCCGATGGGCTGGGACGCCTTTGGCCTGCCCGCGGAAAATTATGCTATCAAAACCGGCCGCCATCCCCGCGAAGTGACTGATGAAAACATTCAGATTTTCAAAAAGCAGATTCGGTCCCTCGGTTTTTCTTACGATTGGGACCGCGAAGTGGACACCACCGATGCCGATTACTATAAATGGACCCAATGGATCTTTCTGCAGATATACAAAAAAGGACTCGCCTACGAATCCGAACTGCCCATCAACTGGTGTCCCAGCTGCATGACAGGGCTGGCCAATGAAGAAGTAGTCGATGGCAAATGCGATCGATGCGGTGCCGAGACCACTAAAAAACTTCTGCGCCAGTGGGTACTCAAAATAACTGAATATGCTGACCGCTTACTGGAAGACCTGGAAGATGTCGACTGGCCCGAACCGATTAAAATCATGCAGCGGAACTGGATCGGTAAGAGCTACGGCACGAATGTGGTTTTTGAGGTGGAAGGATTTAAAGATAAACTGCCGATTTACACGACCCGCGTCGACACCCTTTTTTCCTGTGCTTTTATGGTGCTGGCCCCCGAACATCCGCTCGTTTATAAAATCACGACTGACAAGCAGAGAAAGGAGGTCGAAAAATACAAAGAGCAGGCTCTGATGAAATCCGATCTGGAACGAACGGATCTGGCGAAAGACAAAACCGGCGCCTTTACGGGCGCTTATGCCATCAACCCCATCAACGGCGACAAAATCCCGATCTGGATCGGAGATTTTGTGCTGGCCAGTTACGGAACCGGCGCCGTTTTTGCCGATGCCCACGACGAACGTGATTTTGAATTTGCCAAAAAATATGGCATCCCACTGAAAGTCTCCATTCGCCCTGAAGATGAAAAGCAATGGAAAAAGGTCGAAAAGCTCGAAACATGTTTTACGGAAGACGGAATACTGGTTAATTCAGGCAAATTCGACGGTATGACCTCCGAAAAAGCCCGTTACGAAATTACGCTGGAACTCGAAAAAATGGGAAGGGGGGAAGGAGCCGTCAATTACAAGATGAAAGACTGGGTCTTTTCGCGCCAGCGTTACTGGGGCGAACCGATTCCTATCGTGCACTGCGAAAAATGCGGAACAGTACCGGTACCTGAGAAAGAACTGCCGCTTCTGCTGCCCAATGTCAGAAAATACGAGCCCACCGGCACCGGGGAATCTCCGCTGGCGGGAATCGAAGACTGGGTGAATACCCAATGTCCCAAATGCAAAGGGCCCGGCCGCCGGGAAACCAATACCATGCCGCAATGGGCGGGCAGCTGCTGGTATTACCTGCGTTACATCAGTCCGAAGAAAAAAGACCGTTTTATTGACCAAAAGGAAGAAAAATACTGGATGAATGTCGATCTCTATGTAGGCGGCGCCGAACATGCCGTGCTTCACCTCCTTTATGCCCGTTTCTGGCACAAAGTACTTTACGATTTAGAGTTTCTGGGAAGTAAAGAACCCTTCCAGCGTCTGATGAATCAGGGGCTGATTCTTGGCGAAGACGGTGAAAAGATGAGTAAGTCCCGTGGCAACGTTATCAATCCTGATGACGTCATCAAAAAATATGGGGCCGACACCCTGCGGCTCTATGAAATGTTTATGGGCCCCTTTGAAGCCGTCAAACCCTGGAGCACCAAGAGCATTGAAGGCTGTTTCCGCTTCGCGCAGAAGGTCTATCGCATTGTGGAAGAGGGAAAAATGGTAGATCAGTGGCCGAATGAAGAGTTGGTAAAGCTCTATCACAAAACAATCAAAAAAGTCACGCATGACACGGAAAACTTTGCTTTCAATACCGCGATCGCACAGATGATGATCCTGGCAAATGAGATCCAGAAACACAAGCATTTCAGTAAGCCGATGATGGAAGGTTTCGTCAGAATCCTTGCGCCTTACGCGCCGCACCTGGCCGAAGAAATTTGGGAAATGCTCGGCCACAAAAAAACCTTAGCTTATGAAGCCTGGCCGGAATATGAAGAAAAACTGACGATCGACGATACCTTTGAACTCGTTTTCTCTGTGAACGGAAAAGTACGCGGCAAAAAAGAAGTTCCCAAGGGAATCAGTAAAGAAGAAGCCATCAAAACTGCTTATGCCGATGAAAATGTCCAGCGGAATCTTGCCGGAAAAGAAGTGATTAAAGAGATCTACGTGCCGGAAAAACTGGTAAATATTGTGGTCAGATAAATAGGTTCGTGGTTCGTACTATTGCTGAATAATCGTCAGATCAAGCAGTCTCGTCGTGGCACGCGGTATCACATTGGTCGTAATCGATTGCTTGAAGTCCTGGAAATAGCCATCCGACCGAAGGGAAAAATAGGTTGCAGAAAGATCATCGAGATTGGCATCGTAAGTGATACCATATTCCATATAGGGGAAATATACCTTTTCTAAATCAGCCCCCATATTAATAAATTGAAAGGGCGCCACCGGAAGAATCTCTAATTGCAGTTGATTGGCGGAACTCGCATAGTCATCCAGAAATTCGGCGAGACTTTGTATTGCTCCGGTTTCATTCATTCCATAAACAGTATCTTCATTCAGATCGGCAAAAACCTCATTAGATATGATATAAAAAGTTTCTTCGCAGAAAACCGAGGACGGAAAACCGGAAGGGTGCAGATTGGGTACCGCGGCGCCCCAATTAGCTTTACAGCCACGGAGGGGTTCAAAAAAGTGCCCGGCATCATCAATCAGCTTCCACAAAAAGACCGGATCCTGCGGGCTGTCCTCATCTTCCTTCCCGTCACAGTCATTGTCCGGAACAGGAATGTTTCCCGAATAATTACAGGTATTGGGCGGATAGGCAATAGGGTCGGCCCCATCTTCATTCAGGGTAGCCGGCGTACCGTCATAATCCCCGTCATTATCAATTTTTAAGCGCGGAGTACCGGAAAAAGCAGCTGAATTAGCTGATACTACAGATCGTGGTAAGCGAAACCGGATGAAAAAATCAGTAAAATCAAGGACCCGCACAACAGAAGCCTCATCATTGATTTCATTGGTTCCCACGCCGGTGGTCACCGCATCATTGGAAAAAAGGTTGATAACCAGTTTCTGGCCTTCATAAATCCGGCCGCAATATTCCGGCTCATATGTTTGGCCCCATTCTTCCATATCACCACAATCATTGATATCCGTATTGGCAATCTGCCATTCATTATTCCAGTTAAGCGTGTCATCAAAATCATCATGTCGCACTTCAGAATCACCCAGCGGAGGAGTTTCATAGCCGGCGGTATAAGCAGACAGTTCATACAAAGCATCTTCGATACCGGCCTCCGCCGCCAGGTAAGCCCTGTCAGCTGCTTCGATTTGATGGGCCGCCCTGAGGGCCCTGATCACCAGCTCATTGATTGTCGCGGTTAAAGTAACAAGCAGGAGCAGGAGTCCAACCATCATCGCCAGCGAAATACCTTTATTGTCGAGCTTATGTTTCATTTTAACGGCAGTCAGAATTTACTTCATCATAATTTCTGGTTGAAATCGTTGAAGTTAAAGTAATAAAAGGAATACGTTGTTTGTTGCTTGTATCAATCATTACCGGGTTGGCCTGAGCCGTCAGCTGGATTGTCACGTGAGGCTGAATCTGTACTTCGTTGATATTATAAGCCTTCCAGGGATCATCTTCGGGAGTGATCAGAAATTTAAGATCCACCACATTGATCGCATTGGGCGAAATATCAAGAAAACTATGATCATCACTAGTCGGATCATTGACGATCAAATGTTTGAAACCGGTGCAGCCGCTAATGGTGCTACTGTCTATAGGTTCATTTCTTTTGCATGGAAAATCAGGGTGGCAGTGCCAGGTATCGATAAAACCGTCTTTTTCACGGTTGTCAGGTTCGCAAGTAGAATCATGGCCGGGGGGTAGGCCGTTGGTGGAATCCCGGCCGTCAATTCCGTCATCGCCGAAATCCATACCTTCCAGCTGCAGTATCGCGACTTTTCCGATAGTGAATCCGTCGGTATCTTTATCGATGCGCGTTATAATTGTGCGATCATTGCCGCTTATATTGATTAAATAAAGTTCATTTTCTATAGGGCGAACCGCCATCGTATTATCAAGGCCAACAACATCTTCATATTCTGCTTTCTGGGTTGGATTTCTGTTACCGATACTTTCCCCATTGTCATCGTAAAAATAAGCGCTGTAACGACAGTAATTATCACCATAACTGTCCGTTTCACCATCCGCTAAATGATAAGGAAGCATCACATTCTGATTGAAATACTCTTCATAATCGATGGCATTACTGCGGACTTCTCTTACAATTCGTTCCATCAGAAAACGGGCTTCTTCGTAAACCAGATTGGCCGCTTTGATATCGCGCGAGGAATTGGTGTAGTTCAGGTAAAGTTGGCCCGCAAAAAGTGTCATCATGGCAAGGATTACCAAAGAAACTGATAACTCAAGCAGTGTGAAACCTTTTTTATTAGTCCAATGATGTCGAATTTTATGTTTTTTCAAAAAATATCAGCTGGTTAAATCTTCACGGCCCAGATGGTCGGTAATGATGGTTTTAAGCTCAACCGTATGAGATATACCTCCCCGTAGCCATTGAACCACTGACGTGATGCGCATCCGATTGAGTTCAGACGGAGTGGAACCATTCCATTCATCCAATGTATTGATCGATTCTTCAGGCGGATCATCCTGGCTGGGAGAAGTGTTGGGATCAGGTATATTTTCCAGGTATTCAACAACAAGATAACGCGAATAAATCGTATTATTGACAAGGGTTCCATAGGGCAGGGGTGAAGTAATATCATCATCCAGATGATTGTACATATCGGTATCATCATTACCAAAATCACCATTAGCGTCAGCGTCTATTCCATCAGAATCAAGAGATAAATCGATATCAACGAGTGAAAGCCTGATTCGGTCCATCGCGACATCATTGTCAAAAATACCGTCACTGTCATCTCCGTCCGAAGATCGGTTCTCATCAGCATACTCCAGTTGCCAGGTAAGGTCTGCCGCTTTGTAAATCACGTAAAAACCGGGTTCTATCGGGGTCGGAGCAGCCGGGTTGCAGGCGCCGGCTCCCGGGTCATGATTCCAGCATTGTCTGCGACGGTCACTATATAAAAGCCAGTTTGTATCCCGGATACTGCGCATTGCTTCAATGCCTTCCCGGGCGATATTGATAGCGATAACCCGTTGCTTGGCTACTGCCAAATTACGAACGGAATTCAAAATAACGGTACTGGCAACCGTGATGCCAATAGCCAGAATAGAGAGCGCGATAATCGTTTCAGCCAGTGTTTCCCCTCTGATGTTGAACCTTTTTTTCATCATCTTTTTTGGATCTCAGGAAAACCGGCGATTCGATTAAAATGAATATAATGATAAGTTGACGAACCCGGACGTAAGAACTGCAGATAAAGATCATTCAGATAAGTGAGTGAATTTAAACTGGCATGATCATTGACCACAATCACCGGATCAGCCAGGGGCGGCCTGAAAATAATTACGACCTGATTCTGGGCAGCGAGCGCTCCTCCGATCTTGGTATGAGGCTGAGCCCGGTCAATGGATAGGCCCGTAAATCTTGTTTCATCGGGAAGATAATAATCTTCTTCAATGATATCGGAAGCGCAGGAGTCACCCGTTTCATCATATTGATTGATGGCAGATCCGGGACTTGTTTTTGTATTAGCGAAAAGCACCGCGCGGGACAGACCGGATGAATCAACCTGAATAAAATAAACCCCATAACCCTCGGCAGGCACATAAACTTCCTGCCCCTCCGGCTGACAGGTATCATAAACCGATCGACTGGTCAGGGCATAGTTACGCGCCGTCTTAATCAAATCCGATACGTGGGCAACGGAGTCATTGTAAATAACATGTTTTCGCTGATTCCGATACGTATTACCGCCAATACTCAGTACAAGCAAAATAATAAACACCACGATCAGTAGCTCCATGAGCGAAAGCCCTTTGGGAAATTGCTTATTTTTCATCACCTTTTAAGATTTTTTTAGTTATTTGTTTGGAGTGCTCCACGCCCGGTTGGTTAAAGGCGTTTACTTTATAAAGCAGACCCAGTAAGGCCACCTGGAATTCAAAAAGCATAAAAAGCGCGCCAAGACTTCTGGCGTCTACTTGAGGCACTTCAATGGTCACATTGGGCCGTTGATGTTTGGTGAGTGCCTGCGAGGTTCCAAGGTAAGCGGCATCCATCACTTCGCCGAATTTCTTACCGTTCAGAAATCCAATTTCTTCGGGCAGAATCTTACCGACTTTAGGATTCGTGGCATGCCTGAGTACCCGCATAAAAATGATGAATTTATTGTTCGGACCGTCATTCCAAAGCTGCAATTGGGAATGCTGATCTGTGGTGCCCAGGGCGTTGATAGGAGTGGGGCCGGCACGCCGGCTTTTACCGATGCTTTCAGCCAGGAGCTGACGATACCAATCACCGACACGAAAAAGGTAATTACAGTAGGGCATGAGGACCGTCACTGCTTTCTTCTTTTTTTTGTCGAGCATAAACTGAGCCACAGCCAATGCCAGAGCGGGATTATGCATCCCCTTGGAACGCTTAATAGCCTCGCGCATTTCCCGGGCTCCTTTTAAAAGTCCGCCAATATCAATGCCGGCCAGGGCGCAGGGAAGCAGCCCCACATTTGTCAGTACCGAAAACCGGCCGCCGATCTTCGGAGGAATGTCGAACGCAGTAATTTTTTCTTCTTTGGCGATCTTACGAAGCAGGCCTCCCTTCGGATCAGTCACAAAAACCAGATGCTTCTGATAATTCGCGGGAAACTTCTTTTGGAGCATTTCTTTCACCAGACCATACTGAATCATCGGTTCGGTCGTCGTTCCGGATTTGGAAATCACCACGAACAGCGTTTTTGCCAGATGGATGTTCGAAAGTAATTCAGTCGTGTAAGCCGGATCAATGTTATCCAGAATGTAAAGTTTAGGTCCTTTTGCAAACTCAGACTTCAGAGCGTCACGCACCGCGATTGCACCAAGCGCGCTGCCCCCAATACCCAGTACCACAATATTTGCCCATTTATTCTTTTCCTGCTCTTTGACGTATTGTTTGATTTTCTTTAGATTGGCTTCGGCGTCAGGCAGCGTTAAAAAGGCATAGCCCGGCTGGGTCTTCCGTTTGAATATTTTCTCCACCAGAGCCTGTTTTCGCGTACAGGAATTGCCGAAAGCCCTTTCCGTAAAACCATGACGTCGGCCAACCTGAATCAGATTTTTTATTTGAAGATGAAGCATAAAAATGGATTAGGCGGATGTTTTCAGGAAAGATTTCACAATGTCCTCCGTTTCTTTTATATCAGCAGGAAGCTCAGAGACGAATTTCAGAATCTGGTAACGTTCATAGCCTAAACTCTCCAAGGCCAGTACGGCATCTTCATGAGCCGCGGGGCGAAACGCATCTTTTGAAGTCTGATGGATCATAACCGGTTCGATCTTATTTTTAAGCTCCAGGCAGAGACGCTCGGCAGTTTTTTTACCCAGCCCTTTAATTTTGGTGAGTAAGCCAATATCTTCAGAGAGAATGGCGTTTTTGGTCATGGCAATAGGGGTGGTCAGAATGTCCAGGGCCATTTTAGGACCGATCCCCGAAACATTCAGAAGCTGTTCGTAAAACATCAGCTCCTCCTTTGTCTGAAAACCATAAAGGCTGATGTCATCCTCGCGAACCGAGGTATGAATGTATAGCTGAATCTTCTGATCTTCTTTAGCTTCAGTCAGCAAATCCGTCGTCACATAAACGCGGTAGCCGATGCCACCGGTAAGCACAGTCAGTGACTTTTTATCTTTATCGATGATGAGGCCGGAAAGGTAGCTGATCATATGTTTGTTTTATTAAAATAATGTTAGCACATAGTAACCAGGTACTGCAATAAGGTTTTTCCTGATATTTAAGCCTAAAATCCTTGTATTTTAAGTCATTTTTTGGTATAATAATATGATTCACTGAACCCAAATTTTTGACCCCATTCCAATCAAAGAAACGGTTTGTCTCAACCATCCTGGCGGCGGCCTTACTGGCGCCATATATCACTTTTGCCCAAAACAATGGTTATAATTTTACACATATCGATATTCCGGTAGAGCCGGTTTACGATGAAGGAGACGGCCGCTATACGGAAACACTGTGGGATGTGACCGATGTGGGAGTTTATGATGAAAATGGGGTACAGGTGACTGAATTTGAACCGGATGTACCAAGGCCGGTACAGCGCAATGAAGAATATCTTCCCTCCGTTCCGGAGCCACTGGATTCTTTTGAAGAATACCGTCAGAGTCTGATCAGTAACTGGGGCGGCAAGAAATCTTTTGCTGAAATGAGACTGGAGGGGGTCAAAGAAAATCTTGAAGAACAGCAAAAGCGTTTTGAGGAACTCGAAAAAGAAATTGAACTGGCCGAAGAAACGCTGATACCCATTCGTGAACAGGTTGTCGACCTCCAGGGACAAATTGATCTGATCAATACCCACATCCGTCTGACCAAAGAAAAAATGACCAATGTCGAGGTGATGATTGCTGAGAAAAAAATTGAGATCAAAGACGCGATGCTCTTTCTGCAGCGCGCGGAGGTAGAACTGGGAATTCATAAAAAGGTTGTGCTGGATTATGTGAAGCTCCTTTACGAAGAAGAAAACCGCTTTTTTGATCTTTATGACGATGGAGCCAGCACGCTCAAATTACTGCTGGCCGATGCGTCGGTGAGTGAAAATCTGCTGGGACAGGAATATTTTAAGGTAATGGAAGAAACCGGGCGACAGGTTTTTTACGATCTGGACCGTAAACGTGAAATGCTGCAGGAAAAACAGGACGATATTCTTCGTCAGGAGGCAGATTTAAACTTTTTGTACGAAGCCCTGGCCAAAGAGAAGCGTAGTTATGAAGAAACCAGACTGGCTAAAAAAACATTGCTGGAAGAAACGCAGGGGGAAGAAGAAAAATATCAGCTTCTTTTAGAACAGGCGCTTCAGGAGCAATTGGAAGCGGCTATTGCCGTGCAGAACCTGCAGGAGAATGTCGGACTGATTGAAGAGAAGCTGAGCGTACTTGATGACGGACTGGAAGAAGTGCATCAGGCGGAAGCGCCGACGGATTTTGACAGCCTGCAGGAGACCAAGGATGCCCTTGATATGATTGATTCCATTGATGGACAGTCCGAAGAAGACGTCATCAAATCACTTGTTAAACCGTTTATCTGGCCGGTCCCGGCAAATAAAATTACAGCCACCTTCCACGACCCGACCTATCCGAAAAAATGGGGAACCCATCAGGCGATTGATATTCGTGCCAAACAATTCACCGAAATCAGGGCACCGGCCAATTCTTACGTATTCCAGACAAAAGACAGCGGAAATGGCTATAGTTACATTGTACTCGCTCATAAGAATAATCTTGTAACAGTATATGGTCATGTATCAGAAATCAAAGTAACTCCCGGAACGATTGTGAAGAAAGGAGAATTGATTGGCCTTTCCGGCGGAACGCCCGGAACCAAGGGGGCCGGCCTGCAGACCACTGGGCCGCATCTGCACTTTGAAGTCTGGTACAAAGGTCAGCCCGTCAATCCGCTCAACTACCTGCCGCTCAATGAAATGCCCATCGAATACGTGCCGGATGAGTTTTTGAGTGAACTCAAATAACATGCAAAAAAGTCCATCCACACCTAATGGGATTTCAGAAAAAAAAGAAAGAGGACCTGGATCAAAATCGCAGGACGATTCCCCAGTTTATGATTTCAGTATCTACAGCGACAGAGGTGAAAAAGGAGCTCATATTGACTACGCGGTTTTCTATTATAACAAAAAAGAAGGCAGAAAAATCACTGCAAAATACATTGGACGAGTTAAATTAAATCCGGATGACCCAAATGTGCAAGAATGGGAAAGGTTTCTTTATCCCTTTTTAGAACAACGATACGGGAAAGAGAGATTAAAAAGATTCTGGAGTACGCTGTTTAAAAATAAAGCTGACTTTGAGACAGCTTTTGAAGAGATTTTTGGAGAAGGACTGAAGGAAGTCATGAGTTTATTCCAAACAGAAATAATGAGAGGGGTATCCTGATTTTTTCACAAAATTCTGATGCGCCAGATCGGTGCCATATTGGCGCCAAAGTGGCGCCACTTTGGCGCATCAGAATTTACTTGGTCTGGAGATATGCCTAGGGGATGACCATAACTACATATTCACCTTTAGGTTTTTCAGGGATTTTCGCCAAAACTTCGGATAATGTGCCGCGATAATAATTTTCATAAAACTTCGTTAGCTCTTTTGCCACGACCACGCGGGCATTAACGCTCAAAAACTCGCTTAATTGTTCCAGCGTTTTACGCAGGCGGTGAGGGGATTCATAAAAAACCACCGTATACTCCGATTCGGCGATTTTTTTAAAGATGGTCTGGCGTCCTTTTTTAACTGGCAGAAAACCTAAATATAAAAACTTATCGGTGGGCAGACCGCTGGCGCACAAAGCCGTAATCACCGCAGAAGGACCGGGGATCGGAATGATTTCAATACCCGTTTCCAAAGCCGCCTGAATAAGTACATAACCGGGATCTGAAATCCCCGGCGTACCGGCATCCGATACCAGTGCTACGTCTTTTCCGCCCTGCAGATAAACCATAATTTTATCCACTTTGGCCTGACCGCTATGGGAATGAAAAGAAAGCTTGGGCGTGTCGATTTTGTAATGTGAAAGGAGAATGCCCGTGTGCCTCGTATCTTCACAGGCCACTAAATCGGTACTTTCTAAAATCTCCTTGGCCCGGAAAGTTAAATCAGCCAGGTTTCCAATAGGTGTGGCGACAATGTAAAGTTTGCCTTTATTCATAGGATAAGTGAGTGAGAAATTTTTGCGAGCCCGCGAAGCAGACCCTGAAGCGGCATGTACGCAGAAGGAAGCTGCGAAGCTGGGCGAAGAAAATTTTGAGCGAAAACAGATATTTTGAAAGTACTGAAAACTTTTTTAAAGTTTTCAGGAATCAGACATCAGATGTAAATGGACGTGAAAAATAATCTGGCCACCGCTTTCACCTACATGAAACTGAAGCTGGTGACCGCTAAAGCCTTTCTTTTTTGCCAGATCCCTCGCAAAAAGCATCATACGACCGATCAGCGCATCGTCCCCTTCAGCTTCATTCAGATCATTCATACTGGGGATATGTTTACGCGGAATGATCAAAATGTGATGCTTGGCGCGTGGATGGATATCATTGAAGGCCACAAATTCCTTATTTTCATCCACGATTTCGGTTTCTATTTGTTTGCCGGCGATTTTACAGAATAAACAATCTTCCATAATTAGTTATTTAAATACTTATTGATAACGCGTTCAATATTTTCAACCGGTTGAGCGCCAAGTAGCAGAGTATCATTTACAAAAATCACCGGAACGTAAGAAATCTGTCTAACCTGGGCATAAGCGATATCCCGTCCAATGGTTTCATCGAATTCTTCTGAATCCAGACAACTTCTGAACTCCAATATCGGCAGACCTAATTCCTGCCCCAGGAGATCCACTTCGCGCTTACTTAGTTCCTCCGTTGCGTGCATTTTGTAAATCATGTCCCAGAACAAATTATATTTAGCAGCACAATAAGCCCCCCGGGTGGCATAAAGTTCCGCTTCACTGGCTCGGTTGGGGATCAGAAACAGGTGCATATCAACATGATCGTCTCCACCATATTTTTCAACTAACTGAGGCAAAATACCCTGGCCGAAGCTGTTACAGCTTTGACAGTCAAAGGTATTAAAAATTTCCACTTTTACCTTGCTTCCCTCCTCCGCTTCCAAAGCAGGCCCGATTGGTTCGATAATGGTTTGAAAAGCGGGGGTGGGCGCATTCTGAACGATGACAACCGGTGTGCCCGTGCGGCCGAGTAACGCCAAAAAAGCGAGCACAACAGTCAAAAATGTAGAAGAATAAAACGTTTTCATCGCCGTTTATCGTATCAATTAGGCTTTCTGATGACAAGATTTCTTGTTATAATCCCGATAGTATTTAATGGTTACTTTTGGAATCACATCACGATAAAAACACAGAAGTAGTCAAAAAACCCTCCGAAATAGAAACGGTTGAAACATTGCTTGAAAAGAAAAAGACGGAAAAAGAATCAGAAAGTCGTGAGGCGGTAATGAAAAGCGCTGAAGGAGTTCAGACCGAAGTGGCCGATGTCATGGCCGGGGTGGAAGCGCCCAAAGAAAAAATCTCAGAAAGAAAAGGAGAATCGGGTAATCAGGGGGATATAAAAGCCGGCAGCGCGGCCCTTCAGGCTCAAAAGGCTCAGGCAGCCGCCGCTTTTGCCATGCGGCGCGGACTTCCCAGTGAGGAAATCATGATTAAAAAGATCCGTACTGCTATTCAGGCTCAGATAAAACTGGAATTACAAAAAGCAAACGCCCTCAAAAAAAACCTCACGACCGGCTCCGCTCAGGAATACAGTTCACGTATTGCTAAAATCAGGCGTTTACAGGAGACCTTAAAAACTCTCCTGACCAGCACGTTTGAGGCAATCAAGTCCATCTACTTCAAATACTTTAGCGCGAGTGGCCGGCGAAAACCATTGGATGAAGTTTAGGCGGCATCAGCCAGAGGTTTATATTCCAGCCGGTACCAGGCATTGAGAGTATCCACGACGGCCTGTTTATTGACGCCGACTTTATCATAAAAACTAAGCCAGCTGGTTTCTTCTGAGAGAATCCTCAGATCAACCGGATTCCAGCTCTTGTCGAAATCAATATTACCGCCGTCCATATGGAAAGGCTGATCACTGCCGCCATAATGGCTTTCTTTAGCAAAAATGCCGTGAATTTTATTGACCAGATTGGCTAGCACAAGCGCTTGGAAGAGGGTGTGCCCACTGCTGAATCCTTCCACCGCCCACTTGTCGCCCGAACGGGTGATGGTAGTACTGTAAGGACTATCCAGACGTTTCAGCAGAATATTTTCACCATCCTTAATTTCAAAATCAAGCTTGGTCCAGCCGCATTCGCTTTTGGTATATAAAAGCGCCATTCGGTAATTAGCCTCCAGTTTTTCTTTGGGCTGATTATAGTCGATTTCCCAGGTTCTGAATTCCTGCGGGGGGCCGACAGCGATTTCCTGATTAAGCTCTTCATCGGAAAGCTCAAGGATCTCGCCGGACTGTGTTTTAATTTTAGTGGAATAGACCTCACCTTTCACAAAACGATACTCTTCATAGCCGCTTGAACCTTCGCGGGTGATCTTTAATCGAATGTCAGGTATCGTCTTGATAAGCTCCATCAATTCTTCACCGCTAAGATCTTCAATTTTGGCGTCGTGGGTGGCCAGTGCGGCCTCAATCGCTTTTTCATCAGTAACGGTAGCCGGTTGGACTTCAGCAATCGGAAGCTTATTGTACGCTTCCATTGCTTCTTTGATCTTATAAGATCGGCTGGTTAAAACGGCCAGATCGTAAACGTCTTTCGCCATCCATACCCCCATGCCTACGGCCACCACGTCGTCGATTACGCCGATAACCGTGGCATCATCCACCAATAAACCGGCCAGTACCGTGCCTCTCACGCCCAGTGAAAGGGCGACTTTTCTGAGCAACGGCTTGGAGGCAAAAGTGGCGATTTTTTTAAGTACCGTCGATTCAATTTTCTTCCCCAGGAATTTTCCGATAGACTGCAATCCTTTCTTTTCAATGGCTTTTTTGGCAACGGTGACTTCCAGCCTGTGAAGTGCCTGAGTTGTTATACTTCTTGCGGTTGCCTTTTCAAAGAAACTGATCATTTCAACAGCCATCTGCTGATCACCGGCAAACTTAGGAATCATATCATCCAGAAGATCACTGATTGGTTCGGTCACGCCGATGGCGGTACCGATACCGGCCAGAAAGATCAAGCCCTGTTTACCGATTTGTCCTTTAATGGAGGCTGGTGTCCAAAAGCTGGTTGCTTTTCTGGCGCCTGCCATACCCGCATAAATGGCAGCAATAGCTACACCCGTTTCAGCAACCGCTTCTCTTTTGTTTTCAGCCGTTTCTAAATGATGAATCATAGCAACAGCCATAGCCGGTCCGGCGATTTTTTCTAAGACAGGCCAGTACTTCAGCACTTTATAATTACTCAGATCCCGATAAGTCAGCTCGTAACCCGCGCGTTTGGCTGCTTCTATATAATCCTTCTTGATTTTATCCAGTGCGCCGGGGCCTTCGGGTGCTTTGACCCATTGTCCGTTGATCTTTACTTCCGGCACCCCTTTTACCATGCGCGCATCCTGGATATTGATGGATTCGGCATACTTTGCTTCGCATAGACGGGCAATCCCTTTAGCATCCGCTTTCTGATATTCGGCAGGGGTCAGCACAAATTCACCGCCCCGGTACCTGTAAGTTCTTCCTTTAGGTCCTTCATGGACCATTCTCGGCTGGCTCCATCGTTCCCGGCAAAGCCTTTCAGTGGCTTTTGCCCGATCACCCTCCATTTTCTTTGTCATCTGGTCGATGTCACTTGTTCTGAGCTGAATTTCCTCACCCATGTAACGGTATTTGCCGCCCCCAAGATCGACAGGAATAGTGATTTTAGCAGCCAGTTTGGGAAGCTTTGGTTTTGAAGGAGCCGATTCTTTTCTTCGAATAGCCACTGCTGTGATTGTAGCTTCTTTTCTGATGGCTTCGAGCCCCTTCTTCATCCTTGCCTGCAGATTATTGATGTCTTTTTCTGATAGTAATTGCTTCGCAAGTGCTCTAGCTTCCGCCTCTTCAAGACTATGCATTTCCGCTTTCATCAGCTTAGCCAGCGCCCCTTCAAGATCAGTACCATATTTTCCCTCTCTTATAAGGGCTCTCATTTTATCGAAAGTAGGTCCGTAAGAATTAGTACCTTCAAGAAAAGCCCTTAATCTGGGAATACGGTCTTCCTTTAATTTACCAATCTCTGCGCTGTCCATTTTTTCAATTTCTGAAACTTTTAGCCTGAAGAGAGAAGCTGGTTCAAAATTGAAAAAATGATTGTAATCCCGGGCAAATCTGACAGCACGGCGCAATGCCATACTGGTGTTAAAGCTTTTTCCCAGTCTGGAAATAAGCACGCCACGACCCTCAGCGGACTTAAGATAATGCAGTTTTTGTTTGAGGGATAATCCTGAAAGTTCACTGCTTCCTTCGGAATAGTGTTCGAACCACCGGGCGTTATCCAGCATATTGGGAATATTCTGGCCGGGCCATATTGAACGATAACGTACCAGATCGGCCATACCGCGCCCCGCTCTTTTGGCGACGTCAACAGGCCTTCGCCAGCCATATTCTTTGGCGGCGATGGGTGCCGTAATAATGGAAGATACAGCTTGTTTGCCAACCCGGTAAGTGGCACGTAAAGCGTAATAAGGATAGCCGACGGCCATTTTACCTCCACCTTTTAAAGCTCCCAATGCCTGACGGCCGGTCTGCCAGCCGCCCTGATTCCAATAAGCCCTCAAAAATCCGTGGGCTGCCCCATAAGCGACAAATGGCGCACTGCCAACGGTCCACACCTGAATCATTCCACCAAGGTCACCGTCTTTTGCACTTTTAAGAGTTTCCCAGACAATACCCCAGGGCCGGCACCAGAAGACATCACCCATAAAGTGCATCATGCCAGTGGGTTCCCCATTTTCATCTTCACCAAACATAAAAGTGGCCCCCGCTTTAACGGCCAGCTGCATAAAATCAATCGGACCTTCACAATGGCTTATCTCATCCAGGGTAACTTTACCGGATTCAATAAAAGGACGAAGAAAGTCCCAACCGATTTGCAGACCTCCGCCGCCAAATTCCTTGGCTCCTTCTCGGAGCCACCCGAAATCAAAAAATGGCTTATCACGTAATTCACTAAGAAACTCTTCCTGTTCCTCCGGAGAACGATGGCGCATGAATGCCGAAAGCCAGTAACCCCAGGTTCTGAGACGTTTTTCAACACGCGTAATGGCAAATTTACCGACCATGGAAATATAAGGCTGAAGAGCGGCCAGGCTGGGCAATTTGTCCAGCTTATCAATGGATGCCGCCGCCAGTTCGCTGATATATTTTGCCTTTTCTTCCCGGGGAATACTGCCAAGAACGGTAAACAGAAAAGCAAGTTCCTGCTGGGGTGAACCGGCAGGCTTACTCAAATCCATCGATCGGGTGACCATGCACAAAAAGAAAGCCCGGTTAAATTTAATCTGCTTATTGAGATGTTTTTTTATAATATCAGGATTCTTCTTTTTGTTGCTGACAACCGTTTCATCCAGATTGTAGCGGGTGACGGCCGCCGGAATAATCGTCTCAATCGTTTTTTTCCGAACTTCTCTGTAAAAAATCCGCACCGCTTCATTTGTTTTTTCATCGGATGATTTGGGAAATCCTTTAATTCTTGCGAAAGCTGTGTCGGGATCTTCTTCGACAAGATCGCCGTATTGCTCCAGAAAACCAAGCATAATGCCGAAATCTTTCTTGTTTATTTCATTCAGATCAATTCCGAATTCAGTCGCCAGTTCATCGCGGGCATCGGCTCCCATGGCTTTCAGCTGCTCATTCAGGGCTTCAAGGTTAACATCATTTAGCTCAGTAAGATCCGTAATATCTCCATCTTCAATCGCCTTAATGAAAGATCTTTGTATGGAAAGGCTGACTTTCCGTGAATCATCATTGTTGATATGTTTTTCAAAGAATTGTTCCGGGGTTAGACTGGAAACATCTTCTTTAGGTGAATATTTCTGGAATTCCGTTGCCGTGGTAGCGACAATTTTGACGGCTAAATAAATATTTTCTTCCCTGGTGTCATCACCAAAATTCCCCAAACTGTTTTGTCTGGGGATAGTCCCGGACTTGTTGTTTTTATTTTTTTCCCAGAATGCCTGTATTTCGCTGATTTTTTTACCACTGATCTGATCGATAGATCGCTCTATCTGACCGATATCTACCGGACTGTATTCCCGGTCCCCGCCCGCCAGATAAATATACGTTTCAATCAGCATATCCCGGGAAACGCTGTATTTTAAGGCTTCCTTCACGTTCTCATCAATTGCTTCTTCAGGTTTTTGTTCTGGTTTTTCTGGGCCGGCAGCGAGTTTTGCAGAAATTTCATTGACCCTTCTGAATTTCTCTTTATCGTCATAGTAATTGGCTCCTGTGGCCACCCATTTACCTTCTTCTTTCTGCTTTTTGCTGGCCCACTCCCATTTGCCATTCTCGAAACGGAAATACGTTTCTACGCCATCTGTAATCACGAGGTAAGTACCGTCATTCAATGGATAAGCGCCGCTTCCGTCCAGTACACCGATCCCGGATTCAAGAAGCTTTTGACTTTCTTCGGCTTCTTCAGTTGTCTGCAGGGCGCCAGGTACTGATTCAGGTTCTTCAGCTTCGGGAGCTTCTGCCGCTTCTGCAGCCGCACCTCCGGCACCTTTAGCTTTAGCTTCTTTTTTTCGTTCTTCCTCAATTTGCTTCTGAACCTTTTTACCGCTTTCCTGTAGTTTCTGTTTTTGATCCTCAGTAAATTCTTCCCCCTTCTTAACTTTCTCTTCGAGTTCAAAGTAATCGATACCGCAACTGGCCAGAATACTTTTTAATTTAACTGGACCCAAAACCAGTCCGGCAAGACCCAGACCGATCGGAATCCATATCTTTTTCTGTGCCCAGCTAGCCCCCTTCTCACCTTTGCTCGTATCCACTTCTTTGCTGGCAAAAGCTTTTTGTACGCCGGTTTTAATCAGGAAACCCGCACCAACAAGAATGCTGGCACCCAGAATGGTATAAAAGCCTGCCTGAACCGGATCCTCTTTCCAGTAATCCAGATATTTGGACCCTAAGCCTTTATTGGCTTCAATAGCTGTTTCTTTTCTTTCTTTCCAGGAGGTTTTGACAATCGTGGCGGTAGGACCCTTTTCACTGATAACTTGATTAAGACGCTGTACAGCAACCTCTTCGGGTTTATTCAGTTCAACTATTTTAGGTTCTTCCACGCCTTTTTTTAGTTTGAATTTCTTTCCTTCTTTGGCCGCATTCACCATTTCCTCCAGCGCTCCAGGATCCCCGATGTGCATAATATCGTAACCGGCATCATCAAGTTTGCGAAGTACACTGGTCAGCGCTGCTTCAAAGGCCTGATAAGCTGTGAATTGTTTCGCCCTTTCAATATTCCCTTTGACCTCATTGATCTGTTCGACAGTAGGGGCGTCCGGAGCGACCTTGAACTTATCTTTCTTTTTTTCGTAATCTTCGATCGTGGCAGCCCTTTGCCCTTTTGGCGCTTCTTTTTTTTCAGGCGCTTCTTTTCTTGGCCTTTCTTCCGTAACGATTGGTTTTGGCGGCGGAGCGAAAGGATTTCTTTCTACGCTTGAGGGAGCCCAGGGATTTCTTGGCGGATTACCCATGTCTTTTTTCGGAGCTAGGTTTTATTTTTTCAAGCTGTTCCTGAGTCGCAAGTCTTCTTAAGTCTTCATCGATGATCAAATGCTCAGCTTCTTTGAGTTGATCAGAGGTAAGCATATAGCCAAGAAGTTCCCAATATTTCTTTTCTTTTGCTTCCAGAAAATGAGACCGTTTAACAGCTTCCAAATATCGTTGATGATTCTTTTTACGTTCTTCGGTATAGATGATTCCGGCTGGGTGCATTTTGTTTATTTAATCTATTTATTATACCAAAAAAACGCTTTTAATTCAAGTATAATAAATGGCTCAAAAAGACTTAGAGATGCGCCAACTGCTCTTTCATTTTGTTCATTCTGACGGTTGCGTCAGAAAGCTTCTTTTTTTCACCTTCCACCACTGCTTTAGGGGCATTTTGAAGAAAATGCTTGTTTGCGAGTTTTCCGCTGACGGAAGCGATATATTTATTTAAATTCGCAATTTCTTTCGTGAGCCTTTCCTTTTCTTTTTTAGTGTCCACCAGCCCTCCCAGCGGAATCAGAACATCAACCCCTGAAGCAACATCAGTGGCTGCACCGGGAAGTTTCGGACCTTCTTCTTTTAGGGTGAGCTTGCTGATTCTGGCCAGTTTAATGATTTCCTCCTGATGACTCTCGAGTGCAGCCATTTTTTGGTGGCCGTAAAGCACAACAGGAATTTTTTCACCCGGTTCGATCTTGTTTTCAGCACGCATTCTTCTTAAGGCCGAAATCACTTCAATGGCAGTATCGGTTGCTGATCCGTCAAATTTACCCTTAAACAGGGCAGGGAAAGCTTCATTAATAAGCATTCCTTGACTCCCAGGAAGTTCAGACCAGATTTGCTCGGTAACAAAAGGAACAATAGGATGAAGCAGAATCAAAATAGTCTTAAGTACGTGGTAAAGAACCGCCGGATTCTGCTTTTCTCCTTTGGAAAGCTCCAGACACCAATCACAGAAATCGCTCCACAAAAAATCGTAAAGCACTTGTCCGGCTTCACTGATGCGGAAATTCGTTAAAGCATCATCCACGCTGGTGATCGTTCGGTTGAGTTTTTCTAAAATCCACTGATCAGAGTCGCTGAGCTTTTTCAGATCCAGCGGAGGCGCACTTTTGATATTCTTTTCTTCAAAAATTCCAAGCACAAAACGACTCGCGTTCCAGAGTTTGTTCGTAAAGTTGCGATACCCCTTAATCTTTTCTTCGTATAAGCGCATATCATTGCCGGGCGTATTCCCAATCACCATGCTCATACGAAGCGCGTCAGCACCAAACTGATCAATCATCTCCAGCGGATCGATACCATTATTAAGCGATTTGCTCATCTTTCTGCCTTCCCGGTCGCGAATCAGTCCATGCAGATACACCTTTTCAAAGGGGATATCGCCTAGGGCATAAGTGGTCATGATGATCATGCGGGCCACCCAGAAGAACAGAATATCGTAACCTGTTTCCATCACGCTGGTAGGATGGAATTTTTTCAGATCAGCCGTCTTTTTCGGCCATCCGAGTGTGGAAAAAGTCCAAAGAGCTGAAGAAAACCAGGTATCTAAAGTGTCCTCATCCTGCTTTAAATTTTTGCTCTTGCAATGGCTGCATGCTTTGGGGGTCTCACGGCTGACAATAGGCTGACGGCATTCGGGTTTACAATTTTTATCGCAGGCGCAGTACCAAACCGGAATGCGGTGGCCCCACCAGATCTGACGGGAAATACACCAGTCCCGGAGATCCTCCATCCAGTGGAAATAAGTCTTATTGAATTTGTCCGGAATGATTTGAATGTCACCTTTTTTCACTACTTCAATGCTTCGCTGTTTGATGCTTTTTCCTTTCAGCGCTTTGCATTTTTTGTTCACATCAATAAACCATTGTTCAGAAACAAGAGGCTCAACGGCAGTATTACAGCGATAGCAGACCGATAAATTATGAGTATAATTTTCGTCAATGCGATCGATCAGTCCGAGCTTCTGCATTTTTTTGACTAATAGCGTCCTGCATTCAGCCACGTCCATACCGGCAAATTCACCGGCTATGGGCAGCATTTTTCCTCTTTCGTCAATGATAGGCTCGATTTCAAGTTTATATTTTTTAGCCAAATCAAAGTCCACAAAACTGTGAGCTGGCGTGATCGTCATCGCTCCGGTACCCATTTCCATGTCCGCGGCATCTTTATCAGCAATGAATTTAGCCTTAATCTTACCGTCGATCCAATCTATATCCATTTCCTGGCCGACATATTTTTTATACCTTTTATCCTCCGGATGAACGACCACCACTTTATCGGCAAATTTTGTTTCCGGACGGGCCGTGCCAATAACCACCGGACCATATTTGATGTAATAAAAAGGAGTCTGCACCTCAACATATTCCACTTCGTCGTCAGCTAAAGTGGAACCACAACGGGTACACCAGTTAACTATTCGATGTCCGCGATAAATAAGGCCATCTTCATACATGCGCACAAAAACTTCAATGACAGCGCGATTCAGATCGTCATCCAGCGTGTATCGTTCTCTTTCCCAGTCACAACTGGATCCCATCTTACGGATCTGATTACGGATGATGTCCTGGCTGTCAGCCACATATTCTTTAACACGATTCAGGAAGCTCTCACGGCCTAATTGCTCTCGGGTGACACCTTCTTCGGCGAGCAGTTTTTCTACTTTGTTCTGTGTGGCAATGGCGGCATGGTCTGTTCCCGGAACCCATAAAGCTTCATAACCTTTCATCCGCCTATGGCGGATCAGAATATCTTCGAGTGCCAGCATGATAGCGTGACCCAGATGAAGCGTACCCGTTGCATTAGGCGGCGGCATAGAGATACAGAAAGGTTTTTTCTTTGATTGGCTGTCTGCCTTAAAAGCTCCGGACTTTTCCCATTTCTTATAAATCGCATCTTCATATTTCTTTGCATCGTAAGCCTTGTCGAGCATGAAAATATTATTATACTAATAGCCAGCAACGAAAAAATTTTAGCATGCCTAACTATAAATTTAAATGTCTGAAATGTGGTCATGAGTTTCAAAAACTTCTTCAGCAAGGTCATGGCAAACAGAAATGTTTAGAATGCGGGCATCACGAAACTCAAAAACTCCTGGAGGCTCCCGGAATCCAGTTTAAAGGAGAAGGTTTTTATTCAACCGATTCACGAAAAAAACCTGAAAAAGAAAAGAAAACCAAGCCCGCATCAGAAAAGAAGGATTAAAGGTTTTCAAGTTCTTTAAGAACGGCGGCTTCATTCTCGATCTCCTCTTTTTCATACAATTTTTCCGCTTCCATCCGGGCGCGTTTTTTTTCTTTATAAATTTCCTCGTCAAATTTATGTGCCGTCTGGAGAAAATTATCCTGCGTCCCCTCTGAATAGGCGGCTTCTGCTTCAGCCAGTTGTTTTTTTTCATTGTCCAGAATGTCTCTCAGATTCTGAATCTGGTCGTCAGACATGATGGGCAGTACATCAATCCAATACTGCCTTTCGCTATCATCCATACTTCGGCTGCCCTTGATCAGTTCCACCAGATCACCAAAACGCTCGCTGATGTCTGCCGGAATACTTAAAACCTTTTTGTCGTCGGTGGCGGTTGCGGTGGTGGTACTTTGATCCTTGGCCATCAAAATTTAGGTTCAGCAAATCATTTTATTATACCAAAAAAACACCAAAAAATCAAACTCCGATCAGTTCGCCGCTTATTTTCCAATAGCTTTACGGCGAGAAGGCGGAGGAGCAGTGCTCAGTGACTGGGCTATAGTTTTATCAATTTGCATTCTCAATCTATTTAGATCTCTTTCCAAATGTGCCATGTCGTACAACAGGCCAGTACCTTCTTCGACACGCTCTGAAGCGGCGAGCAATCGCTCGTGTTCCGCTCTTAACCTTTTAAACTCATCGATGGTCGCCTGAAGTTCCTCAGTTAGTTCCGAGGGGATTTCAGGCAGAGGGAAAACATCGATGGGAGCTTGGTTATTGGACATTGGAAAATAGTTAGAGGAAATTTATTATAATAGGTTTACAAAAAAAATCAAGTACTAAAGGGGACGACTCCAGGATCGGGTAAAGCCCAAATAACTCACAGGTTACTTAATTTTCAGAATCTTGTATTCAAAAACACCGGCAGGTACTTTAACCTTAACCATGTCATTTTTAGCCTTGCCTAAAATCGCAGAACCGATAGGGGACTCATTTGAAATTTTTGACTCAACAGGATTTGCTTCGGTGGAACCGACAATCGTATACGTTTCAGGCTCGTCATTTTCAGTAATGTTCTGAACCGTGACCGTCGTTCCGATTTGAACCGTATCTTCACCTCGCTTGTCATCGGTAATAATTTTGGCGTTGGCGATCATCTGCTCCAGTTCCACGATGCGGCCTTCCACAAAAGCCTGTTCGTTTTTGGCTTCTTCGTATTCAGAATTCTCCGAAAGGTCACCGTAAGCGATGGCCTCTTTCAGCCGTTGTGCGACTTCTTTGCGCCTGACTTCCTGAAATTCCTTCAGTTCGGTCTTGAGCTTATCAAGGCCTGCTTTGGTTACTAATACTTCTTTTGAATTATCGTCTGCCATAAATTTAAGAAAGAGTTAGAAAAATTAGAATCGGTCTTTAATTTTTACACTGGTAGGATGGTCGCGCATTTTCTGTAAAATCTTCGCTTCAATCTGACGGATGCGTTCGCGGGTCACGCCGAATTCCTTACCCACTTCCTCCAGCGTATGGCCGATTCCGTCATCCAGACCAAAACGCATGCGGATGATCTTTTGTTCGCGGGGGGTCAGATACTGGAGCATAAAGTGGATGTTCTCTTTCATAATCTGACGGTTGGTCGAATCGCTTGGGGAAATGGCATCGTCGTCTTCAATAAAATCACCGAGCTTGCTGTCTTCCTCGGCCCCCACCGGCGCTTCCAGCGATACAATATCCTGAGAAATCTTGAGAATATGGCGGACTTTTTTGATGTCCATATCCATTTCGGAAGCCAGTTCATCCACGGTTGGTTCGCGCCCAAACTCCTGAAGCAGCCGGCGCTGAGTGTGGGTAAGCTTATTGATGGTCTCGACCATGTGCACCGGAATACGGATGGTGCGAGCCTGATCAGCAATGGCGCGGGTAATCGCCTGACGGATCCACCAGGTGGCATAAGTCGAGAACTTGAAACCGCGCTTCGGGTCGAACTTTTCCACGGCCCGGAAAAGGCCGATATTACCCTCCTGAATCAAGTCGAGGAAAGAAAGACCGCGGCCGATATACTTTTTAGCAATGGAAACGACCAGTCTGAGGTTGGCTTCAGCCAGCTTTTGTTTGGCCACCGGGTCACCTTTGGCAATGGCCTTGGCCAGCTTGATCTCCTCATCTGCCGTTAAAAGTTCCACACGGCCGATTTCAGAGAGATACATACGAACTGAATCATTGGCGATTTCCTTTAAATTGGCACGCTTCTTGGCCGCCTGTTCTTTCTCTTCCGCATCCTCCTCATCCTTCTCCTTATCTTCTTTTTCAAGGGCATCCGGATCGGCTTCTTCATCCGGAAATTCTTCATCGAGCTCCAGCCAGTCGTCTTCTTCTTCCAGCATCAGATCTGATTTACCTTTGGAAGTTTGTTTACCCCAAATAGCGTCCTTTTTGACATCAATCACTTCAATGCCCAGATCCATGAACAGGGTATAAATTTCATCCAGCATGATAACGTTATCCTCAATTTCAGGAATCGCCTTAAGAAGCTCTTTGTGAGTGATAAAACGTTGTTCCCGCCCCTTCTGGAGAAGGCCTTTGATCGCTTTGGGATATTTGGCTAAAGTCTCATCATCCGGTTGCGCAATAAACTTCTTTTGAACCTTCTTGGCCATAAATTATAGTTTGTTAGCTAGCTTGAGAATCTGAGAATATTGATTGAGAAGCAGGGTTCGTTCGCCGGAGTCCTGCGCCTCCCGAATCCTGAATTCAAACTCCTTCTGCGAAGCGCGGAGATTTTTTTTGTTGATCTGACGGATCAGACTCATGACTTCTTTTCTGGCAGCTTCTTCAGAAAAATCAGGATAGTATTCTTCGATAAGGAGAGGGAGGATGCTGAGTCTTTGCCGTTCTTCTTCAGAAAGTTCTCCCTGCAGCTCCCGTAATTCCACAATGCTTCGCGAATTGTACACTCTTTTTAAGGTCTTGTAAATTTTTTCCGTGACAGGGTCAAAACCGGCAACATCGATCAGATTGGAATGGACGATTTCATATAATTCAGGACGGTCCATAATAAAGCCCAGCAGGAATTCTTCGCGGCTGAAAACCTCCTTCTGCGGAGCGGGCACTTCGGTTCCGGCGACAGGCTGATAGGTTTTTCGGCTTTCCAGCTTTTTCATGTCTTCCCACAGGAATTTCACCTCCGTCTTAAGCTCGTACGCCAGACGTTTTAAATGCTCGTTTTGCTCCACGCTGCTGGTCGTCTGTTTAATAAGAGGGAGCAGCATGTTCAGAATGGCCTTTTTACCGTCAATGTCTTTGGCATCATAAAGCGAAAAAGCATGGGAAAAATAAAAATCCATCACCCGCACAGCCTTCTTTATTGCCTGCTTCCAGGCATCCGGATTCTTCCGGATACACTCATCGGGGTCTTTGCCTTCCGGGATCAGGATGATACGAAGATTAAGCTCCGCTTCCTGGGCCAGTTCAATGGCTCGCTTGGTCGCTTCCGCGCCCGCACTGTCCGCATCAAAAGCGAAAGCGATATTTCTGGTATAGCGTTTGATCAGTCTGAGCTGAGGAGTGGTCAGAGCCGTGCCCGAGGTCGCGATGACATTTCCGGTACCTGCCTGATGGGCGGCGATCACGTCCATATAGCCTTCCACAAAAATGGCCAGATCTTCTTTCTTTATCGCTTCCTTAGCCAGATGCAGGCCATAAAGCACAAAGCTTTTGTTGTATACCGGCGTGTCAGGCGAATTCAGGTATTTAGGTTCGCCTTCTCCGATGATGCGCCCCCCAAAACCGACCACATTACCCTGCTGATCATGAATGGGAAACATCATACGGTTCCGGAAGCGGTCGAAAGTACTTTTATCGGCAATCGATCGCTGACTGATCAATCCTGCCTCAAGGAGAAATTTTTCATCAAAATCAGA
This sequence comes from Candidatus Peregrinibacteria bacterium, assembly GCA_016934215.1. Taxonomy (GTDB): domain Bacteria; phylum Patescibacteriota; class Gracilibacteria; order UM-FILTER-43-11; family UM-FILTER-43-11; genus JAFGTE01. The sequence continues at coordinate 113,961 of JAFGTE010000013.1, read as the reverse complement.
TTTCTTTAGGTAATCCCTAAGGGCCGTATAAGAATCAGAAGCCAGCCCCAGCTGAAATTCTTTGATTGTGGCTTCTGAAAGCCCCCGATCCTTAAAATATTTCATGCCGCTTTCCGAACTTCTGAGCTGTTCTGTAAAGAACTCGGCCGCCTGCTCATTGACCTTGAGCATGCGCAGTTTTTCGTTGTGGGCTTCGGGCTTGAACTCAGGCAGCCGCACGCCGGCCTTATCTGCCAGAATTTTCACGGCCGCCGGAAAATCCACTTTTTCAATCAGCTGGATGAATTTAAAAATATCCCCGCCATTGTTACAGGCAAAACAGTAACCGATACCCTTTTCGGGACTCACCATAAAACTGGGATGTGTATCGTTATGAAAAGGACAGAGGCCTTTCAGATTCCGGCCTGCCTTTTTCAGCTGAACATAGCCGCCCACAAGATCTTCAATAGCGATCTTAGCCCGGATTTCGTCGAGATGGTTCATGGAATGGTTCGTAGTGTTTGGCTCGTGGTTCGTAGTGGCGCGCAAAACGAGCAAGCCACGAACCACAAGCTACGAACAAACAATTAATTAAACAAGTGTTTTTGTTCTATGTTTTTCTTTTTGGGTGCTTTGATTTCTAAGTGCATATAGGCATTTTCCGTCACGACTCGTCCCCGCTTCGTGCGGTCTAAAAAGCCGATCTGAAGGAGATAGGGTTCGTATAAGTCTTCAATCGTTTCCGCCTCCTCACTGGTGGCGGCGGCAATGGCATTCACGCCCACCGGTCCGCCCTGGAATTTTTCGATAATGGCCAGTAAAATCTGGCGGTCGGTCTTATCCAGGCCCAGCATGTCGACCCCCATGGTGACCAGACATTTCTGTGTGAATTTCAGTGTAATAGGACTCACTTCTTCTACCGTCGCAAAATCCCGGATACGCTTGAGCAGGCGATTGGCGATACGGGGCGTCCGGCGGCTGCACTGGGCGATTTCTGTCAGGGCCTTTTCTTCAATCTTCATTTCCAGCAGGATGGCGCTGCGTTTTAGAATCTGCTGAATCTCCTCTTCTGAGTAAAAATCCAGCTTATATACATGGCCGAAACGATCGCGGAGCGGGGCAGAAAGCGAACCGATTTTAGTGGTGGCTCCGATCAGGGTAAAACGGGGGAGTTCCAGCCGCATACTTCTGGCCGCCGGCCCCTTGCCGATGATGATATCCAGTGCGTAGTCTTCCATAGCGCTATAAAGAATTTCCTCGATCTGGGTTTTCAGGCGGTGGATCTCATCGATGAACAGGATGTCATTCTCTTTAAGATTCGTCAGAATGGAAGCCAGATCCCCCTGCTTTTCGATAGCCGGTCCGGAGGTGGTTTTGATACTCACCCCCATTTCACTGGCGATGATATTGGCTAAAGTAGTCTTTCCAAGGCCCGGAGGACCGTAAAAAAGCACGTGTTCCAGAGGTTCTTTGCGTTTTTTGGCCGCTGTCATCGAGACCGTAAGGTTCATTTTAGCATCTGCCTGCCCCACGTATTCCGCTAAAGTCTTTGGCCGTAAGGCTAAATCAAGCTTATTATCAGCCATTTTTCCCTTGGCGCTGGTGATTTCATTGTCACGTTCAATCATGCCTTTTATGCGAGGTGATAACTATAGCGATTATAGCTAAAAGGAGCCATCAATACTATTTGCAATTTGAGTAAAAAAATGATATAATTAATAGATTAATTTAATTGAACTGAAATTAATTGAACTAAAACAAAAATAAATACCTTATGGAATTATATTGTTTTGATCAAAATAAGGACTTCAGAGACAGAAAAAGGTTTATTTGCTTAACAGAAAAAGATCGCAAACGCCCGACGCTCGTGACTCAGATGCCCGGAGTAGGGGATGTGGCAGACTGGATTCATAAGCCAAGGGATACCCAGGAAATGCCCGACTGGGCCAAAGAAGAAAGAGGGAGGGTGGAACTGAGAACCAAAGCAGAAACCGAAAAGAAACTGAAAGAATCCCCCCGTCCGGTACCCCCAGGCGCCAGAGAGAACTTAAGAAGGCGCACTATCGAAGAAATTTTTGAAACCCGGGAATGTCAGGAGTGGTACATCAATAAGGTACGCGAAGCATTGGAGAATCCGGCCATCGGTGACAAACTCCATGCTTTTATTCATAGAAATAAAGGGTATCGAAATAATAGTTATCAGGCCTGGAATCGTGATTTTGCGGAGGTTATCAATCTGACGGACATTCCGGAAGCTTATCGCGGGGCCGGCAAGACAGTCACTTATAGGCGTATTACAGCCGCGGCTCAGCATGTGCTGGTCGATTATTATCAGAACGACGTTTTTCAAATCAGTCTTGAAAGAGAAAAATCCAATCCCTGGATATACATCGATGGGCTGATGGGGCCTTATAGTGTGAGCGCACTGAATGACTACTGGATGACCAGACATTCAAAGGGAAGCAAAATGAAACCGATTCCTCCCGGCCGTTCCAATTTGAACAAGAAGAGTTATTCACCAGACGGTGAAAACTGGGCACTCTTTTTAGACGCCTTAAATTATCTGAGTGTTCAGACAGGAAAGGCTCCCAGAGGTGCCGAACCGCCACAAAGAAATATACCGCCTGAAAGAGAAATGAGACAGCGGGTCAGCGGAAAAAGACTGGATGAAATCATTCAGGTCAAGTATACCAGGCTCGATCAGGGAGGCGATATTCCGGCAAGACAATTCAAAATCGAAGGCTGGACCTGTAGACGGAATAACACTTTTCTTTCCGCGGCGCTGGCTGTCAATTACCGGGAGCAGGCAAAACCCAAAAACTCAAAATCATCCCCCCGTACCTTCCGGGTTCTCAACCTCGTGGCACGAAAAGTAGGTGCAAAGATTGACGATATGAAACTGCAGGAAGGAGATGTTTTAACGATTACCGAACAAGGGGAATTGACTATTACAAAATCTGACGGGAAGCCACGCTACCCAAAAATACAACTTGGTTAATTTTTATTATCATGAATATTTATTGCTTTACATCAAAAGACTTTGAATCAGGAAAGTTCGTATACGAAGAATACAGAGCCAGTCAGAGCGGACCAAAACCTGTCATGAATCCATGGGCAACAGAGGAAGGGGAACAGGGGAAACGGGGCAAAAAAACGCCCGAAAGGCCTTCCCGACGCGAATTAACGCCCAGACAACGGGCCAGTTTAGCCGAATCTCAAAGAAGGCAGTACGCCTTACGAGATCAGGTAACGCAGAATGTTGAGGCAATGCTGAAAAAACCAAAAACAAAAAAAGCCATTGCGGACTATACATCAGAACTTGGAAACTATACCGGCTGGACAAAATGGAACAAAATTTTTGCGGAAAAAATGGGAATTACTGATCCGGGTGAAGCTCAGGAGAAGATTAAGGCCATGCAGCGGGTACTTTTTGATAAATATAATCTTGCCGGTGACCCCGGAGCGATTATCGACGGCAGAATCGGACCTTATACACTGGCCGTTATGGCACTCGAATCCGGTCAGACAGCAAATACCCCGACTCCCGGAAGAAACATCAATCTGGCCGCCAGAACAGGGATAACCGGAGCTGGTGAGTCCCTTGAAAGCGCAGGAGAATCACTTTTGAGCAGCAGTATGGGTAAGCGTCTTGAGGATGGGACCTACGTTGTCAAAACAGGCGACACAGAAACCTTCTTCCGGTTTCATGATGGAAAATGGGAATGGGCCAGTAAAGAGCAAAAAGAAAATGATGCATGGGTCGCCACGGGTAACCATTATTATGAGGACGATAACACTTATGCCTATGCAAACGCGATTTCGAAAGAATTAGGAGAATATATGGTGCCGCCAACCAAAGCGGCAGGGGGGACAGAAGCGGGTGAGTCCCCTTTCGAAGTGACTATTGGAGAGGCAATTATTGAACCGGCGGAAACTGAAACAGCAGCGCAAAAAAAGAACAGAAAAAAAGAGAAAGCTAAATTGGAAGAAGACCTCGAGAAAAAGAAAGAAGAGATTATCATGACCAGAAGCTTTATTGAAAAACAAAGGGAAGAAGTAAAGCGTAGAAAAGCTGAATATCAAAAGTATGATTATACAGTTAACAGAGAAGCTGCTAAGAAAGCAGAGGAAGGACTCAGAGCTGCAGAAGCAAGTTTAAAAAGAGCCGAAAGAGAAGCGGGTGAAATAGAACACAAAAAGGATAAAGTGGCGATCGGAAAACAGGAAACACTGTCAAAAGAAAAAAGACTTTTAGAAACTGCCGAAAGTGATCTGGGCAGATTGCAAGTGCAATTAAGCCAACTCGAATATGAAGCCAGAACCATACAGGTAGAAATAAATGCCTTGAGCTCAGGGAATGATAAAAGACAGGAGGCTTTAAAACGAAAAAAAGAAGAAATTGAAAAGAAAAAAGAAGAAATCGCTCGAAAACAAGAGGAAATTAATGTTCATAAATTCAGAATTCGTGAAATGGAAGCGAATGCTTAAAATCATATTTTGGATTCAAATATATGTTCCGTTCCGTTAAATCACAGATTATCATGGCCACCTGGCTCATTATCCTCGCGATACTGGGCGCTACGGCGTATCTGGTGATTGAACAGAAAACGAAAGAAATCAACCAGGATATTTACACAAAAGCGGTCAGTTTTGCTGAACTTACCAATGAACGGGTCATTAGCAACTACGAAAACAACTATCTGCAAAGCGCTTTTGCTCATTTTGACCGGGAAATGGCTGAAATCTACAGTTTAAACCAGGATATTACAGGAGTCTCGATCTTTAATTACAACGGAAAAGCACTTTATGAAACAGAAATGGAGAGCGGGCTCAGCACGGAAGAATTGGATCGTATTCAGGCGGTTTACCCTTCTGTTAAAACCAAAGGAGGCCGTATCGTTTATTTGGAAAAATCAGGTGAAGATGCTCATTACCATTACCTAGATCTCAATGGCCGGACCATTGATCCTATCAGCAATACGGAACAAATTATTAACGTTGTTTACCCCTTCCGCGATCAAAGCAATATCACCCGAAGCTATTCCGTTGTTTATGAAGTCACTTATGACGCATTACTTCAAAGGGTGCGCGACACAGCCATACGCATTATTGCGATTGCAGTGGCAGGTGTGCTGATCGCGCTTCTTATTGGTTATGTGGTGGCTCATGGAATTACCAGTCCGATCAAAGCTCTCACGCAGGGGGCCACTAAAATCGGTAGCGGTGATTTAAGTATTCGTATTCCGATTCGTTCACGCAGTGAGGTGGGGATGCTGGCCAACACGTTTAATAAAATGGCGGCTGACCTGGAAGAAAGCACCAAAGCGATGATTGAGCACGAAAAAGTAGCTAAAGAGCTCGAACTCGCTGCCAAAATCCAAAAAGAATTACTACCCAAACAGCTTCCTCAAATTGCAAATCTCGACATCGCGGCCAGTTTAAATGCAGCCACTGAAGTCGGAGGTGACTGTTACGATTTTATTCCTGTGCAGAAGAACGGGAATCTCCTGTTTTACATTGCGGATGTTACCGGGCACGGAGTGGGTGCCGGCTTGGTTTCAGCAATCAGCAACGCGCTCGTGCCGTCACTGATGAACCATTATGACAATACAAAAGAATTGGTCAGCGAACTGAATAAAGTGCTGACCATGAAAACGGCTCCGAATATTTTTGTGACCGCTTGTATCGCACTCTGGGAAACCGCAAAGGGAATTCTTCAATTCACTCAGGCAGGTCATGACCCGATTCTGCACTACCAGGCAGTCAGCGGCACGGTCATCGAACTTGCCCATGGCGGGCTGGCAATGGGAATGCTACCTGACATCACGGCCAAGCTGACTACTGAAAAAGTGATCACTCAGCCCGGTGATGTCTTTGTGCTTTACACGGATGGTATACCTGAAGCCTGGCAAAGCGAAACAGAAAATTTTGGCATGGAACGGCTTAAAACGGCAGTTCAGAAATATGCCACACTGGGTACGGCACAACAGATCCACGACGCCATTCTGACTGAGGTGCGGGCCTATATGGGGCAGTATCCGCAGGCGGACGACATTACTTTGCTCGTGGTAAAAAGAACTAAATAAATATTCTTAATTAATAAGAAAATGTCTACTAACATACCAGAAACACCAAGACAGGAACCTGAAAGCCCGACATCACAAGCCTTGGGAAAGTTGAAGCGAGAGACGGAAACTCTCATACGTGAACGCGTGGACAGGTTTATGGGAAAGCTACTAAATAGGGAGTCTTATGCGAAAGGCGATTATAAAACGCTGAATAAGGAATTCATTGAAGGATATGAGAAGGAGGGTATGAATGAAGCGGCAGCAAAAAGATTGCTGATCAGCCTGCAAAATAGAATGTTCGACTCCCTGAATCTTCGAGGGGATCGATGGGCAGTAGCAGACGGCGAGGTAGGTCCTTATACCATTTGGGCACTATCGATTCATTATAAAACAAGAAGGCCTAAAATTGATATTCCGGAAGGCAGTGAAAGACTGGAAGCAAAAATCGAAAAAGAAAACAGTGACGCCTACAGAAATTATAAAAAAATATTCGGGAAAGAATCAGAAGCAGGTAAAACTTATTACAAATTTAGAGATATTTACGCTAAAATAAGGCGAACAATTGACAGATTCAACGGAACAGTAACTGAACTTGGTCAGTGGCTGGCCGCTGCTTTTCGGGCTAAGCTTTCCCCAACAGAATATGCTGTTATGGGAATGCCGAAAGTAGAAGAAGTTTCCACCGCAGAAAAAAGCGGTAAATCTTATGCGAGAAACATGCTCTGTAAAACAACGATCAGAGAAAACAAGTATTACATCGATGAAACGGGCTACATGCATTTGGAAGTCGGCGACGAACTGATTAGTCGCTCTTCTCCGACCCTCGAAGACGCCAGTGAAAAACCAGTGGGGATTAAAAAGAAACCTGCACCGGAATCTGAAAAGAAACCCCGGCTTCAGCCATTACCGGGGGTTCCTGAAAGTCTGACGGAAAAAATACCGCCTGCTTTGTACTTAATAATGTTGGACGAAGGCCTGACATTTCGCCGGGTTTATTTTGAGCGGATCAGGGGCAAAGGCAATAAACCAAATAAGGAAAATCCTCAGTATTTCGTAACCAGCGATGGACGTGTGTGGGACAAAATAGGCGGGGAAGTGAAAGATCCTATGGTGGTACCGGGTGCCCTGGAAACTGCGCAAGTTGTAGCTGTAGAAGCCGATGAATTGGAAGCGCTTTTAGCACCTTCTGAAAATACCGCAAAGCAAAAACCAAAAACTGCGCCAAAATCAAAAGAACCGGTAATTACAGAAGCACCGAAAGTTCCGGAACCAGAAAAAAAACCTAAAATTCGTGCTCCATTTCCTGAATTGATAGCAGAACCCGCTGAACATATTGACTGGGCGGAAAGCAACATCGCGGAAAGTTACCCGATGGGACCCTACGGAGAATTTGTATATCATACTAAAAAAGAAGGTGCCTGGATCGATCGTCAGGGGAACCGATTGAATCCGGAAAAATTATTTTCAAAAATTAAGGAAAAAGGTCCTTCTGATCCGACAGGCAGACTTGGCTTTAGTACAAAACGAAATTATGGAATCAGAGGACTGGATGGAGTACTGCGTTATTTCAATCAGGATGGCGAAGAGGTGAGAGCCGCTAATTCAACAGAAAGGATCAGAGAAGTCATCGCAGGAGTGCCGCTTGAAAAAGCGGACGAAAAACAAAAAAAGACCGCTTTCGAAAAATTCAGAAAGGGAAAAGCGGAGTATGAAAAAGGTAATTATGAAAAAGCATTTTCTCTGCTTCGCGAATCCTACAGCATTGTAGCGAGTCCCAACACTCATTTTATGATCACTTACTGCCTGCGCGCTCTTGGTTACGAAAGTGAAGCGCGGCGAGAGGCAAAAAGAACACTGGAAGAAACAAAAACAGACCCGGAAAAATACAAAGTGACGGCGGAAGAAACAAAAAAAATACTGGCTCAACTGGAGCCGGATAAGAAAAAGAAAGACGAAACAGTGGCTTAAGTCTAGAGCATCTTCTTTAAAAACTGCCCTGTATAACTGTTTTTACACTGGGCCACCTGTTCAGGCGTGCCGGTACAGATGATAGCACCGCCGGCTTCACCGCCTTCCGGACCTAAATCGATGATATGGTCCACGGATTTAATGACATCCAGATTGTGTTCAATCGTGAGCACGGTATTTCCTTTCTCCACCAGCGCCTGCAAAACGCTGAGCAGTTTTTTAACATCTTCAAAATGCAGGCCGGTGGTCGGTTCATCCAGCACGTAAATCGTTTTCCCCGTCGATCTTTTAGCCAGTTCGGTAGCCAGTTTAATTCTCTGGGCTTCACCGCCGGAAAGGGTCGTGGCACTCTGGCCCAACTGAATATAATCCAGACCGACCGCATGCAGGGTGGTGAGTTTATTCTTGATCTGAGGAATCGCATCAAAAAAATCCAGTGCTTCTTCCACGGTCATCGAAAGGACATCAGCGATGTTTTTACCGTGCCAGGTCACTTCCAGGGTTTCTGAATTATAGCGCCTGGCCTTACAAACCTCGCAGGGTACGTAAATGTCAGGCAGAAAATGCATCTCGATCTTCACCATGCCGTCTCCCTGGCAGGACTCACAGCGACCGCCTTTAACATTAAAACTGAAGCGGCCATCGCGGTAACCGCGTAGTTTCGCTTCGCTGGTGGAGGCAAAAAGCTCCCGGATATCGGAAAACACACCTGTATAAGTGGCGGGATTTGACCGTGGCGTGCGGCCAATGGGGGACTGATCGATATTAATGATCTTATCGAGGTACTGGGTTCCTTTGATTTCCTGATGTTTGCCAGCCGTTTGTTTGGCACGATTCAGTTTGGTGGCCAGGACGGGGCATAAAATATGGTTGATCAAAGATGACTTTCCGGAACCGGAGACCCCCGTCACACCGATAAAGGTATTCAGCGGCAGGGTGATATCGATTGATTTCAGATTATTTTCCTCGGCACCAATGATTTCCAGGAATTTACCGTTTCCTTTCCGGCGCTTTTTGGGGACGGTAATTTTTTTCTTTCCCGACAGATACTGTCCTGTGATAGAGTCCTCATGCTTCATGATCTCTTCTGCGGTACCTTTGGCGATGACCTTGCCGCCGTGCTTTCCCGCGCCGGGACCAATATCCAGCACGTGGTCTGCAATGCGGATAGTTTCTTCATCATGTTCCACCACGATCACGGTGTTCCCGAGATCACGCAGGTTCTCAAGCGTTTTAATCAGGCGTTTATTATCGCGCTGATGAAGGCCGATTGATGGTTCATCGAGGACGTAGAGAACACCCTGCAGTGACGAACCGATCTGAGTGGCCAGCCGGATTCTTTGGGCCTCTCCGCCCGAAAGCGTGCTGGCTCCCCGGTTTAAAGTCAGATAACTCAGGCCCACATTCATCAAAAACTGCAGGCGGGCGATGATTTCATTGATTATAAGCCGGGCAATGCGATATTCATTGTCAGTCAGTTTCTTTTTGTGACCGTCAGGAATCATGCTCTTAAAAAACTTATCCGCATCTTCGATCGACAGCTTGGTGGCTTCTATAATGGATTTTCCAAGCACTGTAATAGCCAGAATTTCAGGGCGCAAACGCATTCCGCGACAGGTCTCACAGGTGGTTACTTCCATAAAACGCTCGATGTTCTTGCGGACATAATCGGAATCGCTGTCATGATAACGCCGTTCCAGATTCGGAATGACCCCTTCATACGTGGTATCGGTTTCATAGCTGGAATTTTGGCCGGTGTACTTGGCGCGGAATTTTTCATCCCCGGTACCGTGCATAATAATATCCAGTTGCTGCTGGGTCAGCTGGCCGATCGGGGTATTGATGTCAAACCCGTACCGCTTGCCGACTTCACGAAGCAGGTTGTTGTACCAGCCTAAACGCATGGCCGAAATGGACCAGGGGACAATAGCGCCCTCAGCAATCGTCAGTCGGGGGTTGGGAATAACCAGTTTTGGATTAATTTTAAGCTTAGTACCCAGTCCATGACAGTCCTCACAGGCGCCATGCGGAGAATTGAAGGAAAAAGAGCGGGGCGCGATTTCAGGAAGGCTCATGACCCCATGCGTTTCACAGGCAAAATGCTCAGAGAAGAGTTTCTCTTCTTTGGTATCCGCATCGAGTATCGTCATCAACCCCTCCCCGAAACGCAGAGCCGTTTCAATGGAATCCGCGAGCCGGCTGCGGTCTTCATTTTTTTCTTCAATTTCTTCTCCGGACTTCAGTTTTTTGATTATTTTTTTAAAATTGAGCACGACCAGACGGTCCACGACAATCTCAATCGTATGTTTCTTTTTCGGGTCTAACTGGAGTTCTTCATTGATATTGTAAATTTCACCGTCGACCCGTATACGTACAAAACCTTCTTTGCGGATTTTATCAAGGACTTTTAAGTGTTCTCCTTTGCGGTCACGTATAACGGGAGCCAATAACATAATTTTTTTACCCTCCGGCATTTCCGCAATTTCATCCACGATCTGACTGGCGCTCATACGCCCGATTTCAGCATTGCATTGCGGGCAGTGCGGATGGCCGATTTTAGCGTAGAGCAAACGCAGATAATCATATATTTCGGTCACCGTTCCCACCGTGGAACGGGGGTTGCGGCTGGCCGTCTTTTGATCGATGGAAATGGCCGGGGAAAGACCCTCAATCTGATCAACATCCGGTTTTTCCGTCAGCTGCAGAAACTGACGCGCATAGGTGGAAAGACTTTCCACATAGCGCCGCTGACCTTCGGCATAAATCGTATCAAATGCCAGCGAAGACTTACCGGAACCCGAAAGACCGGTAATCACCACCAGCTTATCACGCGGAATTTCCACGCTGATATTCTTTAAATTATGAACACGGGCACCGGTGACAACAATCGACTTCACAAAAGAGGATATTAAAAAATATATTTCAGTTTTTTCAACTTAGCACACTATTTCGGAAAAATCAAGACTATGCTATACTCTTTTGCGAAGAAATTAACAAAATAAACACAAAATCATGATTGAAATACTAAAAGCTATTCCTTTCTTTGCTCAGCTCAGTGACGAAGATCTGGCAGCGATCGGCGAAAAAGTACAGATGCAGTACTTTGGCCCCGAACAGGTCATTTTTGAGCAGGGGGATTATGGTGAGGAAATGTATATCATTAAGCGCGGCAAAGTGCAGGTTTTGCGCGATTTCAGTATTATCGCAGAGCTTAGTAATAATGCCTTTTTCGGTGAAATGGCTCTGGTTTCAGAAGAACCCCGTAACGCTACCATAAAAGCCATTGATGAAACAGAAGCACTGGTACTCAAAAAAGATGACTTCCGCCAGCTTCTGGAGACAAAACCGTCAATTGCTTCCACGGTGAGCTATGAAGTCGTTAAACGCGCCAATCAACTTTCTTAAATATCGCTGATGAGCCTTCTCCTATATTTCTATCTGGTACATTTTCTGGCAGATTACACGTTTCAGTCCTCCTGTCTCGTAAAGTATAAATCGGAACATTTCTTTGGAATCGTCATTCACAGCACGGTGCATCTGCTGACCCTGTTGGCAGTTTTGGCGCCTTTTTTATCTGATAGCAAAGTGTGGACCGCTATCGCGATCATTTACGTCACTCACATTATCATTGATCAGAGTAAAACCGTCCTGAACAAAGCTTATCCTAAATTGATACTGTTTTTCTACTTTCTCGATCAGGCGGTTCATTTGCTTGTCGTGACCGCCTGCGGTTATTATGTCGGTTTGCTTACGCCGAAATATCTGACGGGCACCGCCCTGACACTCTATTCAGATCAGTCAGTGGTTCTTTATCTGCTGATTCTTGTGCTGGTCACTTATTTTTATGACGTAACCCGCTATTTTGTAAAAAAAGAATACAAAAAAAAGCCCTTTAAACGCGACTGGCGGACAATGGGAATGAATGCGGGCATCGTAACCATTGCCTTTGGGCTGTACTGGGTGCTGTATTAAACTTATTTTACTTCAAAATTCCACACGCCATCCCAATCTTCAGCGGGTGGATTTTTCATGAATTCAGCGCATCGCAGAATCATTAAATCAGAGGGGCCATCACCTCTAAGGAGTTCAAAATGTGTCTGAGCGTCGGCAAAACGTTTACTGCGGTACAGCATCAGAGCTTCAGCATATTTATGCAGTCTTCCGTTGATTTCATTAGTCTGGTCTTCTTTTTTACAGATCAGTTCATAAATCTTCACCGGCTCATGCTTCCCTTTCACGCGAATCTGATCGATTTCCCGGCAGATCATATGATCCCGGACAGCTTCGTAGGTGCTTTCTGAAATCAAAATGCGGGTGCCGTATTGCTTGTTGATACTTTCCAGACGGGAGGCCAGATTCACGTTATCCCCCATGGCGGTGTAGTCAAAGCGGTTCTCAGAACCCATATTTCCCACGACCGCTTCACCGGTATTCAGGCCGATACGTATATGAATCTCCGGCAGGCCGGTCTTTGCCCATTTTTCACGAAGTTTGGCCAAATGTTTCTGATTTTCCAGAGCCGCTTTGCAGGCATGCAGCGGGTGATCGTGCTGGGGGATAGGGACATTCCAGAAAGCCATAATGGCGTCCCCCTCGTATTTATCTAAAGTTCCTTGGTTGGTGATGATGATAGTGGTCATCTCGCCCAGATATTCGTTCAAAAACTTAACGAGTTCTTCCGGTTTCAGTTTTTCGGAAATAGTGGTAAAGCCGGCAATATCCGAAAAGAAAATCGTGATTTCACGTTTGGCACCCCCCAGTTCCAGCATATGAGGATCTTTTTTGATCTGTCTGACGACATCTTTGTTCACGTAATGGCCGAAAGCCCCTTCAATGAACTGGCGCTGGCTTTGCTCCATAATAAAACGCAGTAAATAAGTGCCGATAAAACTGAGCAGAATGGTCAGAATCGGATACACCACGTTTACCAGAATGCGGGACTCATAAGCCACAATACCGGCCACCAGCATACCGAATACTTCTACCAGAACCAGCGGAATGGTGTAGCGGACTTTAAGTAATGAGAAAAGCGCAATATTTACAGCTAAAATACCCAAAATGGTCAGCCACAGGCTAAGTTTAGACTGATCCCGCAGAAACTGCTGAGTGATGACTGTCTGGACATTATTGGCATGAATTTCCACGCCGGGCATACGCACCCCCTCGCTGACCGGTGAAAGATAATCATCCTGCAGATCGATCGCCGTGGGGCCGATGATCACAATTTTATCCCGAAAGTCGATCGGGTTTCCTTTTTTATCAACCAGATTCCCGTTGAGCAGATCGAAAAAGGAAATATGAGTGAATTTATTGGGCTGAGCGAAGTAATTGATATACATAAAATGAACTTCTTCACCGGATTCTTTATCTTTTTCGGTCCAGGAGGGGATCTGAATAGTTTCGGAATAATCAAAATAATTATTTACAACCCGGTAATCGGAAGGTTCCGCACGCAGATAAATTCGGGCCAGTGCCAGCGAAAAGGCATCAATCACCCCTTTATCCGATTCCGCAAAGAGCGGCAATGACCGCACAAAACCATCCGGATCCAGTTGTATGTTGATCCAGCCCGGGACCGGATGGCCCTTGAGAATTGTTTCATTAGGCCATTCATAACCCTTCTTTTCACCGTCAAAATAATAACGGGAAGCCAGAATTACATTGTCATACTGAGAAAGGGCATCGGCAAGTGTCTGATCGTCATCTCTGCCCAAAATGGAGTGATCCGGAAAGGTCACATCGATCCCGATAGCAGCGGCGTTATTGGCATTTAAAACATCAATAGCCTTAGCGTAATTCATACGCGGCCAGCTTTTAAAAGGCCCCAGATTTTCAGGTTTCAGACTTTTTTCATCAATAGCCACAATCACGATTTCACTGCTGGCGGAATCGTAGTCGTAAAATTTATTCTGCAGGCTATGCTGAATCCCCATAAACCAGCCCCTCTGCATCACCAGAAAAACCAATAGTAGGAGCGCGGCCCCCAAGCCGATATATTTAAGGATTTTTTTGAGCATAATATCTATATATTATAGCACAAAAAAAGGTCGAAGTCCATGATGGAGACGACCTTTTTGAGTTATTTATTTAATCTCCTTACAAATCATCAAGCAGCGCTTCAGGATCTTCCTTTTCATGATCCGCATCTTCCTTATATTCATTATAGGCTTTCTTGAGCTGATGTATAGATTGATCTAAGGCTTTCGTCAAATCCGCTATTTTCTGTGTATCTTCATCCATAGTAGCAATTGATTCTTTTTTTAAGCAGTTTTTGAGGCGACTTCTGTTTCGTCAAGCTTGTAAGATGCATAATTTGCGGCAACGTCTGGTGCCACCTTTTTTCCGGCTTCTCTTTTAGCATTTCTTACATCGGCTTTTCCAATATAAGCCACATCCCAAACATTCGGAAGGCTAGGATCTCTGATAACAAGCATATAATTTTCACCGTTTTCTGATCTTTGAATAGCCACATTAGCATAAACTTCAGTATCTCCGGCCTTGATTGGTTTAACCCTTCTGACTAAAGCCAAAATATCACGTGATATGGCACTGCGTTCCCGCCTGTCTTTATTCTTAGCGATTTCAATTTCTTTTTTGCCTTCTGTGTCATTATCTTTAAGTTCATTCTCCGGAACTCCTTTACTGGTAAGGTACCTTCTGTTCTTAGGATTCAGTTCATGATAACGTTCTGCCAAAATAGCAATTTGTACCTCTGGTGACAACTCCTGAGATTCGCGTTTTTCCTTTTTCTTTCCTTTTTTAGCATAAGAATAGGATTCTTTTGTAGGCGCCCAGACAGCAAACAGCGGATCGCCAGGAGAAGTAACACCATACTTTGGGTGATAGTACTCAGGCCCATAGGTCCTCAGTGTATTGGATGACATTCCCAGTTTTACCAAAGACACATCTCGTTTTCTTATAGCTTGCTGAAGATCTACTATATTTTGAACGATTCTTGATATCGCAAGTTGTAAGTTTGGTTTCTTTCTTAGTTCCGGGTACACTTTTTCTGGATCTTTTCGGTCAATTTTAAATCCCGAAAAATCCTCAACGTCTTTAAGAATTCCTTCAGCGACTGCAATATGACGTTTTGCGTCTTTTTCCATTTGCTCGTAGCTTGGTTCCGACACTGCTTCAGAGGTTTTTTTTGCCTCCTGTCTTTTTGGGGCAGATTCGCCCACATAGACGTTTCGGTCACATTCGAATTGTCTGAATAAATGTAGTAATTCCATTTTTTTGTTTTAATTATATGATAATTTTTTATTTTTATGTTTCATTATATCATATTTAAAAACAAAAATCAACTATCTATTTATCGTTTTCGGAAAACCTCCCTCACCGGTCGCCTGGCGGCGGTTGGTGAGGGAGGTGATCCTGCTCATTGGGCTTCATGGTGCCCACGAGTCGTCGAGGATGGGGGTAAGGTCAAACTTCCGTAGAACAACATTGAGATCGTACAGTCGACCCTCCTGATGCTTCAGAGGTTTGATTACCCACTTTCCCCGGTGAAGGAACACGACAACAGGTTGCCCACTCCTCATCTTGAGGTAGGCGTTCCTGAAGGGGATGGCGTACCGCCCCCGCTTGTCACGCTTCACTTCGCGGTGTTGCCCTTCGAAGTTTGTCGTAGAGCCATCCTCCAGAACCTTCTCGCACATGTGTTCGAGGATAATGCTCGGTGGGGGGGTGCCCTTGCCAAGCAGGATGACGCCAGAGTAGAAACAGTCAGTCTCATCGATCTTGTCTGCATCTTCCTCTGTCGAAGTTTCCTCTTGCTCTTGGAGCGGGGCAGGGGGGGCGCTTGCAGCCTGCCACGGTGGGTGGGATGAAAGGATGTTCTCCAAGTCATCGCCCAGATCAAGCTTAGGCATCCAGCCTAAAAGCGCGGGCATCAAAAAGATGGGGATGTAGCTTCTCCATCGCATAACTTTTCCTTTTGAATGAGCAGGTCGGCCTCCCGACCCGCTCAGAAACTGGGTTTCGAGCCAGGGTCAGCGAAGACCGTGGCTATAATTAATAACATTAAGTTTAACTATTGTCAAGTAATTTTGGGCTTCTTTAGCCACCGTAAGCCAATGACACCTAATATAATCATCGCCAGACTCAGAATCTGCCCCAGCGTAAAATATTTGAATAAAAATCCGATCTGTATATCAGGTTGCCGCCAGAATTCAATTATAAAACGGATCAAACCATAAAATATAAAGTAACAGGCTGTAGTGACACCTTTCCTGGGCTTACTTCTATAAATAAAGAGCAGAATCAGAAAAAGAAGAACAGCCCCGGCAGACTGAAAAAGCTGAGAAGGATAGCGGAGCGCTCCGTCACCAAAATCCACCCCCAGCCATTTCCAGCTTTCGTTCTCAATAATACGCCCGAAAAGTTCCCGGTTAATGAAATTAGCAATACGTGGAAGGGCTGTCACAAGGCCGCCGGGCACCGCTAGCACATCGGTCATTTTAAGCAGGTCAAGACGATTCTTTTTAGCCAGATAGTAAGCGACCAGGACCGATCCGATCAGTCCGCCATGAAAGGACATACCCCCTTCCCAAAGCGCAATGACTTTGCCCGGATTTTCCAGATAATAAGGCAGGTTATAAAAAAGCACATAACCAAGCCGTCCGCCAATGAGCACGCCGATCAGAAAAATCCAGAACAGGAAATCAAAGATCTGCGTATTGTTTTTAAAAACCGGCCGTTTTTTATTAAGCAGAATCAGAATACCGATAGTTATCAGCAGGCTGAGTGCGTAAGCAATGCCGTACCAGCGAACGGCCAGCGGCCCGATTTCAAAGGCGATAGGATCCATCATAAGCTTATCTTACCATGCTACAATGGGCGCATGAAGATTTTTGGAATCGAAACATCCTGTGATGAAACGGCAGCCGCCGTGGTGGAAGACGGCGTGAAGGTGCTCAGTAATGTTATTGCTTCTTCCGTCGATATGCATCAGGCGACCGGTGGGGTCGTGCCCGAAGTCGCTGCCCGTGAGCATTTAAGACAGATTTCTCCGGTCATCGATAAGGCGCTGGCAGATGCCGGTTTGGAATGGAAAGATATCGATGCTATCGCGATCACCACCAATCCCGGTCTCATTGCTTCACTTTTAGTTGGCATCAATACCGCTCAGACCATCGCTTACATTCATCAAAAACCCCTGATGGAGGTCGATCATATCGTGGGTCATGTGTACGCCAATTTTTTAGAACGGAAACATCCGCCTCAATTTCCTTTGCTGGTGCTCACCGTATCGGGCGGACACAATGAACTGATGCTGATGAAAGGGCATCACCAGTTTGAACGTCTGGGGGAGACGCTGGACGATGCGGCGGGAGAGGCTTTTGATAAAGTCGCTCGCCTGCTTGGTTTAGGATACCCAGGCGGCCCCGCTGTTTCAAAAATGGCCGAAAAAGGCAATCCGACCCGTTTTTCTTTTCCTCGGCCGATGCTCGACAAAGAAAATAAATATAATTTTTCCTTTTCCGGACTTAAATCAGCTGTGCGTCGTGAAGTTGAAAACTTAAAAAAAACGGACGACCAGACCATTGCAGATCTTTGCGCAAGTTTCCAGCAGGCGGTCATCGGGACGCTGATCGACAAACTGGTTCTGGCCGTGCAGGAACATGAAGTCAAAGAAGTGCATCTGGCCGGGGGAGTTTCCGCTAATCAGCTGCTTCGGAAAATGGCTCGCGAAAAACTCCCTGATAAACTTCCGGTATACTGGCCAGTTGAACAAATTTTTTGTACAGACAATGCCGCTATGATAGCCGCGGCCACTCACTTTCAATCGTAATACGAGCTTTCTTCTGAATTTTCCTAACAGCATCAGGCGGAATCCCAATCAAAAGAGATATGCCTACACCTAGCTTGAATCTTCAGATTGTCTTATAATAGGCGCAACAAAACACATGACAAAACAAACAGACTACCTCATCATCGGATCAGGAATAGCGGGTCTGGCGACGGCTTATTTTTTAAGTGAATTGGGCAGCGTTTTAGTTCTGACCAAGGGGGAAGTCCGGAATACGAATACTTACTGGGCTCAGGGGGGAATTGCAGGAGTATTGGCCAAAGACGATAATTTCGAAAGCCATATTGAAGATACACTCAGGACCGGCGCAGGCCATTGCAAAGAAGCAGCGGTACGGCAGATCGTTTTCGGAGCCCCTAAAGCCATTAAATTTCTAAAATCAATTGACCTCAAAATAGAAAAAGAACCCATGCTCGAGGGGGGGCATTCTAAAGCCCGGGTCTGGCGTAGTTCGGATTTCACCGGCCGGGATATTCTGGAAGTGCTTATCAAAGCCACCCAGAAAAAGAAAAATATTTCTTTTTTGGAAAAAACGGAAGCCGTGGAACTCATCGTGGATGAGGGGGAGTGCAAGGGGGCCTTTATCAGAAACGAAGAGGAAGAGAAAATGGAGAAGGTGGCTGCCAAAAATACGATTTTGGCAACCGGCGGTCTGGGGCAGCTTTTCGGCCGGACGACCAATACACTCGGTTCAGGGGGAGATGGCTTAGCTTTGGCAGTCAATGCAGGTTTGGAACTGCAAGATATTGAATTTATTCAGTTTCATCCGACAGCTCTGGCGGTTTCCAGCAATGGCCGTCATTTTTTGCTTTCAGAAGTCCTTCGGGGGATGGGGGCCAAAATCGTGAACAGCCGGGGCGAACGTTTTTTGAAAAAATTTGATCCGCGTGCTGAATTAGCACCCCGCGACTTGGTTTCACGGGCTGTTTATGTGGAAGAACTGACAGGTCCTGTTTATCTGGATATGCGTCATATCGACCCCGGTAAAGTACGCAGTAAATTCCCCAATATCCAAAAGACTTTGAAGGAACACGATTTAGATCTTACAAAAGATCTGATTCCCATTACGCCGGTGGCTCACTACGCCTGTGGGGGGGTGCCTACCGACTTACACGGCGCCACGCAGCTGCCAGGCCTTTATGCAGTCGGTGAAGTGGCCTGTACGGGCGTACATGGAGCAAACCGATTAGCCAGCAATTCTTTGCTCGAAGCGATCGTCTTTTCTAAAGCTATTTCTGAAACCCTGGAAAAAAGTGTCTTAATGGATGCCAGGAAAAATGTTAACATCGATTCCCTGGAGTCACCCGCCGTTGTGATTGAGGATATCAATCAGGTGAAGGCTTACGGGAAACGGATCGGTCAGATCATGTGGGAAAACGTAGGAATTGTGCGCACTGCTGAGGGGCTGGCAAAGGCTAAAAAAGAAATCATTACCATTCCTGCCCGCGATTACCGGGTGCAGCACCGTCAGCTGGTCGCCTATAAGATTATTGAAGCCTGTCAGGCCCGTCCCCAAAGTCTGGGAGCCCACTACATGGCCAAAGAAATCATTTAAATTATGTTCGATCCAAAATATTCCATCACCTTCCTGATTGCGATTATTCCCGCCCTGATCTGGGCGGCCCTCTTTATGAAAAAGCACAAAGAAAACAAATGGCTGGTGCTTCTGACATTTACGGGGGGGATTTTTGCCGCTCAGCTGATTCTGCTTTACAAAGGGTATTGGGATACCAGTATTAATTTAATCTTTGCCAAAATAACGCTCGTTGATTTTCGGAGCAACATCAGTTCCATTTTCATCAGCACGGTACTGGCCGCCTTTGTGACCTTTATGGGAATAGGAGCTATGGAAGAGTTTTTTAAGTTCGGAGTCATGAAACTGATCAACAAAAGCTTCTTCCGTTCCATCGATGATGTGATCACGCTGGCCATTGTCAGCGCCCTGGGCTTTTCGTTTTACGAAAATATGATTTATTTCAATAGCCAGTGGGGCACGATGAATATACAGACTTTTGCCATGCTGGCTGTTTCGCGGGTCACCATTGTCACTATGGTGCATATGCTGTGTTCAGGAGTGCTGGGTTATTTTTTTGGACATGCTTATTTTGCCTCTCCGATTTTACGCTTAGAGCATGTTCAGAAAAAACGGCACCCTATGCTTATTTTCTTCAAGAATCTGCTGCACATGAAAAAATCCCATTTGTACCAAAATGAAATGATCACGATTGGCCTGGTACTGGCGATGCTGTTGCATGCCATTTATGACTTTGTGCTTTCTTCGACCATCAATCTGAGTCCTGTTTTAATTGCCGGCACCATTTTGTTATATTTTTTTGGCGGTTATTACTTCCTCAGTTATCTTATTAAACGCAAAGAATCCAAATTACAGTTGGGACTTTTATTAAATGAAGTACAGAATGACTAGGAAAATAACAAAAAAAAGGGACAAGCGGGATTTTCTGGATCTGAAAATAGATGATCAGGTGCTCTTAATCAATGAAGCGCTGTCTGAACAAGTCTATCCGGCCCTTGAAATGGACGGAGGGGGCATGGAGATCATGGATATTGAAGGCACAAATGTGTTGATTCGTTACTACGGCGCCTGTGGGAACTGCCCCATTGCAGAATCAGGAACCCTGGTCTTTATTCAAAATACCCTGCGGGAGAAAGTCGACCCCAGAATTGAAGTAAGAATAGTATAAAACTTACAGTTTGCCCTTTCTTCCTCTTTTTCCTTTTTTTCTGCCCCCTTTTTCCTTTTTCGTGACCTTTCCGGATTCAAAAGCCGTTTTAATTTCCTTCCCCTTTTCTTCGTGACCGGCTGGCGGTTTTTTCTCGTGTGGTTTTTCTAGTCCAAACGCCTCATAAAGTTCATTTTCTTTGGCACGATGCTCGGGGGGCAGGTGATCGATCTTTGAAGAACGCCTTTTGGCCACTAAAGCTGCGAGGACAATAAGAAGTCCAAGAATGATCAGAAAACCATAGTAATAATCAGGCATATTTTTTTATGTTAGTTTTCGTCTGATTATTACATTTTTTAGGACTTATTGACAAGATCAGAAAGGCGGACCCCCACCCATATCAAAAAGTACAACATTGTTGGAGTATTGTTGGAACAATGTTCCAGCATTGCTGGGGCAATATCGTCAAAAATAGATATGCCTACCCCCGCAATTCATCCATCATATCGATGCGTTTCTGAATGAGTTCTTTGGTGCCGATATCTTCACGGAAAAAGACGGGGCCCTTGACCGCCTCTACGCCTTTCTGAGCAATAGCCTCAGCTTCTTCGGTGCTGTCTGCAATGCCCACAAAAGCAACGGCGCGGGAACCCAGCATGTACATACCGTCTTCCCGCTGATCCACCGAAGCCAGATAATATTCAATATTTTCAGGAAGCTCTCCGATTTCTATCTTTTTATTCTTTTTTGGATTGGTCGGATAGCCTTCGGGTACCACATATTTGCAGACCGTTGCTTTTCTGGAAAACTTAATCTTAAGCTGATCCAGCGTGCCATCAATGGTAGCCTTAAGTATATCCACATAATCAGTTTCCAGCAGGCTGAGGGCGTTCATCGCTTCCGGATCACCGAGACGGGCATTATACTCAATCAGGCGGACACCATTTTTAACGGCAATAAAGCCTCCGTACATGATCCCTTTGTAAGGCACTTCCAGTTCCTGCTTCAGGGCAGCGGCCGTTCTTACAGTGATCTCATGAGCGTCTTCCAGGTCCTGACGAGTCAGGAAAGGAAGATTGCCGGGAAAGTTATAAGACCCCATTCCCCCCGTATTGGGGCCGGTATCACCGACAAAAGCCCGTTTGTGGTCCTGGATGGGCGGCATATCTATGACGTGCTCGCCATCCACAAAACTCATCAGACTGAATTCCTGCCCGATAAATTTCTCTTCGATCACTACATAGCCGTCAGACTCAATAAACTTTTTGGCCGCCTCTATGCCTTCCTCAGCGGTTTCAAAATGGTCTCCCTGCACGAGCACACCTTTTCCGCCATGCAGGCCGTCGGCTTTGACCACAAACTGCCCCAGACTCTGAGCATATTCCAGCATGCCTTCATCGGATTCAAAAGTGCGGAAATAAGGATTGCCGGGGATATGATATTTTTCAAGCAGGGCACGGGTGAATGCCTTAGAGCTTTCCAGCTGCCCCAGTTTTTTGGTGGGAGAAGCGCAAGGAATGCCAGCCGCTTCAAGTTCATCCACCACCCCTGCCGCAATCGGATTTTCCGGACCGATTACCGCTATATCCGGTTTATTAACTTCAGCAAAAGAACGAATGGAACCTCCGCAATTAATATCACCCACCTGATACGCAGCCGCTAAGGCTTTAATGCCCGGATTGACCGCGCTGGCAAAAACAAAAAGTTCCTCACACTGGGGTGATTGAGCGATTTTTTCAGCCATAATATGTTCACGTGCTCCGTTCCCGACAAGCAAAATCTTCATATTGTACTTAATACTTATTACTTAATACTTAGTCCTTATAAAAGTGGCATCTGATCATCATCTGTCGAACCGGCAGAAGTCTGGTAAGCAAAACGTTCTTTTTCGACACGCTGTAACACCGCCTCTGTGATATGTCCGGCAGGATATGGACCGCCCATGGATGACCAGCAAAAGTTTTTGATCTTCTTATTTCCGGCACGGGCACACTCCAGAAGATCTTCAATTTTTTGATAATAAAGCCGATCGACTCCAATTGATTTGGCAATTTGAGGAATGGTCAGGCGATTGGCAATCAGTTCGCCGCGGGTCGGCATATCAATGCCATATACATCCGGATTCACAATCGGCGGGGCCGCAGAAGCAAAATAAACCTCTTTCGCACCCGCCTGCCTTACCATTTCCACGATCTTTCGGCTGGTGTTTCCGCGAACGATACTGTCGTCCACCAGAAGCACATTTTTTCCTTTAAATTCCAGGGGAATGGGGTTGAGTTTATAGCGGATGGATTTCTGACGAAGATGCTGTGACGGCATGATAAAAGTGCGTCCGATATAGCGATTTTTCACAAATCCCTCTCGGAATCTCACTTTCAGTATTTCCGACATGGCGAGGGCAATCGGACGACTCGTTTCCGGAATCGGAATCACGACATCAATACGTGGGGTTTTTTTGTCTTGCAGTATCTGTTTGGCCAGCTTTTGCCCCATACGAATACGAGTTTTATAAACGCTGATGCTGTCAATCAGACTGTCAGGCCGGGCGAGATAAACGAATTCAAAAATACAGGGCGTGAATTCGGCCCTGGCCAGTATTTCGCTATGTAATTTGTGAGTTTTCTGATCAATATAAACCGCTTCCCCGGGACCGAGATCCCGAAGAATCTGAAAACCTAAGGTCTGAACCGCCACACTCTCTGAAGCAAAAATATATTCCGTTTTTTTACCTGTTTCCTTTCGTATGCCGATGACCAGAGGGCGAATACCGTTAGGATCACGAAAAGCGAGAAGGCCATGACCAGCAATCATGGACATGACTGCAAAACCACCCTCAACTCGTTTATAAACCTTCTTGACGGCACCAAAGATCTGCTCGGGTGTTAAGTGTTTTTTGGGTTTCTGCTGAATCAGTTCATGCGCCAGTACGTTTAAAAGAAGTTCTGAGTCCGAACTGGTATTTAAGTGGCGCATATCCTTGTCGATCACCTCTTTTTTAAGCTTTGCGTAATTGGTCAGATTACCATTATGACCAAGGACAATGCCGAAAGGCGCGTTCACATAAAAAGGCTGAGCTTCTTCTTCGCGATAGCAACCGGCGGTAGGATAGCGCACGTGGCCAATCCCCATATTCCCTTTCAGGCGAATCATATTCTTCGTACGGAAGACGTCCCGCACGAGACCATTACCTTTCTTAATATGAATCTGGCTGCCGTTGTAGGTGGCAAGGCCAGCCGCGTCCTGACCACGATGCTGCAGGACGACCAGACCGTCATAGAGGTCCTGAACAACGGGACTATTGGCGATCATTCCGAGTATTCCACACATATAATTTAAGGTTTAAGGGCTAAACTTTATGTTGTCTTTCTGTTGCGCGGATCGTATTTAAAATTAAGGCGGCCACGGTCATCGGTCCGACCCCGCCCGGAACAGGAGTGATATAGCTGGCTTTTTTAGAGATTTCTTCAAAATCGGTATCTCCGCAAAGTTTTCCTTCTTTATTGCGGTTGATGCCGACATCCACGACCACCACGCCATCCTTCACCATATCCGCGGTGATCAGTTTTTCTTTGCCTACCGCCACAATCAAAATATCCGCCCTTTTGGTGTGAGCGGATAGATCTTTGGTATAAATGTGACAGGTAGTGACAGTGGCATTACGGTTGAGGAGCATGACACTGACAGGCTTGCCCACATGGTTGCTGTGTCCGACCACAACCACCTCTTTCCCCTGCACCTGAATATCGTAATGGTCGAGTAATTTGACGATGCCCAGTGGAGTAGCTGGCGGCAGGTCTTCAAAATCGGGACTCAGAAAAGTCTTACCCAGATTGTAGGCTCCGAAGCCATCAACGTCTTTAACCGGAGCGATTGCCCGGATGATGTCCGGTACATAAATCTGATCCGGCAGGGGAAGCTGAACAATGAGTCCATTCACCGAATCATCTTCATTCAGTTCTTTGATTTTCTCCAGTAAGGATTCCTGGGTAATAGTATCGGGATATTTAAACTCGAGATATTCGATTCCTGCCTTTTCGCAGGCCTTCTTTTTATTGCGTACGTAAGCCATTGAGGCCGGATTTTCGCCTACCAGAATAACGGCCAGCGTCGGACTCAGTTCACTAGCTCGTTCTTTGACAGAATCGATGAGCTGCTCCGACAGTGCTTTGCCGTCGAGTATGGCCATTTGTGAAGGGAAAAATAAAAATAGCCCCTGGGGGTAAATCGATTATAAGGTTTTTTATAAAAAACACAATAACGATTCTTTTTTCAGTTGTTGAGGAGCAAATTAGGAGAATATTTTAAAACAATAATTGATTTTTGTCAATAAAGAAAAAATAAAAATTTACTCATTCTATAATTGCTCCATCACCTTCCCCCAGATCTCCTCCGAAATCCGCTCGATCGTTTTGGTGGCGTCAATCACATAAATATTCGGATATTCCTCGGCTACTTTTTCGTAGTTTTCCCAGACTTTAGTCAGTTTCTCGGCTTTTTCAAAAAGTTCGTAATCACTGCCCCGGCCGGCAATCCGTTTAATACATTCTTCAGGGGCCAGTTTAAAAAGAAAAGTGATATCCGGCAGGCGGAAATTTTTATTGAGCGTCTTCAGCCACTTCATATCCACACTCATTCCACCGTAAGCCAATGTAGAAAACAAATAACGATCGGTAATAACCACCTGACTGCCTTTTAAGGCGGGTTCGATTTCGTTCCTCAGATGCTCTGCCCGATCGGCTGAAAACAGAAGCTGTAGAGTTTCCGGGGAAACACTCAATTTATGCTGCAGAATTTCGCGAATCAATTTACCGATCGGCGAATCCTTGGTAGGTTCTTTGGTTAGCAGAGCTGGTTTTCCGTTCTTCTCAAGACGTTCTGCCAGCATTCTGGACTGTGTTGAGGAACCGGAACCGTCCAGTCCTTCAAAAGCGACAAACATGGCGCAATGCGTTAGCGTACTTTAACCATAACATTTATTTTGCACTTGTGGAATTTTTATATAGGCTCAGGTATAATTTGCCCACTGTAATGCAAGGTCTTATGAAGAAAAAATATATCAGTTTAATTATCATATTATTTCTGCCTCTTGCCCTGCTTGCGGGGTGTGGTAAAGATGACCGGCCCGATCTGGCGGATCGTGTGGGAACAAATCAGAGCTCTTACGAGGGCGTGATAGAAAGCCTGGAAAATCTTGATGTTTACCAGCAGGGAACGCACAAACTGGTCACCAGGAATGACGGTACCATCGTTATTCAAAGCCCCACAATCAACCTCAATCGTTACCTTGATGAAGAAGTCCGCGTGGAAGGAAGGATGACAGAAGGGATCGGGGATGCAGCCGATGTTTTTTCAGTGAGTGAAATTGCCTACCTGGACGCATCCAAACAGGTGGAACTGACGGATTATGAAAACAAAGTTTTTGGATTCAGATTCAGCCACCCCAGCACCTGGCTGCTGGATGAGGGGGCAGGGGATTTGGGACTTAAATTTGAGGAAAATGAAATTGTGAGTATTGCCGTTTTTTCTGATGAAACAGATCTGGATGCTTTTGCCGCCAGTCGGGAAGACGGAACACCCACTGAAGTAACGATTGGCGCTCAGCGTGCCCTTCGTTTTGTGGATGGGGCTCAGATGGGCTTTTATGTGCCTAATCCGCCCAAAAAGAAGATCTACCTGATCAAATTCAGTCCAAGCGAAGAAACACAACTCGACCCATTCTACGACCTTCTGGATAGCTTCGAACTCATTTACTTAAGTCAGCTAACGGGTGATAAATGTGGCGGACTTGAAAAACTGGAATGCCCGGAAAAGTACATCTGTCAGCTTGAAAGCGACAGCAAGTATGCCGAAGGAATTTGCGTGCCGATTGACGGAGAAAGCACCCTCAGCAGCTGTCCTTATATTGCAGTACCCGCTTGTAATCATTACCGTATTTCCGAATACAGCCAGCGAGGCTGCCCGACACGCTATGAATGTGTGACGGATGAAGAAGGAACGGTGTCGGCTTCATATCGTGATCTGAATACGGTGGATGCCGGTGAAAGGCCGGAAGACTACGAGCCGCCAACGGATAACGAGGAGACTGAAAACTCTGATGATGATGAAAAGTCGGAACTGCAGTACGAAGTGCCTGAGGTTTCGGATGTAACGATGCTTTACGCAAATGACCGGGCCGGCTTCAGTCTGCTGATGCCGCGCACCTGGTACTACGCAAGTTTTGGAGTGAGCGGCGGCGTATGGAAAGTAGGGTTCGCAGATTTCGGATTAGAAGAGCCGGAAGAAGCCATCATCACGCTTAGTTTACTCGAAGAGCCGGGTGGAAAAGCGTATAAAAAGATAGGAGACGCCTATTATGTTTTCGACGGCCCGGCCGACCTGACGGAGGTAATGGAAAAAATGGCTGACTCCGTCGAGGAATCCGATTAATCTTTCAGCTTTACACTAACTCTAGCTTTTGTTAGTCTTTTTGAGCTTGTGAAAGGAATAATCTTCCGATTTTATGCATTTAAATGAAATGGCCCGGGAACTTCAGATAACGACGCAGGAATTGCGTCGGGAACTGGCTAAAACCAATTTTGGTATCAGTCCCGGTACCCATGAAATCGATGATAACCTGTCGATCGGAATCATACGTTTTTTGAAGGGGAAAATTAAACCGACACTCAAGAACCGAAAGATCACCGTTATTATGAAAGATGGCAAGGTGGCTAAAAAGAAAGAAGATATAGCTGAAGAAAAAAAGAAGGAAGAAAAAAAGAAGCCTCAACGGGCCATGACCAAAAAGGAGAAGGAAGAAATCGAAGCCAAAAAGCGAAAAGAAGCCAGCTTGGACGAGAAAAAGGAAGAAAAAAAAGAAGAAAGAAGGGCCGATCGCAGTCACGTGCCCAAAAGCGCCCCCGAAGCCATTTCAGATAGCGGGAAAGCACTTCATGTATCCCGGCGAATAGAAATTGGAGCCGCTGAAAAGAAAAAAGAAGAAGCGACCAAAGAACTCCCCCGAACTTATTATAAAACCAAAAAGAAGAGACGGGGAAAACAGGCTCGCGAAGAACAAGGGGAAGAACTTGAAATCATCCGAAGGCATCCGGGCCGCAAAATCAGGATTGCCAAAGTGGACTATCAGGAAGAGATGGCTGATGACCTTAGTGCGGAAGAGCTGAAGATCATGAAAGAACAGGACCGTGAACATTTCCGTGCTCAGAAAAAACACAGAGCTGCCGGCCAGAAACGTGGCCCCAAAGCGCAACCTCAAATCAAAGCCAAGGTGGGCACAGTGGAAATTCCTTCCATTCTCAGTCTTAAGGAATTTGCGGAAAAAACCGGTTTACCGGTAACAGAGGTCATTGCCATACTGCTCAAGAACGGTATGATGGCCACCATCAATCAGCAGCTGGATTACGACACAGCCGCTATTATTGCGGATGAGCTGGGCGTGCAGATCAAGAGGAAGGAAGAGGAGGCCGATATAGAAAGCATGTTCAAAGGAGACCTCAGTAAACTGCTTCAGGACGAGAAAGAAAACCTGATTACCCGGCCGCCCATTGTCAGTATCATGGGGCACGTTGATCACGGTAAAACGAAATTACTGGATTATATTCGTAAATCCAATGTCGTAGCGGGAGAAGCGGGAGGAATCACACAGCATATCGGGGCTTATCAGGTCGAGAAGAATGGTCATCTGATCACCTTCCTCGATACCCCCGGACACGAAGCCTTCACCAGTATGCGTGCCCGCGGAGCAAAAGCAACCGATATTGCCATTCTGGTGGTAGCGGCTGATGAAGGCGTTAAACCGCAAACTATTGAAGCCATCAACCACGCCAAAGAGGCTGGAATTCCGATTATTGTTGCCCTCAATAAGATGGATAAACCGAATGCCAATCCCGATAAAGTCAAAGGTGAATTGGTCCAGCAAGGCCTGCAGGCAGAGGACTGGGGCGGTAAAAACATTATGGTGCCGGTATCCGCTCACACAGGTGAGGGAATTGACACACTTCTTGAAATGATCCTGCTGGTGGCAGAAATGGAAGATGTCAAAGCCAACCCCAATCGGCTGGCGGTCGGAACGGTTATTGAATCGCATTTAGACAAAGCCTTAGGTCCGGTGGCTACGATTTTAATTAATACCGGTACTCTAAGAGTGGGGGACAGTATGGTGGTCGGCACTTCAGTCGGTAAAATAAAAGCCATGCATGACTATAAAGGCAAGACTTTAAAAACAGCACCTCCGTCCACACCCGTACGTATTTCAGGGCTGGCTAAAGTGCCTCAGGCCGGTGACTTGCTGCAGTCCTTTAAATCTGAAAAAGTGGCAAAAGAAAGGGCTCAGCAACTTATTACCATGAACGCGGCTCGTGAAGAAAAAATGAGCGGTTCCATGGTGGAACGCCTGGTATCAGGTATCAGCTCGGGTGAAATAAACTTTTTGAAGATCGTTCTGAAAGCCGATACCAAGGGATCACTGGAAGCCATTATGCAGTCTCTCCAAAAAATCAAATCTCCTGATGTAGCAGCCAAAGTCATTCACTTTGGTGTCGGTAATTTTGCGGACACCGATGTAGTGATGGCATCCGCCAGTCAGGCACTGTTGATCGGATTTCACGTGAAGGCAAATCAACATGTCCTGAAACTGGCCGAGAAGGAACACGTAGATATTCGTAACTACGAAATCATCTACAAACTCATCGAAGATATTAAAGCCATCATGTCCGGTATGCTGACGCCGGAAATCAACGTCATTGAACTTGGAGAGTTGGAAGTGAAAGAAATTTTCCTGAACAAAAAGAAATGGGTCATTGCCGGTTGTAAAGTAAAGAAAGGTAAGGTAGAAGCCGGCAGCATGGTGCGTCTGACCCGCAATGGCGAAACGCTTTTTGAAACAAAATTAGAGTCACTGAAAGTAGTGAAAGAAGACGTAAAAATACTCGAAAAAGGATCTGAATGCGGTATCAAAATTTCCACGCCCAAACCAGTAGAAATAGGCGATATATTGGAAGTGTTTAAAGTTGAAAAGATCGAACGGAAGCTGGACTAGATTTTGGATTCCACTTCCTTCAGTAAAAAATTGAGGGGATTTGAAGCGCTCTTGATAAGAAAAGCTCTTTGTGCTACATTAGCTCTGAGTTACAAATAAAAATAAAATCATGCGAAAGTTCTATTTGGTTGGTGCGATCATTGTAGGAATAATGGTGCTGATTCTTGCGGCCGCCCAGTTTGGGGCAACCTGTGTTTGGTATTTGATCCCGACGAACGCTCATCCGGTTCTGGTACTCATACAGGTAGCCGGTTTGGGAGCAGTCATGGGAGGGTTATTGGTCTTATGGTGGAAACAGCCAAAAATAAAAACTGAAGGCGAGGATGAAAATAGTGAAGAAGGAGGTGAATAAAATTTGTGTTCAATTAAAAGAACAAATAAATTGCCCATGAGCAAAATTTGGATTCTAAATATAAAATAGAAAAATATTTAGTCAACCATAAATAACGGTTTAAATAAGCCGTTTTTTTAAAAATAAAAAAATTTTAGAATTTATTAGCTTGCAAATGGAAAACGAGCTATGTATAAATTGTGTGTTCGAAAAAAACAACGCAAAAAAGGAACAATAAAAAAACGAAAATCCGTCCATTTAAAAATAATTCGTTCTTTTTACCTTTGAATTATGCTCAAACAACTCTTCAGTTCCAACGCCCGAGTAAAGCTGCTCAGGACATTTCTTCTGAGCCCCGATGAAGAATTTTTCATTCGTGAACTCACTCGTAAACTGGATGAGCAGATAAATTCTGTCAGACGCGAGCTCGACAATCTCAAAAAAATCGGCCTTTTAAAAAGCCGTGTGCGTAACCGTAAAAAATATTATTACATCAACAAAGAATTTATCATTTTTGGTGAGCTTCGGGATATGTTCGTAAAGGCCAGTAGCAACGATGAACAAATGGGGCGGGCTATTTCCAAGATGGGAGATGTCGATCTCTTGCTGCTCTCCGGAAAATTCGTTGGTAAAATCTCTAATATCGACCTCCTGATTGTAGGTGAAATCGATAAAAAGAAATTGCAGAAATACCTTGATGAATCGATCAAGGGGAAGAAAGATATTAAATTCACCATTATTTCCAGGAAAGACTTTCTTTACCGTTTGGAGTGTAATGATAAGTTCGTGAAAGAAATTCTGAGAGCGGAGGGTAATATCACTCTGATCAACAAACTGAAGAAAGAACTTGCTAAGATGGTTTAGCAATTTCACTTGCAAAAACGTCTGAAGGCCTCTAAAATACACAAGCTTTTTTAAATTATCATCCAATGCACCCTACTATTGAAGCTGCCACAAAGGCCAACCTAAAAAAAGTCCCCGAAATAAAAACCGGTTATACGGTTGAGGTTAGCCAGAAAGTTACAGAAGGAAGTAAAGAACGAATTCAGAAATTTCAGGGGCTCGTTATTAAAGTTGGTCATGGGGCGGGGGTGGAAAAGACTTTTACGGTTCGCAAAATTGTTGAAGGAATCGGAGTGGAGAAGGTTTTTCCTTTTCATTCGCCGAATATCACTAAAATTCGCATAATTAAAAAGGCAAATGTCCGAAGACAAAAGCTTTATTACATGCGCGAACGCTTTGGTAAATCCGCGCGTCTTTCCGAAAAACATGTAACTGACGAAGAAAGAGCGGCAGAAGAAGCCAAAATGGAAGCATTGTACGCAGAAGCCGTGGAAGCTGAGAAAAAACGTCTGGCAGAAGAAGCCAAAGCAAAGGGGGAAGAAGTCCCTGCTGAAGAAGAGATAGCAGAAGAAGGAACAAAGGAAGAAGTAAAAGAAGGTAGTACAGAGGAACCCGAAAAAGAGGAAAGGGAAGAGAAATAGAAAATTTTCTAACAGCGCGGGATGAAAATAGCCGTCATAGGTAACTACGGGGCAACCAATATTGGAGACGATGCCATTTTAACAGCGCTCCTGAAAGAATTAGCAGGACATAAAGTAACCGTTTTTTCGGCTTATCCCGAAATGACCAAACCACTCTTCGGAACCCAGGCGGCACCGCTTTTCCCATTGGGAATTCGTTCTATTTATCGAAATGGCTTCAGAGAATCATTCCATGCTCTCAAAAAAAGTGATGTGGTGATTCTGGGGGGTGGGGGGCTCTTTCAGGATAGCTATTTATTTGCCTGTTTCCTGTGGGCCTGGCAGATTCTTTGGGTGAAACTCCTCAGCAAACCTCTTTTTATCTGTGCGACGGGTATAGGCCCCCTGAAAACCCGTATTGGCCGTTTTCTGACCCGCTGGGCCTACCATCAGGCTAACGTCGTAACGGTTCGCGATCAGTATTCGGCAGAGATTCTCAGGAAAATAGGATTTAAAGGAGAAATCCACGTAACGGCTGATCCGGTATTTCTTTTTAAAAAACCGAATTTTACACAGAATCGAAGTAAAGGAACTTATATCATCTCATTGCGCCCCTGGCTCAAATATAAACCAAAAATTCTTTCAGTGTTCACAGCTTTCCTGCAGGAATTAAAAGAAAGCAAACATGCTGAATTCATATTTGTATCGATGCAGCAGATTAAAGAACACGATATGCAGATGATCGAGCCGCTGGTCAGCAAGCTGGGCGGGGAACTTTATCTTCCTAACCACTTTGCGGACCTCCTTCAAATCATGGAAACGGCAGAATTTGCCATCGGCATGCGCTATCATTTTATGATTGCCGCTATTCTGACCCAGACCCCTTTACTGCCCGTCAGTTATGCTCCTAAAACAGAGGAAATTTTTGAAGAATCAGAACTTCGTACTTATGTTTCACAGGTTTCAGAGCTTTCCGGAGAAAAGCTGAAAGAAGATCTCAAGCGCCTGTCTTTAGGCTACAATAACGCCATGGTTTACGAAAATACGTTGCTTAAACGCTATCGCGAAAGGGCAGAAAAAGGCGCACAGCTCCTCAGGAACTTCTTAAAAAGGTTTGACGAGCCCAAAAAGGAGTGATAAACTTTGCCAGCATTTTAACCGCTATTAGACATGTTTGCCATTGTAGAAATCGCCGGAAAGCAGTTTAAGGTCAGGCAGGGGGATAAACTCGAAGTGCCAAAACTGAAAGAGAGCAAAGAAGGAAGTAAGGTAAAAATCGACAACGTTTTACTTCGTGCTGAGGGAAAGAAAGCTGATATTGGTAAGCCAAGAGTCATCGGTGCTCAGGTGGAACTGCTGGTAAAAGAGCATGGCAAAGCAGCCAAAATCCGTGTCTTCAAAAAAAAGTCCAAGAAACGCTACGAAAGAACTCAGGGGCACAGACAGCCTTATAGTCTGGTCGAAGTAACAGCGGTTAAATAAGCTTCTTTAAAACATCATTCAGATCTTTCGGGAGCTCAGCCTTCAGGTGGAGCTCTTTTTGATTTTTAGGCAGTTTAAAAATCAGTTCCGTGGCATGCAGAAACTGCCGGGTCAGCCCCAGCTCACGCAGTTTTTCATTTGCCCCGGCATCACCATACATACTGTCCCCACAGACCGGATGACCGATAGCCTTAAAATGTACGCGGATCTGGTGAGTTCGCCCTGTTACAATCCGGACCTCGACCAACGAATAATCACCCACATATTTAACGACTTTATAGTGAGTCAGGGCATATTTGGCGCTGGCTTTCCCGGAGATCTGCATATCTTTTTTACCTCCCGCATGGCTTTTTATAAGAGGTGCCTCGATACTGCCTTCTTTGGGGCTCAGATGGCCTTTGAGCAGGGTGAAATATTTCTTGACCACCGTTCTTCCCTCAATTTGTTTTGAAATAAACTGATGTGCCTGATCATTTTTAGCCGAAATAATAAGACCGGAAGTGTCTTTATCCAGGCGGTGGACGATTCCGGGACGTTTTTCCCCGCCAATGCCTGATAAATCCTTACAATGGTGCATTAAAGCGTTTACCAGCGTGCCTGAAACATGCGCTCCGTGATCCGTGGGGTGCACGACCATTCCGGCCGGCTTATTCACCACAATAATATCGGAATCTTCGTAAACAATATCAAGCGGAATCGCTTCGGCCACGATGCCGACTTCTTTGATGGAAGGAATGATGATAGTAAGTTCATCTCCCTCTTTTAGCTTATGGCTGGCCTTGGTTATTTTTTTGCTATTCACGAAAACCGAACCGCCTTTAATAAGTTTCTGAATAAAAGCACGGGTTAAATCAGGTTTCTGCTTAGAAAGATAGTGATCCAGGCGCGTGTCTGCCACTGATTTATTGACAATGTAATGTCTCATAGAAAAATAAAGTATTGCCTGATGAGTATAGCAAATAGATAAAAAAATTTGACATATTCTTTATCACTCGTTAAACTCGCCCACGATGAACACAGTAAGCCAGAACATTATTAGCATTATTATCCAGAAACCTGCCTAGGCGGATAATTTTGCACATAATAAAACTAACTGCACCATTACTCCGCCACCCGGCGGATTTTTTTTACCTCCATAATTTTATTAATCATGAACCCAGAACAGGAAAACGTAATATTTTTTGACACCACCCTGCGTGACGGCGCCCAGGCGGCCGAAAAACAAATCAAAACCGATGAAGCCGTTAAAATCGCGGTGGCACTGGAAGAAGCCGGTGTCAATGTGGCCGAAATGCCCATGGCTACGAGTGGGCCTAATCGTGATATGATTCGCCAGATCTTTAAAACAACCAAGCAGATTGAACTGGCTGCTTTTGTACGTGATGGAGTCGAAAAAGACATTGTAGAAGCGGTAGGCACTTTGGATGAAGCTATTCATCAGGGGAGAGCGCGTATGTCCATGCTGACACCCACGGCAGAGTGTCTTCGTGAAGCCAAAGGGGTGAGTAAAGAAGAAGCCATGCGAAGGATGACCTCCGGCATTGAAAACAGTATTAAGGAATTCACTAAACGCGGCCAGGCACCAAAACTGCACATTTATTTTGAGGGAGCCAGCCAGGTAAAAGACTTAGGTTTTATGGATGAGCTGACTCAGGCCGCCATCAGACGGGCTAACGAACTCACACCTCCTGAATACCGAACGAATCTGGAACTGACACTGGATTATCCGGACACGCATGGAACGGCCGGCAGCAATCTGGATGACCCCAATGAGCATGAAAAATTACATCGACATTACAGTCAGCTGGTCAGTGGTATGGCCGCCGAATTTGCTTACAGGAGACTGATTACCGCTGCCCACTGTCACGACGACAACGGACTTGCGGTAGAAAATACGATTCAGGCCTACCGGGCAGGAGCCCGTCAGCTTGGGGTGACAGTACTGGGGGTGGGTGAACGTTCCGGAAATGCTGACATAATTCATGTAGTGCAACGCTTCCAAACATCAGGTAAGATCAATGAAATCACAGTAAATCCAGAGCATATGCGCCATTTGGCAGAAGTAACTGCCCCCGTTTTTGGTATAGATTTCAGCCAGCACCGGGTGGTCGGCAATGAAACCGGATCCACCGCGGCCGGTATTCATGCAGACAAAATCAATGCCGATCCGGATTCCTACATTAAGAAGAACCCAGCCGATTTTGGAGCACCGGCCTATATTTACAAAGTGGGCCCGGCCATGGGGCGCAGTGGAGTCGCCGGAGTCCTTGGAGAAATGGGGGTCCATCTTCCTTTGTCTATTTGTAGCCGGATTTATGAGGATTACCTAAAAAGCATTGAAAGGGGAGAAGATGCTGATTATGCGGGCAAGGAAGGACGTTTAAATTTCATCAGAACCTTTGTTTACCGTAACCCCGAGGTGGTGAGGCGGGCAGAAATTGAAAACGGCAAACTGATTTATTTGAGAGACTTTGATCCCAAGAGCCGGGTCCCTGAGGAAAAAGGGGGAAAGCGCAGAACACACCTGGATTTCACTTATGCCATTAATGGAGAAGAAAAATCTGGAAGTGGAGACTCAACGGGGGGATCTTTACCGATTGTGGAAGAGACATTGGAAAAAGAACTGGGACTTAATTTGAAATTGACTCATTGGGAAACCTATAATACAGATGAAGGTGCGGATTCAGAAGTGGTTGCCATGGTAACCATGCGATGTATGGCAACCAACACAGAAAGAACCGGTTACTCTGTCGACGGAGATGAAAAAGTAGCCAGTGTTCAGGCCATGCTGCATGCCATCTCTTCTTTTCCCCAGGCGGAAGAACGACTCAAAAAGGCTGATAAATCGATTTAATAAAAAACATTTGACTTCAGCTCTCAGACCCATATAATGCTTGTTGTCGCAGACAGCAGGCATTTAGTAAGACCTGCCGAGATACACATCTAAGGTATTGATTGGGATAGGGGCACTTAGTCCTTAGTCCTTAATCCTTAGTCCTGTCTCATCGTCTGCGCGCTGAGTTTTTTATTTTAATATTATGGCAATTACCAGACAGAAAAAAGAAGCAATCCTCCAAGACCTTGTTGATAGATTCGGTCGCAGTAAATCGGTTGTTTTTGCGGATTATCGTGGGCTTGATGTCGCCAGTATTTCCGAACTTCGGAGAGAACTTCGCAAAAAAAATGCTGAAATGAAAGTAGCCAAAAAAACCCTGATCACACTAGCTGCAAAAGATAAAGTGGGCGAACTGGATAAATCGGTGATGGAAGGCCCGGTTGTCGCTACTTTTTCATACGAAGATGAGTTAACAGGAATTCAGATTCTCTATAAATATTCCAAGAAGAACGAAAATATCAAATTGCTTGGAGGAATTGTAGACGGCAAAGTAGTTGGCCCCGAAGTGATTCAAAAGTACGCCAAGCTTCCAGGCAAAGAAGAATTACTAGCCAAATTAGTTGGTTCCATGATTTCACCACTTTCCGGTTTTGTCGGTATCGGTAACAGTTTAGTGGGTGGTATTGTAAGAGTTTTAAACGCTTATAAAGATACCAAACCAGCTGAAAAAGTTCCCCCTGTTACGGAAGAAAAGACAGAAAAAACTCCGGCTGAGGGGCTTAAGGAAGAAGGGAAAGAGGAAACTGCTTAATTAATTTTTTAATTTTCAATCTTTAATTTTTAATTTATTTGCATTATGTCTGACGAGAAAGAAATTAAATTATCCAAGGCCGCTAAGGGAATCCTTGATGAGGTTAAAAAGCTCAGTGTGCTCGAACTGGCTGACCTGGTTAAAGCCATGGAAGAGGAGTTCGGTGTAAGCGCTGCCGCTCCTGTCGCTGTTGCTGCAGCGGGTGCTGCCAGCGGAAGCGGAGAAGCTGAGGCGGCAAAAGACAGCTTCACAGTGGAACTGACCAATGCCGGCGGGCAGAAAATCGCAGTCATTAAGGTCGTTCGCGAGATTACCGGTCTGGGTCTGAAAGAAGCCAAAGATCTCGTTGACGGAGCCCCCAAAACAATCAAGGAAAATGTTAAGAAAGCGGATGCTGAAAAGATGAAAGCTCAGCTGGAGGAGGCTGGTGCTACAGTTGAACTGAAATAGATTAAACTGCAAATCTGACAAAATCCATCTCCTCAAAAGGGGGTGGATTTTAATTGTCAGACGGACTCAAAAATGATAAATTTTCGCAGGTAGCATGACTTTTAAAACACGAAAAATCCGTAAGAGGCCACCTCTGAAACCTTTTAGAACAGCCAGACACTACAGTGTGGGGCTGTTTGGATACCTCAAAAATCTGCCGCCCAAAACCAAAAATTATTTCGCCGCCGGAATATTGATGATTTTCGGAATATTTATCGTTCTCAAAGTTACCAGTGCTGCTTATAGTTTTGTCTCGAATTTAAACCCCAAGTCACTTATTTTCGCCTTAGGCTCTGATTTGGCGAAAGATGAACATGGTTATACGAATATTCTGCTGCTGGGCGATGGCGGTCATGAACGCGATGGGGCGGACCTGATCGATACCATTATGGTGGCCAGCATTGACTATGATAAAGATGCGGTTTCTCTTTTTTCTATTCCCCGCGACTTCTATGTGAACCGTAATGAAACCATGGGAGTGGTCTATGGGGGAAAGATCAATGAGCTTTATAGAAACCACAAATTTATTATTGAGGAAGAAAATGATCGTTACCAGCTGTTTAAACGGGTAGCGGGTGAAATTGCAGGACTGGAAATTCAGTATTACGTACGCCTGGATTTCAATGCTTTTGTAGAAATAGTCGATAGTCTGGACGGCATTACAGTGGATGTGCAGGAAACCATTTATGACCCTTATTATCCTAATGAAACGGATGACGGATGGACGCTGTTTACGATAGAAAAAGGTCTTCAGGAGATGGATGGTGAAACGGCTCTTAAGTTTGTACGCAGCCGAAAGACCACGTCGGATTTTGATCGGGCAGGTCGTCAGCAACTGGTACTGGAAGCCGTTCAGCAGAAAGCCCTCAGTAAGGATGTCTTAACTTCGCCCGGCAAACTAAAGGATCTTTACTACGCAGTACAGGAAAATGTAAATACCGACATGTCCCTTCGGGAAATGATTTCAATGGCGGGAGTAGCCAAACACATGGACCGTTCCAGACTGGTTCGTAAAGTCATTCACGATGATCCCGGACAGGAAGGGGGATTCCTCTACACGCCCGAAAGAGAATCCTATAACGGCCAGTTTGTTCTGATTCCCTTTGGCGGAGACTTGGAGTTGATCCACAAATATACAGACTTGGTCTTTCATCAGCGGGAAGTTTTCTATCATCCGGCTAAAATTGAAATCTTAAATGCCACAACCGTTCCCGGAATTGCCAGAAATGCCGCTTACCAGCTCATTCGGTTTGGTTTTGATATACAGGAAATTAACAATTATTACAACGAAAATGACGAAAAAGTCTTCCTGGAGGAAAGTCTGGTTGAATATTACGATTACACGGAAGAAAAAAGCGGCCTCGTTGAACCAGTTTACGAAGCTACATTAGTAGCACTGGACGGCTTTGTGAGGGCCGATGAACGGGCTTCCTTAAAGGCTCATCTGAAGACTGAGGAAGGGGGTAAAAAGATCTATGAAGGAAGTCGTAGCAATATCTCTATTATTCTGGGGAATGATTATGATGTTTTTCTGGTGAATTAACTTGCCATTCATTCTTAAATCCCTTAAAATACCTCAGCAATGATTCAAGGCTAATAAATATTAGATTTTGAATCTTGAATTTTGAATCTTGAATTAAGAAAAAATGCCAATCATCAAATCCGCCATCAAACGAATGAAGCAGAATGCGGCCAGTCGCGATCGCAATCGTCACTACCGCAGTCATATGAAGTCTGTGATCAAACTGCTCTTAACTTATGTTCAGCAAGGAGAAATAGAAAAAGCTAAAAAGATCCTTCCTGATGTCATTTCGGCTATTGATATAGCGGCAAAAAAAAGAATCATTCATGAAAATAACGCGGCCCGCAAAAAATCCAGAATACAAAGAGCTATCAATGCCGGTCCGTCTAAAAAAGAAGAAAAACCGGTAAAAGAAAAAGCAGTTAAGAAAGCAGCCAAGACCAAGAAAGCCAAAGAAGAAAAAAAAGATGAATAAAGGAAAGTACCTGGCGATTGATTACGGGGATAAACGAGTGGGAATCGCTCTTTCAGATTACAACAAAGAGATTGCTTTTCCGCGGGATTTTTTAGAGTATTCCGGT
Organism: Candidatus Peregrinibacteria bacterium; assembly: GCA_016934215.1. Lineage (GTDB taxonomy): Bacteria > Patescibacteriota > Gracilibacteria > UM-FILTER-43-11 > UM-FILTER-43-11 > JAFGTE01. Next base: position 74,905 of record JAFGTE010000013.1, on the reverse strand, counting down.
GAAAGTAATCTGCTGAAACAGCTCAAAAAGATATGCAAAGAAGAGGATGTTATAAAAATCATTCTGGGGCTGCCCATTCAGATGGATGGCACCTTTGGGGAGCGTGCTCAAAAAACTCAGAAATTCTTCGACAAACTTAAAAAAGCCATGCCTCAGATGAGCATCGACTTCTTTGATGAGCGCCTTTCTACCGAATTCGCCGTCAAATCTTTGCGTGGACAGGGCTTTAAAGCCAAAGACCAAAAAGGCAAACGCGACGCTCTGAGTGCGCAGATCATATTGCAGAATTATCTGAATTCTCTGAGGTAAGAAGGTTTCTGCTAATGCAGATAAACCCTATCCTCTTCATTGCGGTGACCTTCTTCGTGGAATCGGTCGAAAATCCATTCCAGCGTTGTTCCGGAAATAGTACCTTTGTCAGACAACTGAGACAGGCTGGTTACGGATTCCAGTAAACGTCCACGACTGACTTCAATCAGGCGGCCGCCGGCCTGGAGTCTGACCTGAGTGGCTGCTGCATCAGTCCGACCCTGAACAGCTTCAACGGCAGTTGCAATTTGGGCAATTTCAGAATCCATACGCATGGTTGGGGTTGTTTAGGAACGCTACTATTATAATTAATTTAATAATTTTGTCAATTATTCTATAACAAAAAATTGACTTAATAGGAAGTATTAGTTATATTCATAACCCCATTTCATAAAGTCCCTCAATATGCTATATAACTCAGAACCGGTAGATCGTCGCGATACCGATACAATCGAAAGTGAAGAAAAAGGCAGATTAGCACGCAGAATACAAAAACAGCTTAATCAGACTGATGGACGTGACTATGAAGAGGCAACAGAGGCAGTAAGAAAAATAGCCGGTTACTATTTTCATATTATGGGTACGAATCCCCGGGGTCGGACTGAAAAGATTGAAAGCGGTGCCAGATGGGAACTTTCGGGCAACGTATTGGAAGCATTGAGGCAGGGGAGTTCAGATGAAGAAAAACTGGCAAACGTCAGAAAACTGATCGAGCCTCTTATCGTTAATTCTGAGCAATAATAAATTATCGAATTAATTAAGACGCAATGAATTCAGAGAGAGAAGAAGAAAGGGAAAGTATTGCACCTGCTTTCGAAGTTGAAAGAAATATCAGAGAAGCTGCCAGAAACAGGCTTAAAGGACGCGCTTTACTGGGTGAGGCTATTCGCGGAATCGTAAGGGAAAAAGTAAAGCAGCTGGCTTCAGGAATTGAAGCGGTTACACCTGTAGGACGATATGAACAGGAGGTGGGTAAAGTTGTAGCCAACCGCGATGAAATAGGGGCTATATTACTTTTAAGTGATGCCTTGGCAAGAACTGAGTTAAGCAATCTTGTTAATAGATTTAATGCAGATTTAAACCGAATTAAAAAGGAAAACGACCGTCAGGCAGTGATAAGCTTTTCAAGCAGGTTATTAACATTGCTGGGAGGAAATGATTAAAACTGAACTATAACCGGGGCAGTTCCCTTTTGTGTTTATTCGCTTCAATCCTTGCCTGGAGTTTTTTCTCGTTTTCTGTTTCAGCGAGACCGCCTGATTCAAATTTACGTAGAGCGGCATCGATTTCAGCATAATTCATACCAATTTCACCTTCGTCCGTTTGGCCGACTTTAAGTTCGGCACTGGCTTTTTTATTAATGATATGTTCAGGAAGGCCAAGTTCTTTAGCGAGCTTCCAGACATCGGTCTTATAAAGGTTCCCGATGGGGGCGATATCAACAGCACCATCCCCGTATTTAGTGAAATAACCGAGCTTGGCTTCGGTTTTGTTACCTGTTCCCAGTACCAAGGCTTTATGGCTATTGGCGAAGTGATAAAGCACAGTCATGCGCAAGCGGGCCTGCAGATTGATGTGAGCGAGTTCCGTTTCATTCCAGGGAAGTTTCTTATAACGCTCCACATAATTTCTGAGGGCGATGACTTGGTAATTAATTCCAAGCTCTTCGGCCCAGGCTTTAGCATCGGGCAGGCTGTTTGGCAGGCTGATGCCTTCCATGGGCATGATCAGAGCCGTCACATTTTCTTTGCCAAATGCCATCACAGCCAGTTTGGCCACCAGAGCGCTATCGACCCCTCCGGAAAGCCCAAGCACTGCTTTTTTAAAACCGGCCTTTTCAAAGAAATCTTTGAGGCCTTCAACAATTTTATCGATTCGGGGATCCATTACTGGCCAAGGTTAACAAGAGGCAAAATATTATCGGGAAGGATGCCCCAGGTGATATTTGGAGACATCTTCTGAACAAATTCAAATTGAATGACCTGCGGATTGGCACGAAGCATGGCACCCTTTAATTTAATCGCTTCCGCGTCAGCTTCCGCTTCGATGATTTTCTTCTGCTTCAGCTCAGCGGCTTCAAGTTTCTGGTATTCCGCCTTCTGAATGCGCTGTTCGGCGACCTGTTTTTCTTCAATGGCTTGCGCATATTCTTCCGAAAAAGCGATATGCCTGAGCAGAAGTTTTTCAAGAACAATATTCTTTTCGGCATAAAGTTCTTTAATACGATTATCGATTTCCTTTTCAGCATCATCACGTTTTTTAGCATAGACATCAATGGCTGTATATTTAGCTATTTGTGAACGTATTTGTGAGCGGGCAATGGGTCTGACAATCTTTTGAACGTAATCCGGACCCACCGTGGCAAAAAGTTCTGCCGCCTTATTGCGGTCCACATGAAAAAGAACGGTCGCATCCACCCATACCGTCTGTCCGTCACTCGTGGGGGCCGTCATGGAATCATCCGAATAAACGGCGCCTTCGCCGGCCGCCACGCTCATGGTATATTCCTGCGTGCGCACGTCGGTTAAATAAGAGACCTGCCAGAAGGGGATCTTGAGGTGAAGTCCTTCCGGAAGTTCATCGGCCAGCACCCCGCGTCCGCGGTCATAAATAATACCGACGTGTCCCGGAGGAACGGAAACAAGGCCATCCAGAATAATCAGGATGATCACGATAGCGGCCAGGATATAGATTTTTATTTTTCCTCCTACGCGTAACTGAGGAAGTCTGGGAAAGTTGGTAAGATTTCTAAAGTCAGCCATGATTAATTGATTAATGATGTTGCCATTATATCAAAGAAGCTACGTCTCACAACCATTGCCTTCAGGTGATATAATAGGCTTGTATTAAAAGATGATGATGAAAGAGACTCAGAAAGAAATAGCGGATGCTGTGGAAATATTAAAAAAACGGCTCCCAAAAGCCCTGCATAATGAGCTTCTTTTGACGGGCGGAGCAGCTGCTTTTCTGTATGGCTCCGATCGCCCTTTTTCGCACGATATGGATTTTATGATTCCGAAAAAGCGTATCAGTGACTTCGAAAAAACCTTGGAACTGAAATTTGAACGTCATACAAAAAAAGCCGTTTTTCACTCACTGAAAGGGGTTTTTGAGGTGGGCAGTAACTCCTACGATCTGATCGCAGAATCCGTTATTGAGCCCGAAAATAAGGCATTTCGCTGCAGCATCTGCCTGACGGAAGAGATCATCCGCCGAAAAACAACCCTTAAGATTGATAAGAGCACTATCTATCTGATTCCCCGGGAACTCCTGGTGCTTATCAAGATCCTTGCCGGCCGGGGGCTGGAATTGGGAAAGTACGATCTTTATGATGCTCAGAAAATATTGGAATCCTTTCCGGATTTTGATTTTGTTTTTTTTAAAAAACTGGCCTGTCAGTTCTGCTCACCACAGGAAAAAATACTTCCCGTGTTAAAGAAAAATACCGGCAAAGTCGGGCATCTCAAGCTGACGGAGGCGTTAAAGTCTCTTCAACGATACGGGTAAATTCAGCAATGCCTTCTTCCAGGTTTTCCGCCCAGATAAAATAATCAAAATTGTCCAAAGGACGGTCCCGCCAGTTTTCTTCCACATATTGAATTCGTTTTTCGATTTGCGCCGGGTCACCGCCCCGTTTCCGGATACTGTCCTGAATATCTTTTTTGGGACGGTTAACGAAAACGGTTGTTATGGGAATACTGGGAAAAACCGACTTGATGCCTTTGAGAAGCCCCGGCAGATTCTGCTCGCCTCCGCCCACCATAATAATGTTACTATTGGAGAGCAGAAAAATAAGATGAGAAGTATCATAGCCAAATTCATTGCCGTCATACTTTTCGTAATGGTAAAAAAAGCGCCCCCGTTCTTTCAGATGATTAAAGAGCTCCTTTTCCACGAAGTAGGCACTAAAGATTTCATTTTCTCCCGGGCGTTTAGCACGTGTTAAAGTTCTGACGAATTTAGCAAAAGGAAATTTCTTATTTCTTTTCATAAATTCTTCTGTTACGGCATCTTTGCCGCTGCCGGTGAAACCGAAAATCACATAGACTCGGTGGAAATTATAAGTATCGAGATCAATGTCCTCACCTCCGGCGCTGGTCATCAGTTTAAGAAGATACATCCGCCTTTGATGCTGAAGTCTTTTTTCATTCTCGTTCATAAAAGCTCAATTATTTGGCTAAAGTATACCCTTTTTAAAAGGAAAAGTAATTTCCTTTGACAGGTGAACATTTGTTTACTAAACTGAAGACAAGCTAAGGAAACAAAATATGAAATTAAAAAGTATATACGTTTGCACAGCCTGCTCCGCCCAGCATCCCAAATGGGGTGGCCAGTGCTCCAGATGCGGTGCCTGGAACACGCTGGCGGAGGACGTGGTGAACGTGGGAAAAACAGAAACCCGCCGCGGCGGGTCAGCCGCCCTGCCCGTAAAACCAGCCGTCGTCGTTGGCGATTTAAGACTTAAAGAAAAAAGGCAGGTCACGGGCATGGGCGAGCTGGACCGCGTGCTTGGCGGGGGATTTATGGAAGATTCTCTGGTGCTTCTGGCCGGGGATCCGGGTATCGGAAAATCCACTCTGACTTTGCAGATCTGTGACAAAATGGCGGGACTGGGCAAAAAAGTCCTTTATTTCTCTGGTGAGGAATCTGTGGGCCAGATCGCCAGCCGCGCCAATCGTCTGAAACTCAAAAATGAAGTTGGCCTCATCAATCTGAACGATCTGGAAAGTATTCTGGCTACGATCGAAGCGGAACGGCCGGAATTTGTGGTAGTCGACAGCGTGCAGGTCATGGCTTCAGACGAAATCCCGTCGCAAGCCGGCTCTATTTCACAGGTGCGCTATGTGGCCGAACAGCTGATGCAAATAGCCAAGGGTAAAAAAATCCCCATTCTTCTCATCGGCCATGTGAATAAAGAAGGGAATCTGGCCGGCCCTCAGGTACTTACCCATTTGGTCGACACCGTTCTCTTTCTGGAAGGCGACAACTTCCATCAGTTCCGCCTGCTTCGTTCCACTAAAAACCGATTCGGAGCGGTGGATGAAGTCGGCGTATTTGCCATGGAATCGGGCGGCCTAAAAGAAGTCAGCAACCCTTCCGCTCTTTTTCTTGAAGGCCGGGCCAAAAATCCCATCGGTTCTTGTATCGTACCGATTTTAGAAGGCACGCGGGTTTTCCTGGTCGAAGTTCAGGCGCTGACCAATTATACGCAATTCGGTTATCCCAAACGCACCGCCAGCGGCTTTGACCTCAATCGCCTCAACATCATCATCGCGATTCTTAATCGTTACGCCAATATGAAACTCGATTCCACAGACGTCTATGTGAATGTGGTGGGCGGCTTAAAATTAAATGAACCTGCCGCCGACCTGGCCGTAGCCCTGGCCATCGCAAGCTCCAAACTCAAAAAACCCTTACCTGCCACCATGGCGGCCTTGGGTGAACTTGGCCTCTCCGGCGAACTCCGTCAGGTTCCTCAAATGGAAAAAAGGCTAAAAGAGGCTGAGAAAATGGGATTCAAGAAGACAGCTTCTGCTACCAAATTCAGAAGTGTTCAGGAAACCATAAGTTTAATATACCCACAATCTAATTAGTGGATCGTCTAATAATGTCTCTTAAGGTACTTGCATCAATCACTCCTTCAACAAAAGCTGCAGGATCAGGATTCGTCTGAATAAATTCTGCACGAGCGACAGCCTCCTGTGTTTCCATGGCTGCCATATCAATACGGTATGCCGCCCTTACAAAACGGCCCAGGTCATCAGGCGAATCAAGCAATTTAAGGAATGCTGCTTTCTTTTCAGGACTTAAAGATCCAGGGCTTGTTTGTCGATCATCAGGGCTTGTTTGTCGATCATCAGGGCTTGTTTGTCGATCAAATGAGTGATGAATAATAGGTGGTGCCACTTTAACAGAATGACTGGGTGATTCCGGGATAATTCCGCCATACCTTTCACCGTATTCTGTTTCCATTATCTGAATCATTCTTGTTTGTGCTTCCTGAAGGGGATAGCGTTCAACGACATGTGCCCGAATACAATCACCACGCAATTCAGCGATCTTGATCCTTGCACCACACCCTTCAGTGATTGGAAGTATGCCTTTAGTAACAGATTCTACGCTCTCGTCAAAAGAAAGAGGGAGAGGGTTCAGTATATCTCTATAATATTTTCGAAGTACCATGGCTAATCTCATTGTTTCTAATGCATGATCATTAGTGTAACTTTCAGTCTGGGCCAAGTACCTTTGAATATCAGGAGTCAGAGGGGCAATATCCGGTCGCTGTTTCTTAACAGCAGAATTCAGTGCCTCGGAATAACGTGAAATCCAGTCGTCAAAATGGGGTGTGCCAGATTCTTGCTTATGCATCGTCAATCGGGTTAAGAGGTTAATTATGATACGCTAAAAAAAGCCTATGTCAAGAATAATGACAAAAAGAGATATACCTACCTGCGCTAAATTCCAAAAAACCGCTCCGCATTTGCCGTTGTAATTTGAGCCACTTCTTCAAAGGGCACGCCTTTTACTTCAGCTACTTTTTCCGCAATCGCTTTTACGTCTGACGGTTCGCCGGCCTTGCCTTTGCGGCTTTCTACCGTTAAATAGGGGCTGTCTGTTTCGAGCATCATGCGATCCAATGGCACCATTTTTACCACTTCCCGCAAAACGTCATTATTTTCGTAGGTGATGATGCCCGTAAAGCTTATCATCAAGCCCAGGTCTAATATCTTTTCCGCTTCGATCATATTGCCGCTGAAGCAATGAGCCACCCCGTTTTTAAAATCTTCGCGCATCAGAATCCGGATGGCGTCTTCAAACACTTCTTCATTCCCCCCCGGATTTTTGCTGCTGCGCAGATGGATGATGGCCGGTAGATCCAGCTCGCGGGCAATATCAAGTTGCGCCACAAAAAAAGCTTCCTGCTGGCCGTGCGGAAATTTATCGTGATAATAATCCAGACCGATTTCCCCGATGGCCACAATTTTTTCCTCATTTTTTGCCAGTTCCCGCACCTTGCCCAGATCTTCTTCCAGTTTGTCCGTCAGCATGGTCGGGTGGATGCCGGCCGTACTCCAGACAAAATCATACTGCTTAGCCAGCTTTAGCGAAGACTGGATTTCACCAACTGAGCAAACAACATCCACAAACTTTGTAACATTTACTTTAAAGGCGCGGTCAATGACGGCCTTCTGTCCTTTTTTTAGGTGGCTGATATGACAGTGGGTATCAATTAGATCCATTTAAACGATCTTCTTTTTACGAAGCTGATAGAAAAGTTCAAATTCGTACAAGGTCATGGCGCCCAGCGCGATCAGGACAAAAACCAAATTAATGACCCAGCCCACAACCGGCACCATATCAATCAGGGTATAGATGACGGCACCCAGAGTGAAACTGCCAAACATTCGGATGAATTTACTTTTATCGGTCACTCTGACCAGTTTAAAACCAATCAGCATCGCCGCCATCACTTTTGCCATGTAGAGGAAAACCAGCCACAGTACCAGAAGCGCTAGTGCGGCTGGAATGCCTACGGTTGTAATCAGTAAGATAAGCACCATAATTGGCGAAAGAATCAGCGCCAAAAAACCGACGCCGACCGTTTTTAAAGTGGCATCATAAGCGATTTCAGAGGCATGAAGAATGTAATAACGGCAAAGCCAAAGTAGAATTAAACCGAAAAACAAAGTGGCCAGGAAAGAAAAAATGGAAAATCCAGCCATAATAGCCGGCAGATTTTCCTTGACGCGGCTTGTTTCAATTTCTTTAAAAATGATACCGCCTTTCACCAGGTTGGCGGGCATTTTGAGCGGCTCCTCAGCCGCATAAGTGAGTGTTCCCTGAATGCGGGCCCGGGGCCCGAAAGTAATTTTTTCGAAACTGAGCAGTGTGACGTCTCCTTTTACATCTGCGTTAAGGTAAATAGAAGCTCCGGCAAGTCTCATATCTCCGTTAATGACACCCCCCAGAACAAGACTGCCCCCAATCAGATTCACGTCTCCGCCCACAAAAGTATTATCTGTTAGCGTGACATCCCCACCCACACCCATAAGATCATCTTTGGCTATCGCATTGATATGGATACTGCCTCCGATGACACGAATGTCATCATCCACCTCACCATCGATCATAAGATTTCCACCTAAAGCCGTAAGATCTTGAGTAATTCTGCCCCGAAGCATCACTTTTCCGCCGGCTGCAATCAAATCCCCGCTGACTTCTTCTGTCACACTCAGGATACCCCCTGATGTATAAAGATCGTCAGAAGTGCTCTGGTCTATATAGATTTCTTCACCTGCCTGAAAAGTAGCAGCTTGCACAAAAGTCGGCAAAAAAAGCAACGCCGCAAATAATGTGAGCAGTATTTTCTTCATAATTATTTTATTATGGATGCCTCTTAATTATAACATAGTGGTGCCCAAGGAGAGACTCGAACTCTCACGCCTTGCGGCACCGGCTCCTAAGGCCGGCGTGTCTACCAATTCCACCACCTGGGCGCGTCGCCATTATACCCCGGATTTTGACTTTGTTGACGCCCCAGCTTTATACATGAAAAAGGGCAAATTCACAACCGCGGAAATAGTTGACAAAAACATAAAATAAAGTATAATATCATAGCTGACAATGTCATACTTTGAACACGAACATTACAGGCCGGAAGCGATTCCGCTTCCTAAAACCTTACGGGAAGCCTTTTCCAGCCCATCACCGATGGCTGATTTTGTCAGTTATTCGCCGCGAGTTGGTGAAAAGGTCGGACTCAGAGAAACCCATCAAAAATGGCGGCAGATAGAAAAAAGAATCAGTTATTGGGAGCTTAACGGTACACAGCGAAAGGAAAGACTGAAAGACTTACTAAGAGAAAAGCTTAAGAAAGAACTGGCACAAAAACCTGTCACTGAGCAGGAACAGTTTTTAGATGAAAAAGCGGAAGAAGAACTGCGGGAATGGGAAAGTGTTCGATTTGCGGATCAGAAAATTGAACGTCCTCAGCTGGAAGCAGGTAATCACGCCTTTTATCTGGGAAAGTTCATTCCTCCGACCACGCGCGAAAAAATTGCCGATTTTATGGGATGGGAACGTGAACGCCGGATATATGACAAGGAAGCAATTCTGGCCATGATCGATTATGGCATCAAACATATTCGCGGCTTTTGGTATGGTCAAAAAGGCTGGCATAGTAACCTGCAATTTGTCATCATTCCGGCCCTGAGCCGCATTTTTAATGATCAGGTGGATGACCGGCGCGCCATACCGGCTGAAGAGGAAGCGGAGATGATCAGGGTGCTTGCCAAAAAACATTTCAGGCAGACGGAAGTATTGGTTGAAAACGCAGAGGAAGCCCCTCTTCATAAAGACCTTTTTAAGACGCTCAAACAGGCAAAAGAATCGGGTGAATTGGACATTGAGGGGGCGCTTGGCGGTTTGGAAGATCTGACACTTTCTGCTCAGCCGAGTTCTTTAGAACTGGCCCGTTTTTTGTATGCTATTTCAAAAGAATACGAAGTGCTTGATATGGCCTTTGAGGGAACTGTGCCCAAAGCGATGAATGAAAACCCCAATGCCAAATATTACGGACTTTGTGAAGTGGCTGTCCGTTTAGCGGATATCCTAAATGGCCGCAGTATTCATGGCGGAGTGGAACGGCAGGAAGTGTATGACCAGATCATCGAAAGACTGATGAAAGGTAAAAAAGGCAGTTATAAAAAATGCGCCCAGCTTCAGCCCCTTTTTGACCTTCTGGAAGGGAAATCATTTGAGACAATCCACCTTAAAACCGCTGAAAACTATTATTCACTGGCAGCCAAAAGAACCCTGGCGCGGGCACGCTTGGCTTTAGCCCTGACATTGGGGGCGGCAGGGGTAGGCGGCACCTATAAAGCTGGTGTTTCCTATCAGCAGGGAGTGGAAGAACAAAGACAAAAAGCCATGGATGCGGCACTCGAAGAAAGAGTGAAAAATATCTCTTTCTATTATCATTCTCGTTATGACACTTGGCATGGAGTCATCGACAAAAGTGAAAACCTAAGTATTTTTAATAATTTGGTTAAAAAATGCGGCCAGGATCTTAAAAACAGATATGGAATAATGCCAGAGACCTTCGAAAAGGTTGAACAGGTTTTTAAGCAGTATATTTTAGACCGGGAGGATCCCAATGAAATGTCGAAGAATGATCTGGAAAGGATTGATGCAGTCGATCGCTTTGCGGTGGCAAACCGCTTACTGCTTATGGAACATGATATTGATATCAGTCGTCCCTACGCGGAACAAATACCACATCAGCGATTATTTACCGAAGCAGTCGAGCGGCCTGAGACAGAAGATCGTCAGGTGGTGATTACAGTCAAGCGCGATACATCGGCGTTTGGGGCAAACAGCTTTAAAGATTTTGAGCAGGCTGAGCGAAATTTAAAAGAATGTGCGATAGAGGCTGATGTTGCCTATCGTGTATTAGGCGATTACAACCGAACCTGTAAGGTTGAGGGGTTTTATTCAGTACAAAGTCGGATAGACGAAGAGCCAGAGACGGTTTATGTTTATAAAAATCCGAAAACTGCTGAAACACTTTTGGTTACACGTGACAAAGAGGCGGAGAAAAGGGCAGAAGAAAAGAATAGAGAAGAAGCAGAAAAATATTGTAAAGAAGTAAGTCCTGAGAGGAAAATGGAGTGCATTGGAACAAGGCTGCGGATTATCCAAGTCTTTTCAACTCAAAAGGCCAAACCGATAGCCAAACAGTGGCTTTACACGCAGGAGCGTTTTGATGCTTTGCAGCTTCATCGTTTTTATCCTCAATTCACAGAAATGGCAAATGCCAGCAGTCTTTGGAATGATGGAGAATATGCCTGTCAGGGGCAGGAATTCGTTACAGTAACCGGAAAACCGGAAAGTTATTCAGATTTCAGGGGAAGATTCGGCTATGAATACTTGCTCGCTCCCATTTATGATGAAGACAAACATACCGATTTTAGATGTTTTTTAGCGCGGATTCCCGGTGAGGAAAAATATACTTACGAAATAGCTGAGCAGTTACGCCGACGTTTTGAAGATATGAGACACAGGGGAACGGACTATGCAAAAGGAGACTACTCAGGTGATGAACCGCTGAATCTGAATGAAATCCAGGGGGAGGCTGATGCCATCCTTTCCTGGGCTGTTCGAGTTGAAGATAATTTAGTGCTTCCGGATGAAACAAAGGCATCCATTAACGGTATTAAATTTATCTATGAAAATGTTCAGGAGGCATTGGATAGCTATGATGATTCCTACTATAAACGAGAGGATGTAAGACGGACTTTTATTTCATTACTTGAAGCCAAAGAACTAGTGGCAGAACAATTGGAAAATAACGGTATTGATATTCCGTCTAACCTTTAAAGTAATTCCAGGTCATCTCAAAGATCTGTTTCTGCATGGTGTAGATTCCCGGATGGTTAATGCGTATGCCCGTGACGACTTTATCGGCATCAAAAAGCATGATGTGATTTTCGTATAAAAAGCAGTTGGTATCAAAGGCGAATTCCTTCGGAATGATGACGGTTGACCGAAGCCTTTCTTTGTCCTGCCTGCGGAATTTGCGGGCTAACGGAGTATCCACCAGAATAAGGCGGGCGTACATGCCCTGTTTGATCCGTTGCAGGGTCCATTCTTCCTCACGGACCGGATCCAGCGCTTTGTAGAACTTATCCAGATGCAGCCAGGCCATCAGTTCTTTGGGGTTGGCACGGAGGATATCTTCGTACATCTCACGGTAATTCTCTTCGCCGATGTAGTGATTGATAGGAATCCCTTCCTGTGTGGCCTTTTCAGCATCCAGCTGCCGGACTACTGATTCGGCCAGCCGGACTTTTTCCCGTTCATTATGCAGGAGTTTATTCAGGTCATCGATGGCGTAAAAAGTGGTTTGTCCTTTTTTAAAAGTGACGATCAGATTTTTCGCCATAAGCGCATTCAGGATGTCATACATAGAAGTCCGTTTAATGTTTGTGATGCGGGCCAGTGTGGCGGCAGGGGAGGGGCCAAAGGTATTCAGGGCCAGATAGACCTCTGCTTCTTTGTTGCTGAAGCCCAGCGGATGAAGGTAGATTTTATACACGATTATGGTCTGATAATTGAAATGTCGACATTTTTCGACACATCAATTATAGCAGTTTTTGCTTTATTTTAAAAGAAAAATGAAAACATACACTTGTCATGTCGAAAAAAATTGTATAATATCATCACCATTCTAATTTTTAATTACCTTATTCATGCGTAAAATACTTTTAACTCTTATTTCTTTTCTATTACTGACCGCCTGCAATGCTTCCGTGATAGAAAGTACGGGAGATCAGCCGGTTAAAACCGTCAAACTGGGAGTGCTCACTTCTTTAAGCGGAGATGCTGCCGCTTTGGGTATAGAAATTCAGAAAGTGCTGGATTATCAGGTGGAGAAGGTAAATCAGCAGGCAAATGATTATCAATTTGAACTGGTGTACGAAGATGGCAAGTGCAGCGGTGCAGAATCAGTACTGGCTTTTCAGAAGCTGGTCGACTTCGATCAGGTGGATTTTGTATTGGGCGGAACATGCTCTTCTGAAACATTAGCAGTTGCTCCGATTGCACAAAGTAACCAAGTAGTACTCCTTTCCGGATGGTCCTCTAATCCGGACGTGGAAAAGGAAGGCGATTTTGTTTTTACTATTTCTTACAACGATGACGTGGTGGGGCAGGGAATTGCCAAAGAACTGAACCGGTATAAAAAAGTAGCGATGATCACAGAACAGAATGATTACAATATAGGCCTGCAGAAAGTGGTGCGTGAAAACCTGGATTCCGATGTGACCATAATTGCTGATGAGACCTTCCCGAAAGGAGGCAGTGATTTCCGGAACATGCTGGAAAAAGTAGCGGTCAGTCAGCCGGAAGCATTATTTTTAAATCCGAATCCCGGTATAACCGCTGAAAATCTGCTTAAACAGCTGGCGGAAATCCCGGCCCTGGCAGATGTACAGCTGGTCAGCCAGTATGCTTATCTGCCAAATGTTTCACGAATAAACGCTGCCAAAGCAGACGAAGGAATGATCATTATCGACGCACCCACTTTAAGTTCTCCTGAATTCCAACAGGTTTACGAAGGCATCGAAGCCGAAAAGGGAGTCATCGAAGCGTTGGGTATGTATTACACGGCATCTGCCCTGGATGTACTGGATATTCTGACAGAGACCATTCAAAGTGAAGGACCTGATCCCGCAAAGGTCAAAAACGCCCTGCGGAAGAAAAGCTTCGAAGGTTACATCGGAAAGATCTATTTCGGAGAAAACAACTTCGTTCAGAACATTCCTGTCAGCCGTTTCATAGTGCAAAACGGCGAAGCTGTTAATCAATAATCCTAAATAATAAAGTCATGTTTTTCCTCCAGATTCTGCTAAACAGCCTGGTGCTCGGTACGCAGATCCTGCTCATCGCTATTCCGCTTTATATGATCTACAGCGTCAGCAAGGTATTCCATCTGGGTATCGGCGCGATGTCGACCGTTATCGCCTACCTGTTTTATATGATCGTGAAATGGTCCGGCGATTTCTACCTGGCGGGCATAATAGCTGTCGTAACAGGAATCATCTTTTCCGTCTTTTCCTACTTTCTGCTGGAAAAATACATTGAACGAAAACAATACCTGTTCGCCCTGCTGGCCAGTTTTTCAGCGGGAGTGGCGCTGGAGGCGTTGATTGCAATCGGTTTTGGATCGGATGGAAAAAGTATAATCGAAGGCGTTCTGCCGACTTTCCATTTTAGCGGACTCAACCTCACCCTGCCCGGCCTGATCACCATTGCGGCCGGAATACTGTGTTTTCTTTTAATGGCCTTTGTGCTTCAAAAAACGCCTTTCGGAAGAACCCTGAGAAGTCTTTCGGAAAACCGCAACAGTGCTGAAGCACAAGGGATCAATTCCCATCGAATGCGTTTTGTCACTTATTTACTCGCCATCCTGATGGCCGGTTTTATCGGTATCACGCTCGGACTCAATACGGCTCTGACACCCGGAATGGGCTTTGATTTGATTATCATGGCCTTTATCGCTTTTCTGATCGGCGGCCAGGCCAATATTGCCGGCACTTTCATTGCGTCATATCTGGTGGCGCTGGTACCGCAGATAGCCATCAGCTTCAGCGATTTTTCCGCCGCCTGGAAAATGGTGTTTGTCTTTCTGCTGGCGGCCATTATGCTCAGTCTCTGGCCCCGTGGCCTCTTTTATTCCTCTAAACGAAACAGCTGATGGGATACCTTTTAAGTATTACAGCAAAGTTTCTGGAAGGAGTGATTATTTCGGCAGGGGCGCATCTGACCGTAACAGTGACCGGGATCTTTTTTCTGGCCGTGCCGGTCACTTACGCCAGCGGCGCTTATGTCATGGTGATTCTGCAGAAGGCAGGATTGCCTCTACCCCCTGCCGTTTTACTGTCAGTTCTGTTCGCGCTGGGAATAGCCTTGTTTTTTGGCTTCGCTTACACAAAGATGTCTCAGGACAGTTACGCTGTTCTGACTCTGGCCAGTGTGGTGGCAGCAGACGCCCTGCTTAAATCATGGAATTCAGTGACCGGCGGGGTACTGGGAATCGCCGGAATCGCCCGCCCGGATTTTATCCAGACCTTACCCGCGCTGATAGTGGGACAGGCCTTTGTTACCGTCCTTATAATAGGGCTGGAATATTTTCTTTTAAAGTCTTCCTTTGGCAGGCGGCTCAGAGCGCTCAAAGAAAGCAAAGTAGCTCTCAGCTCTCTGGGGTTTTCATGGAAGCAGGCGGGAAGGACCGTGGTGATTCTGGCAGGGCTTTTGGCCGCCATTTCCGGTATTCTGACCATCTGGCGCATTCAGTATCTGGATCCTTCCTTTTCCGGAATTCCGCTGCTCCTTACGACTTTGACGATTGCTATCATGGCCCACAAACCAAAGACTCTCTATCTGGCCGTGGCCACATTCTTAGTGGTTATGGTTCCGGAACTGCTCCGTTTTTTTGATTTTTCTTCAGTGATCCTGGGGCACATGCGGCTGCTTTTGTATTCCGTCTTCGTCATGCTGATGATCCGCACCCTTTCTCCGAAAGGACTCAGCGCCGACCGTTCCTGCTAACCCTTTTTTCATGCAAAATAACTCCATTCTCTCCACTGAAAACCTGCGCGTTCAGTTTGGCGAAAGTGTCATTCTGAATAATCTGTCTTTCTCGATGAAAGCCGGTGAGATCGTCGGTATCATCGGGCCCAATGGCTGCGGAAAAACGACCTTGCTCAACGCAGTTTCAGGCTTTTTAAAGCCAGCTCACGGCAGAGTATTTGTGGCGGGAAAAGACGTGACCTCAATGGAAAGCTACCAGCGGGCCGGAAAATACATCGGCCGCAGTTTTCAGGAGGTGGGCGTGTTTAAACAAATGACGCTGGAAGAAAATCTGATGATCGCGATTGAAAGAGAAGGGGATTTTCCCTGGTACTGGAATTTTTCCAAAAAGCATCAAAAAAAGATGGACCGGATCATTGACGAAGCACTGACAGAAGTTGGACTTTTAAGATACAAAAAATCTCAGGCGGGAATTCTCTCCGGAGGGCAGCTCAGACTTTTGGAACTGTCGCGTCTCAGGCTTTCCAGCCGGCCTATTCTGTTGATCGATGAGCCGACGGCCGGAGTGGCCCCCCTGCTTCGCCAGCAGCTTGGCAAAACCATTCAGGGACTTTCCAAAAAAGACGGCCATTCCATCGTCATCGTGGAACATGATCTCAAATTCCTTTTTGACATCATCGACCGGGTCGTCGTGATGGTCGAAGGACAGATTTACATGGAAGGAAAACCCGAAGACATCAAAAACGACCAGCGCCTTCAGGAGGTCTATTTTGGGAAATAAGATGCAATCACAAGCCACGATTATCTTTACCGGACACTTTTGTATCGGAGAAAAAATCCGGCCGGTTCAGGTTAAAACGATTACCGAGGCAAGAAGACTGGAAGGGGACCTGGCTTTATTAATAAATGACATCGATTTTAAAAGAAAGGTGGTTTATTACCAGATGGGCGGAAAGGAATTAGTGGAAAAGCACTACGGAAAACGGATTAAATGCGGGACTGCAAAACCCCTCTGCTCCTTTCCTCAGTTTGAGGAAATCAAAAGTGTGATCAACTGGAAGGACTATAAAGACGCGTTGATTATATTAAATAAAGCGGGAAAAGAATCAAAAGATCATATCCTGAATCAACAGGTAATACCCCGCCTGATCAATCATTATATTCAGAAACAGGGGCTGAAAAATAATGAAATACGGATTTTTACAGAAAGAGAAATGCGGAATATAGTCAGTACCCGTTTAAAAAAAGACAGAAGTAAAAAACCGAGTTCATGGCTGACTTTATTGGCCAATGCAGGAATCGATAATGAAATTAAAGCAAATATCAGTAAAATTCCGACTTGCGGAGGAATCTTATTGGCACTTTATGAAAAAGTCGCCAGGCTGGGTTATAAAAAAATCATTCAGCTCTATGCCAAAGAAGATGAGGCAGCCATTTTAAACGGAATCAGGTTGTACAGGATTTTACAAAAAAACAATCCGCACGATCCCCGCTGGCAATTGCGATTTGAAAATCATTTCTATTAAAAAGAGCATCACACCATTTCCCCTTCGCGTACCTCAAAAGCGATCTGATGGTCTTCCAGATAATCCGTAAACAGGATACCGTTCAGGTGATCCAGTTCATGCTGGATCTCACGGGCTTCGAAACCTTCGAATTTCATGGTCAGTGTCTGCCCCTTTAAATCTTTAAAGCGGACCATCACGGCCCTGCTTCGTTCCACACTGCCCCACTGGTTGGGCAGACTTAAGCACCCCTCTTCCCCCCATTCCGTTTTTTCCGACACTTCCAGAATCTCAGGGTTGATCATCGGCAGGACTTTTTTATTGTCGAGGGTCATCAGAAAAATCCGTTCATTTACCCCCACTTGGGGCGCGGCAATACCCACGCCGTTGGCCTCAATCATCGTTTCGTGCATATCTTTCACGAGCTTTAAGGTCTTCTTGGTGATTTTTTCCACGGGGGTGGATTTTTTCCGGAGGATCGGATTGTCTGTGCCGGTTTCAATAGGAAGTAACATCGTAAAAAAAGAATAACGGTTAAGTTCTTTTTAGTAAATAGGCTTCAATGAATTGATCAAGTTCTCCATCCATCACCACGTCGACCTGACTGGTCTCCGCGTTCGTGCGGTGGTCTTTGACCATGGTGTAGGGCTGAAACACGTAAGAACGGATCTGGTTGCCCCAGGCGGCCTCTTTGTAGCCCCCCTTAAGCTCGTCAATTCGTTCCTTTTTTTCCTCCATCAGTTTTTGGGCCAGCCGCCCCTTTAAAACACTCATGGCCTGAGCCTTGTTCTGGGCCTGACTGCGCTCCGATTGACAGGTGACTACCAGTCCCGTGGGCAGGTGAGTGATCCGGACGGCGGAATCGGTGGTATTCACGTGCTGGCCACCCGCTCCGCTGGCCCGGTAGGTATCGATTCTAAGGTCTTTTTCATTGATCTTAACTCCTGCATCTTCAGCGATGACCGGAAGGACTTCCACCAGGGCAAAAGAAGTCTGACGCAGATTCTTGGCATTGAAAGGGGATAACCGGACAAGTCGGTGCACCCCATGCTCGCCTTTTAAAAGCCCGTAAGCCATCATTCCTTTGACGTGGATGGTGGCACTCTTAATGCCGGCTTCCGCGGCGACCGTTTTATCGGTCACTTCCGTTTTCCAGCCTTTTTTTTCAGCAAACCGCAGATACATCCGCAGCAGCATTTCCGTCCAGTCCTGGGCGTCCACGCCGCCGGTACCGGCGGATAAGACTAAAATGGCGTCATTTTGGTCATAAGGACCACTCAAAAGAAGCTCCACATGCGCTTTCTGGTAAGCTTTTTCAAGCTTTTCCAGTTCCGATTCCAGTTCACCGGCCTCAGGGCTGCCCTCTTCGACCATTTCATCCAGTTCCTGAAGATCTTTGACCTTTGCCGAAAGCCCTTGCCAAAGTGCTTCAAGGTCCGTCCAGTATTTCAGCTCTTTGAGCACTTTTTCAGCACTTTTTTGGTCATTCCAAAGTCCTTTCTGCTGGGATTTCTGTTCAGCGGCAGCTTTTTTCTCCTTGATACCAGTGCCTTCAAAGATAGTGGAGGTCCTGACTGATTTTTTTGGCAAGTTCAGAAAGGTTCATTGAGGGGTGCTCCTGGTTAGTAATAATCCCGCCTATTCTAGCATAAAAGACTTGAAAAATGCATGAAAAAATGATAAAATTAAAAGATATACCCCTAGATAGAAATATCGAACGGGCAAAGCCAAACAAAAAAAGAACAAAATAAACCAACCAAACTATGGACCCGCAGGAAGACAAAAATAAACAATACCAAGCTCCGGAGGACATTAAAGCACTGGAGCAGGAAATGAAAATGGCTTACAAAGGTGAAAACTTTGAAGCCGTCAAAACCCTGTATGACAGGATCATCAGACATGATGCAGAAAATCGTTTGGCTCACAAGCTGATGCAGAAAATCGAAAAAGCAAAAGACAAAGAAGCAAGAAAGGCAAAAGAAAAAAAAGCAGAAGAGTATGTCGATATGCTCAAGAAACTCTACAAAGAGAATGACGTTGAAAAGCTTGTAGCTCTGACAAAAGAATTTAAAGAGTTTGATCCTGAGAACAAAGACACCGCCAAATGGGAAGCAAAAGCGGCAAAATTACAGGAAAAACTGACAGGTAAGGTGAGCGAAAAAGCAGCTGAAACAAAACCACCGGTAGCGGAACCCAAAAAAGAAGAAAAGAAAGAAGGAATATTCAGAATCGGACTGAAGGAAGAAGAAAAGAAAGAGGAACCAGCTAAGGCTGAAGTCAAACCAACGCCTATGAAACCTGCCCCGGCAGCTCCGATCAAACCTCTCGGGATGCCAAAAATGCCACAGCCGGCCCCCAGTTTTAAAATTCCCGAAGCTCCGAAAGCGCCGGCCCCTGCCGTTGCCGCCCCAGTCATTCCGAAAGCGCCGGCCCCTGCCGTTGCTGCTTCCGTTCCGATTGCTCCCGTCACCCCAAAAACTGAAATTAAAAAGGCGCCGGAAGAAGGCAAAGGCAATCTTTTTACCAAGATGTTTGGCAAGAAAGAAGAAGAAATCGATAAAAAATCAATCATCGATACCATCGTGGCCAAAACTGATAAGAAAGAAGTAAAAAAAGAAGAAGAGAAAAAAATTATTGTCAGAAAAGAAGAGGAAAAGCAGCCTGCTAAAAAACAGGAAATGGCAGGGCTTCTGACTTTCTCCAGAATATTCATGAACTTCACGATCATCTTCATCGCGCTCAGCGCAGCTTTTTTGTATGTTGAATGGATTGATAAAGACAATACGGTGCTGGGTTTAGCGGGTATTTCAGAAAATACAGGCGGAAGACTTCATAATGCCTCACTTAAAATAGAAGATCTTCAGGAAGAGGAAATTCAGCTCAATAAAGATATTGAATTATTTAAAGAAGGCTACGAAGACAAAACGGTTGAAACGGTCAATAAGCTCATCAGCGAACGCATTAACTGGCCTGATATTTTTGATAAAATCAAACAGGTGACCAATTCCGTTTATGAACTGAACGATTTTTTCAAATACATCGAATATAACAATTACTCATTTGATGCCGAGAAAGGTGCGATCCGGGTGAGCGGCACCCTCAGCGATCCGCTGGGCAGAAATCTGACGAAACTGGTGGAACTGGAGGAAGCTTTCAAATACTTCCCCAAAGATAAAAACAATCCGGAAGACACCACAAAGCCTTACTTCACAGGATTCAAAGAATTCACCTCTTTCAGTAAAAGTCTGGATGCTGATACAGGACGTTATCATTCCAGTTTCCAGCTCTCTTTCACATTAAATGAATAATTAAAGTTTACACCCAACCCCATGATTTCATTCAAAAGTATTATTGGCAGAAAAGATAAGGCAGATCAGCCTGAATCAGATGCCCAGAAAAAAAAGGAAAGTATATTCGGCAAAACACTGGTTGCCGGACAAATGGTAAAAGCCAAAAAGGCCAAATATCTCGAAGAAAAAAATAAGAAGATGGCCTATGCCAAACTTGGCGGTTCACTCATGGTTCTTCTGCTTTATTCCGTTTTCTTCTTTTACAGTAATACGGTGGCCTACCTTAAGGCGCCGGCCCAGATTGCCCAGTTGCAGGAAGAAATTCAGGAATATGAAGACGTAATCATTCCCGATCTGGAAAAAACAAGAGATCTTCACAAATCAGCTTACGATGAAGAACACGCCGAAGTCCTTAAAGCGCTTGACGATATATTTCCTGCAGAAATCGATAAATTGGGAATGATTCAGCTGTTTGAATCCTTTGCTACGGAGGTGGCAGCGGCTTACCCGCCTTTCGAATTCACTTCCATCAGTCTGTCACAACCTCAGGAGAAAGACGGTTACTTAGTCATTCCCGTTTCCACTTCCATTTATTCGAGCCTGGCGGGATTTGACCGGTTTTTGAGTTTGGTTGATCGCTCAGGTTATGTGTATACGGGTGAAGGAGAAGATAAGACAGTGGTCAGTAAAAAAATCCGCCTGATGAACATATCCAATATCAGTATCAATTATCGCGGGGTAGACGAAAAAACCGGTGAGAATTTAGGTGTGGATTTCAGTGTGAAGCTCAATGTGTATTCCAGAATTCCCCAAAAAACCCGTAACTAACAAATAACCTTTGGCAAACCAGGTAACGCTTACACCATTGGAAGAAGTGGGGGCTAAAGCGGCAGCAGCGGCGCCTGCAGTGGCACCGGCCAAAGCCGTACCTTCCGTTAAAGAAGAGGTTAAAAAGGAAGAGGCCGGAAAAAAACCAAATGGCAAAGTAAATAGCGAAGGGCAGGCCGCGACACTGACCAAACAACTGCAAAATGCCATTCTGGCAGGCAATATTCCTCAGATCGTGATGTATACGATCACCTTAGCTCTCGTAATGGGCGCTTCGGATATTCATATTGAGCCCGAAGAAAAGACCGTTCGTATCCGCCTCAGGATCGACGGAGTACTCCGGCTTATTGTTGAATACCCGAATAATATCCATCCGGCCGTGGTATCCCGCGTGAAGATCATGTCGAGCCTGAAGATCGATGAACAGCGCGTTCCTCAGGACGGCCGCACCCAAGTGACCACCGAAGACGGCCGCAACATTGATCTGCGTGTAAGCACCCTGCCCACAGTAAACGGTGAAAAGATCTGTAAACGTTTACAGGACAAGACTAAAACTATTCCTGATCTTCCTGATTTGGGTCTGCGGGGAAGCTCACTGGAACTGATGGAAGGCTTTTGTAAACTGCCGAACGGAATCATTCTGGTGACCGGACCGACGGGTTCAGGTAAAACGAATACCTTATATTCAGTTCTCAACCGGCTGAATGAAATCGGCGTAAACATCATGACTTTTGAAGATCCGGTGGAATACCAAATGGACGGTCTCAACCAGTCTCAGGTTCGTCCGGAGATTCAGTATGACTTTAGCAGGGGGCTTCGTACCGCCCTGCGTCAGGATCCGGACATCATCATGGTGGGGGAAATCCGCGATCAGGAAACCATCGAAATTGCTATCCGCGCCGCCTTGACCGGTCACCTGGTACTATCTACGATCCACACGAATTCGGCAGTATCAACGCTGACCCGTATCACGGATATGGGCGTTAAACCCTTTCTGATCACTTCCTCTATTCGCGGGATTGTGTCTCAGCGTCTAGTACGCCGTATTTGCACGGAATGTAAGGAAGAAATAACGGTGGAACCGGAAGTGGCAAAAGAAATTCAGGAAGAACTCAAAGCCGTCAAAGAAAAAGACCTGGATCCCGCTCTTTTAAAGGGCATGAAAATGTATAAAGGAAAGGGGTGCCAGAAATGCAACAATCTCGGCTATAAAGGCCGTGTCGCGGTTTTTGAGATTCTGGCTTTGGAACGCGAAGTAGGACAGCTTGTAATCAAGAATGCTCCTGATGCCGAACTGGAGGATGCGGCAAGAAAACAGGGGATGATCACCCTGAAACAGGATGGCTTTATTAAAGCGCTTCAGGGATTGACCACCTTGGAAGAAATCTTCCGAATATCCGGATAACAATAATCAATAGAATGACAGAAACTTCATTACATATCGGCGCTGAAGAATTACGCCCAAGAGGGCCTGAAGTGCCTCAGGAAAGTCCCATGAAAGCCGGGGCCAGAGGGGGTGGTCTTATGGACTCCCTGAACCAATTTCTGGCGAAATATCAGAAAGTCAAAACAGCGGATAAGGTCGCTTTTTTCAGACTTCTGGCGACCATGATCAATGCGGGGATCTCCATTGTGAAAGCGCTGCATATTCTGATCGATCAGACAGACAACGGTCATATGAAACTGATCATTAAAGAAATTGTGGAAAGAATTGAATCAGGAAGCAGTTTTTCTCAGGCGCTTGCGGAATTTCCCAAATATTTTTCAGAAGCCCAGATCGGTATGGTGGAAGCCGGTGAAGCTTCCGGACGCTTAAACCAAACCCTGATTGAAATCGCGACGCAGTCTGAAAAACAAGCCGCTTTCAGGTCCAAACTCAAAGGTGCCATGATTTATCCGATTGTGATCGTGGTTATTATGATCGCCGCTTTTGTTTCGATTATGGTGCTCGTGATGCCGAAGATTAAAGAAATGTTCGAAGGGCTTGGAGGGGAACTTCCGGCCATGACACAGGCTTTAGTAAGTATGTCAGACTGGCTGGTCAATAAGACCTGGGGACTGCCCAATGTATTGTGGGGAATCGGAACCCTGGTTGTTTTTGTAATAATTTTCCTTCGGTGGAAAGCGACTAAATGGGGCGATCGGATATGGACCCGCATCGTCTTTGTCCTGCCGCTTTTCGGAAAGCTTTCCAAAAAAGCTTCTCTTGCGCACTTCTGCGGTGGCCTGGCCACCATGGTTTCCAGCGGTATTCCTATTATCAAAGCACTGCGCATCACGGCCGCCAGCGTGGGAAACCAACTATATAAAGAACGTATCAATAAAATTGCCGACGATGTAAAACACGGTATCGGCATGGCTGAAAACATGAAAGACGACCTTTACTACTTTCCGAATATGGTGGTGGGCATGATCGGTGTCGCCGAACAGACGGCCCAGATCGACCAGATCACCAAGAAACTGGCCGACTTTTACGAGGACGAAGTGGACACCATGGTTAAAAGTCTTTCCTCCCTGATGGAGCCGATTATTATGGTCGTTTTGGGTGGCGCGGTCGCCTTCCTGGTCATGGCCGTGATGACACCGATTTTATCCGCCTCCGACCTTGCCGTATAAAATGCAAAAAAAAGACTTGCATTGAACAAATTTTTTATGCTAACATTTAAATAACTTATTTATTTCTTTAATAAAACAAAAATGAAAAAGACTACGAAAAGCGCTTTTCATAGAGGTTTTACCCTGATCGAGCTGATGATCGTCATCGTCATCCTCGGTATTTTGATGGGTACAATTCTCCCACGTCTTACAGGTGCACAGGCTCGAGCTCGTGACACAGGACGTATCGCGGACCTGAACGCCATCGGCCAGGCCCTCGAAACTTATTTCGATGACCACGGTCAATATCCCGGAACAAATGCGACGGTTTATTGTTTAAGAGATTATACGACATCTCCATGTGCTAATTGTACAGGTGAGGATGGTGTAGATATTATTGGTAACATCGCAAGCTACCTGAAGGGCGGCGTTGTCCCTTCACCATCTGAATCTCAGCAAACGCGTTATGATTCAACCGATACAAATATTTGTGTTGGTTCTTACGTCTATATTCCTCTAAGTAGCCGAGGCATTGATAACAATGGCTATGCATTAATCACTGATGTTGAAACATATCAAAAAGCAAATATTTTAGCTGATGGCTTGGATGGTGTGGATGATACAACAGACATTGGCACAGAGTTGACTACTACAACTGCACAGGCAATTGAGGATGCTGACGCTTTAGGTGCTGATGATACCATTTATGTTGTTTACAACTAATACTTAGTTGATTATTTAACATTTAAAAAACCCCGCCACGGGCGGGGTTTTTTAGTATTTAAATATTATTTCAGTTCTTCCAGAATCTTTTTGGCACTCACCTTACCGATTCCCTCAATACCTTCCAGAGCTTTTAAATCCATGCCTTTCAGATCCTCGAGGCTGGCATAGCCGGCGGCTTCGAGTTTATTGGTAATGGCTTTGGTCAGCTTGCCCCATTCACCGCCTTCTTCTGTCAGACTCTTTTCAGCGGCCTCCAGTTCCTTTTCGGTGGCAGCGGCCTCCAGTTCCTTATCATCAATACGCCTGCCCGCCGTGGTGGGACGGTCGGACTTCATCAGTTCTTTGAGCTTTTCCTTAAAGGCAGGGAGCTGTTCCAGATTGTAAAGGTCTAGTTCATAGCCCGTTAAATCCGACGCCAGGCGCACGTTCTGCCCCTGCTTGCCAATCGCCATAGGCCGTTCCGATTCCTCCACAAAAACCGCGGCGCGCTTGGGCACCTTAGGATCTTCGCCGGCATTCACAATAATAACCTCGGCAATCTTCGCTGGCTGAAGGGCGGTGGCAATAAATTCTTTCGGATCTTTGGTCCATTCAATAATATCCACCCGTTCGCCATTGAGTTCGTTCATCACTGCCTGAATACGGACCCCTTTCTGGCCGATACAGGCGCCGACGGGATCAATCTTTTCGTCTTCGGACCACACAGCGACTTTACTGCGGGTGCCGGGATCACGGGCGATTGATTTAATTTCCACTTCACCTTCCGCAATTTCCGGAATCTCCATTTCGAGCAGACGCACGACCAGGTTGGGGTGAGTGCGGCTGATGGAAAGCTGAGGCCCTTTACTGGTATGCACGACTCTGTCGAGGTATACCTTAATGCGTTTTCCGTTGTAATATTTTTCGTTTGAAATCTGGTCGCGGGGGCCGAGCATCACGTTGTGCTTTTCGATCTGGATATGCACGACGCCGTTCTCCACGCGCATGACCTGGGCGGTCATGATTTCATTTTCACGGTTCTTGAACATTTCATAAAGCGCGTCCCGTTCGGCTTCCTGCAAACGCTGCAGAATCACCTGCTTAGCGCTCTGAGCGGCAATACGGCCGTATTCGAGCGGGGTGACGTCGATTTTGATAATATCACCGACTTCCACGTCTTTTTTCATTTTATGTGCTTCAGCCAGACTGATTTCAATGTTCGGATTTTCCACTTCTTCCACTACTTCCTTGACAAGAAGTACCGTGGCGATATCGCTATCATCCTGGAGTACGATTTCCACCTCCTGTTCTTTATTTCCGAAATCTTTTCGGTAGGCGGTCGCTAAAGCGGCCTTGATCGTGTCGATGACGCGCTCATAGGGGATATTCTTTTCATCGCAGATCTGGTGGATGGCAGCAAAGAATTGCGGTTTCATATTTTCATTGGGTTACAGTGAAAGGTAGGCCTGTCAAGCCCTACATCACTTAAAGTATACACAAAAAAGCTTCAGAAAGCAAATTATTTTACAATACAGCGCCGCTCCGGCTCCCCAGTGTAGTAGAAACGCATTATACAAATTGCTGTCTCAATGACATTAATTATGCATAAAACAGAAATAAAAATGGCTTTAATAAGCCAGAAAAAGCAAACATACCGAAAAAATAAATATCTGAGTGACAGTTATTTGTATAGCATTGAAGGAAGGGGGCGGACCTTTTATTTAAAGTAACGAAAAATCACACGGTCCGTAAAACCCCGGTTTTTCAGGAAATTCACCAGCTTCTGTTTCCGTTTGCGTTCATCTTTTTCATGAAACACGCGCTGTTTTTCGGCAACAGCTTCTTTGATCGCCTTTTCCTCGCTCCATTCCGCGTCCAGCAGAGCCTGCTCTACCATAGCTTCATCCAAACCTCGCTTTTTACATTCCATCATGATTTTAAAACGCCCGATCGGTTTTTGGATTAAATGATGCACAAACTCTTCGGTAAAACGGCGGTCATTTAAAAGCTGAACCCGCTCCATCTCCTCAATCACCGTAAGAATCGTGCCCCGATCGCCCGGAAATTTCTCAGTGAGCTTGCGCAAGAGTTCCGCTTTGCTATGATGACGTACTTCCAGCTTTTTTAAAGCGGATTCCCAGATTTGGTCGTAAATACTTTTCACGCTAAAATAAAACCATGTCCGAAAAGAAAAGTCCAAAAAAAGGCGGCATCAGACTCGAACCCATGCAGGGAAAATTTTTTGATATCAGGCCTTCCAAAAAGGGGACCAATCCGCCCCAATTGGGCCGGCGAAGCGATTTTTTCCTATTTGCGATCGTCACTTTGGTAGCTTTTCTGTTTCTGAGCATCGGGAACGCTTACGTACTGGGGCGGGAAATGATATTTGAGGGGCAGGAAAACGCCTATGAAGGCTATGAAAGCATAAAATTAGGGGCAGAGAGTTTACTGGCAAAGAATGCAGCCGCCGCCAAAACACATTTTTTAGAGGCGGAAGCCAGTTTTCAAAAGCTCAGTCAGACGGCGGAACCTATAATCTCGCAAAATGAGCAATTTATGTCGGAAGGCTTGTATCTGGACGCGGCCAACAAACTAATCGAAAGTGCGCTGGAAGTAACTCAGATTGGTCAGGAGCTTTCGGAGCTGATGCTGAGTTTTAATGAACTGCCCCAGGCTATGCTGGCAATGGCCGGCGGAGAGGACGGAGGGCTGGTTGAGGCGCTCAAAGAAAGAAAAATAGCTTTTGATGAAATTCTGGCCATGGCAGCTTCACTGCAGCGTAAAATGGCGACGATCAACGATGACATTCTGCCCGAAGACCTGCGAAGGAAAATCGCCTCAGCCCGCACGCAAATCGGTCAGATGATGGCGGCTTTGCTGGAAGTGGATGAGAATTTTGATGTGCTCTTAAGCCTGCTGGGGGATGACGTGCCGCATCGCTATCTGCTGCTTTTTCAGAACAACCACGAGCTCAGGGCGACAGGCGGCTTCATTGGCAGTTATATGATCGTTGATGTGAACGACGGAAAGATCAGCAAAATGGAGACGAAGGACGTTTATGAAACCGATGGTCAGCTTCACGATATGGTCGATCCGCCGCCGGGAATTGACCAGGTGGCCGACCGCTTATACATGCGGGATGCCAATTACAGCCCCGACTTTCCGACAAGCGCTCAGAGTATTATGTGGTTTTTAGAACACAGCAAAGGGCCTTCGGTCGATACGGTCATTGCCATTGACCAGAATGTGGTTGAAGGCTTGCTGGAATTGACAGGGCCGGTGGTTTTGCCCAGTTTTCCGTTTCAGATCCGTGCCGGGAATTTCAGCGACATCATTTCTTTTTATACGGAAGCTAAACTCAGTGAGTCGGCTACGCCCAAACAGCTTCTTTTTGATCTGATCCCCGTACTGCAGAAAAAAATTCCTGATCTTTCCGAAACGGGCCGTCTGATTGACTTAGGAAAAAAACTCATTAAAGAAGGTCATGTGCAAATGTATTCCATGCATCCGGGAGTCCAGGAATTGATTGTGCGTATTGGTTTAGATGGAGCTATAGAAAAGCCGGCTGAAAAAAAAGATTATCTTTCTGTGATCACTACAGCGATCGGTGGGAATAAAAGTGATGAGTACATGCACATGCAGTTACATCACCTTAGTCATATCAGCGAGAAAGGAAAAATTGAAGATGTCCTGACGATTAAAAAAACGCACACCTGGAATCATCATGCTGAAACAAAACTGGCCAATCTGATCAGCCGTTATGGCACGGGTGCCCTCGGTGAAGAATCAGCTTACTTTATTTTGGGTCGTGGCCCCAACGTTGATTATATGCGGGTTTATGTGCCAAAAGGCAGCGCTCTTCAGGATGCCAGCGGTATCGATCTTACGGCCATCGAAGTATCCGAAGACCTGGACTGGACCGTATTTGCCTTCACCCTCGGACCCATCAACGCAGGAGATGAAAAGGAAGTCACCATCCGTTACCTCTTACCTTTTAATCTCAGTTTCCATCCCGAAGACAGTTATCAGTTTGTTGCCGAAAAGCAGGCGGGTGCCGAAAATATTACGTTAAAAAAAGAAATCATTTTACCGGATTCCTTAATAGTCACGAACAGCAATCCGATTTCTTCAAACGCTTTTTCACTGATACCGATATTTGAAACCGAACTGAATCGCAATCAGACTTTTGTATCAGATATAGCTCTGGTACGCTAAGTTTGAAACCTTGAGCAGATGGGACAATCAGTTTCTTTGTGTTTCAGAGCTTTACAATACTCGCGGCCAAAGAAAATCATCTGAAGGTGTAATTTTTTCCATTTTTCTTTGGGAAACACTTTTTTTAAATCCCGTTCCGTCTGAACTACAGATTTGCCATTAGAAAGTCCCCAGCGTTTGGCCAGGCGGTGAATATGGGTATCCACGGGAAAAGCCGGATGATGAAACGCCTGGGCCATGATCACCGACGCTGTTTTGTGGCCTACACCAGGCAAACTCTCAAGCGCTGCAAAGGAATCAGGAACCTTACCTTTAAATTGATTCACCAAAATCTGACTGAGCGCCTTAATATTCTTTGATTTAGCAGGGGAGAGGCCAATCGGTTTAATAATCTCCCGGATTTTTTTTACAGGTACCTTCATCATTTTTTCAGGGGTGTCAGCCAGCTCAAAAAGTGTCGGGGTGATTTTGTTCACTACTTTGTCTGTAGCTCTCGCTGAAAGCAATACTGCCACCAGAAAGGTGAAGTGGTTGTCTTGCTTATGTTTAAGCAAAATAGGCGCCTTCGGATAGAGTCGGTCAAGAATCTGCATGATCTGTTGAGCCCTTTTTTTTCGATTCATAACATTGGTGGGTATCTTTCTGAAGAGGTATGCTACCTCCTTTTTTTCAGTTCCTCATAAAGTGCTTTTTCCATAACTTCAAAGGGGGCGGGTTTCTCAAACCAAATAGTAAATTGGCCGGCCGCCTGATGAAGCAGCATCCTTTCGCCCGAAATCGTTTCAGCACCGGCTTTCTTAGCTTCCTTTAGCAGCTGTGTTTCCAAAGGATTAGTCACAATATCCATAACTAGGGCTCCTTGTTTAATCTGTTCGGCAGTCAGCAGACTCTGCTCAATTTGCGGAAAGCTGCCTACCGGAGTGGCATTCACAATAATATCGAATTCGGCCTCTTTAATAGTTCTTAAATCAATTGTGTCTACCTCAAATTGTTCAGCCGTTTTTTCCATCTTCGAAAGTATGCGATCAAAAATATGCACCTGCGCACCGTATTCCTTAAGCCCATAAATAATAGCGCGTCCGGCACCGCCGGTGCCGAGCACAAGCGCCTTTTTACCGGGTAATTTAGTCTTTTCCTGTAAAGCCTGCATAGCGCCAGGACTGTCAGTGTTGTAACCGTTTAGATTCGACTTTTCATTCTTAATGGTATTCACGGCACCAATGATTTTAGCCAAAGGATCGAAATGGTCGCAGTAATCCATAATACGTTCCTTGTAAGGCATAGTGACACTAAAACCGCCAATACGATTCATATCGGTCTCATAGCAAAAATTTGCCAGATTATCAGGATTGTCCGGATGGACATCAAAAAGCCTGTACTCAGCATCAATACTTTCAGACCTGAAAGCAGCATTATGCATCGCAGGGGAAAGTGAATGTTCCACCGGATGCCCGACGATACCAAAAGTTTTTGTCATATATAATTAGCGAGTGATGAAGCTTTGAGCGAAGCTGGAAGGAACCCCGAGGGGGCATGTACCCTGAGGGAAGTCCTGACGCTGAGCGAGAAGATGAAGAGCGAGGTCAGATATTTTGAAAGTACTGAAAACTTTTTTAAAGTTGTCAGAAATTATTCTTCCCAGAGTTTTTTCGAAGACAATTTTTTCTCGCCCAGAATCTTTTTCATCTTTTCCACAATACCTTCATAAGACACCGTTTCCTGACTGCCTTTTTCCATATCGCGCAGAATGATGGTGCCCTCCTGTACTTCAATCTGCCCCAGAATCAGGCTGTATTTGGCATTCAGCTTGTCAGCCAGTCCCATCTGCCCCTTCATCGAAGACTTTCCGATAGCGCCTACTGTATTGATTCCAAGATCACGGAGTTCATTGATCAGTGACAGGGATTTCTTTTTAGCGACGAGACCAAGTTGGGCCACAAAGACATCTACTTTATCTTTATTCGGGGGGCGAATACCTGCCTCCTTCATGTATTCCACAATACGTTCCATGCCGGCTGCATAACCGACGGCAGGGGTACTTTCACCCCCCATCAGTTCAACCAAACCGTCATAACGACCACCTCCGCCAGTCGCATTCTGAGCACCGTCATGCTTGCTCCAGAATTCATAAACAGTATGTGTGTAATAATCAAGCCCGCGAACTAAAGTAGGATTGAGTTCATATTTAACTCCCAGTTCATCCAGATATTCCTGAAGTAATTTAAAATGTTCTTTACTTTCGTCACTCATGACATTTTCCAGTTTGGGCGCCATAGAAGCCAGAATTTGACAATCCTCCTCCTTACAATCAAGCAGGCGCATCGGATTTTCATGCATTCGTCTGCGGCAGTCTTCACAAAGACTTCTTTCTTTGCCAGTGTAATAATTCACTAAATCTTCACGAAATTTAATACGATCCTCACTGCTGCCAATGGTATTCAGCTGCAAGGTCAGTCGGTCCGCAATGCCCAAATCCTGATTGATACGATGAGAAATGTAGATCACCTGAGCGTCAATCGCCGGATCAGATTCACCGATCACTTCAAAACCAAACTGATGAAACTGCCGGTACCGGCCTTTTTGTGGCCGGTTGTACCTGAAATGAGGTTCGATGTAATAAAGTTCCACCGGTTTCGGCAGATTGCTCATTCCGTGTTCCAGATAGGCGCGTACCACGCCGGCCGTTCCCTCCGGCTTAAGCGCGTACTTCTTACCGGATTTACTTTCAAAAAGAAACATCTCTTTTTCCACAATATCTGATGTTTCTCCGATACTCCGTTTAAACACTTCGATATTTTCAAATATGGGAGTCGAAATGCGGCGGAAACCGGCCCGTCTGCAATGATGCCTGACAACCTTTTTAATAAAAGAGAAATACAGGTGATCATCCGGTAAAACATCGTGAACACCTTTGGGGGATTGGTATTTTGGGTTGGACATAAAAATGTTTAAAAAGGACTTTCATAACCGTACCATAAATTTATTCTGATGAAAAGGACTATCGGCTAATTTCAGCGGCAAGAACTTCGCCGTCCAGTCGCGGCTCCCATAGGACCCCCTTATCAATTCCATAAAGTCTGGAAGTCTCAAAGAGAGGAATGCCAATAAGGTCCTCCGAAACTTTGGCGCTGATCTCCTGCAGCATGACCAGCCTTTTTTGAGGATCCATCTCCGTCCGGCTTTGCTCGATGAGTTCATCGACTTCAGGGTTACTGTATCGGCCATTGTTATAAAGGCCGTCAGAATGGATGAAGGCATCAAAAAATCCTCCGGCATCGCCATCTTCTGCGCGCCATCCGATTAAGAAGAACGAGGATTCATTGCGGCCGATTTTCTCCAGAAGGTCGTCGGGCTGATCAGCCGTTTCCGTTACGGAGAAGCCGGCCAGCCGGAGCTTATTCTTAAGATACTGGACCAGCGTTCCATAGCTGGCCAGATAATCCAGACGAATCGGCTGAAGCCTTTTACCGAATAAATCACGGGCTTCATTTTCAGGATCATATTTGAAATAAGGAATCTCTTTGTTATATCCAAATACACCTTCAGCAATAAACTGATTGCTTCTTCTGACAAAATGGTTGCCAATTTCTTCCACTTCATCAGGGTCAATCAGTGTTTGAATGGCTTCGCGAATATTCCGGTCTTCAAAAACCGGATCATCCAATTGAAACATCAGAAAATTCACCTCAAGACCATAATTGGTAATGACCTGATCTTTAGGCAAATCCAACGCCTGCTCTTCAGTAAGACCTACCAGAATATCTATCTCACCTTCAGCAAAAGCTTTTTCTCGCTCTGAACGATTTGATATGACTTCATATTCAGCCTGGGGGAAAAAAGGTGCTTCACCCCAATAATCGGGAAATGCTTTCAGGCTAAACCGTTTGCCCTGAATCCATTCATCCAGCATATAAGGACCGGTCCCAATATTGTTGTCTTTGTAAATAAAAATTTTCGTCAATTTGGAAAGAAGTAAAGGATCGGGAGAATGGGTTGTTACGACAATACGGTTCTTTGAACTGATACTCACATCTTCGATCGTACTGATATAGCTCGCAATTTGCGAATCTGAACTGTTTTTCGCTTTATTGAAGCAATCTACTACATTCTGAGCGGAAAAATCACTGCCGTCATGAAATTTCACTCCTTCTCTGAGACGGAATTCCCAATGGGTGCTATCGAGATTGCCCCAGCTGACGGCCAGGGCGGGAGCAATTTTTAAATTTTTATTAAAACTCACAAGCCCTTCATAAATATTTCTGATACGGGTTGTGTTATTTAAATTAAGAGCGTAAGGCGAAATATCCGTTGCCCCTGTATTCATAACAACTCGGAGAGTATTTCCTCTGTCAGGAAAAATCATAGCTCGGTAATAATAAACCCCTCCGCCCAGGACAGCGATCAGTATTAAAAAAAGTAAAAATTTTTTCATTTTCTCTCAGTGACTAAAATGATTCAAAAGTAATTATAACAAAAAAGAACCCGCAAGAAAAAGCGTGTTCTTTAAAATTAAACCAATTACAAAAATTAAACCGCCGGAGGGGCAGGCGTCTCAGTGGGGGCAGCGGGAGCGACTGAAACAGGCGTCTCAGTGGGGGCAGCGGGCGGGGATGCGGCAGGGGCAGCTGGGGTAACCGGAGCAGGGGCTACCTCTGCAATAAAAGCTCCTCCGAGAGCAGTTTTTGCTTCCTCCAGAGTGTTATAGACAGTGATGATCTGAGTAATACCAACGACTTTCAGTATATCCAGAATATTTGGTTTAGGACCAATGATGGAAATCGAACCGTTCTTTGCGCTCGCTTGCGTAAACCAGTCAGTCACATAACCGATGGACTTTGAATTCATGTATTCAAGATCAGAAAAATCCAGAAGCAGGACCGGCTCAGCCATTTCAGTGATCACCTGATAGATTTTTCTTGCCTCATGATCCACATTGGTTTCATCCAGCTGACCCACAAAAGTAATGAGTTTGGCAGCTTTTGCACCGAGGGTTAAGTCCTGAAAGGCTATTTGAATATCTGACATAGCTTGGTAATTAATCGTTATTTATCTAAAGTTGTTCATTGGCATCAAAGTATTTCACTACATGAGCCGTTAAACCACCACCTTCATTGTCAGTGAATCCAACTTTATCAGCCCAGTTAGCCACGATCTGAGAAAGGCCGCGGCCGCGAATGGTGGTAATGGTGGTCGGATCGATATTTTTATGGGTTTCCAGATACTGCATCATATCAGCCGCTGTCATTTTTTTAACACCGGTACCAGTATCTCTTACGTAAACTTCAATGTATTTTCCTTTTACACTCACAAAAGTGATGGTGATATTTTCTCCGGCCTTAGAACCAAATTCAATCGCATTGTTCGTAAGTTCATCCACAACCGACTGAAAACGATAAGCCCATTGCTGAGAGAAGCCTGTCATATTCTGAGTGACGGTCATAGTAAAATCACGAATACCAGCCATAAAATAAGCATTCGTAGGAAGAATGATCGTAATTTTGAGCGGGGCTTCCAGCGTGGCAGGATCCTGACTCTTACTGAGCACACTCTGATCTTTTAAATCGGCACCTTTTTGAGTTGCGGAAGCATCTTGTGAAGGAGGGGGTGCAGGAATAGAAGCTTGAGCGGGGGTAACGCTTTGCGGACCTGGATTTTGAGATGAGTTCTGATCCATTGGCTGATAAATTATTATCAGTCCATTATATCATTTTTTGGACCTTTTTTCAAGGGTAATATTGCTAAAAATCGGCCGATTCAATAAGTCGGAAGTTATTAATCGGCCAAAGGACAATTAAAACTTTACCGCTGATATTATTTTCAGGCACAAAAGCAAAGGCTTCCTGTGTGATAGGCTCAAGCCAGCTCCGGCTGTCATTACTATGATTCCGGTTATCTCCCATAACAAAATAATGACCTTCCGGCACCTCGTAGACATTTTGACGGTGTTTTTGGCTGATATAGGTCCTATTGAGGTTTTCTGAGTTCAGAAAAGATTCATCAATTTGCCAAAAATCCTGATCTTCAGACCTTTTGATGTAAACGCGCCCCCCGTCAATTTTAACTGTATCACCCGGAATGCCAATAACACGCTTCACAAAATATTCAGGCCCTTTTGATCCATAGACCCGCACGGTGTAAATAGTTTCTTTTTCTCCTTCAAAAGCGATCGTACCTTGTTTATAGGTATTTTCATCCACTTCAATTCTTTTAACCAGGTTCCAGTTGGTTTGTTTTCCTGAACTGCCTGCGACTTCCTTCTGAGGAGCGTAATAAACAAGATCTCCGGGTTTCACCTTTTCTTTACAGAACCAAAAAGCGCTAAGCAAATGACCATCACAATAAACAGCATTTTTGACGTGTCGCAGTTCAGAAAAATTGAAGACACCGGTCCCGGAAGCCTTAACCTGAACCATTTCTTCAAACTTGGGTGTGTCTTTGCTGGTAGCAGGCGGTAAAAAGACAACCGGGTCGCCGCGCTCAATATCACCCACCAGATAACTGAGCTTGTCGATCAGTATAAATTCCTTATTGTCGAGCGTGTCAGCCATCGATGAACCGACCACCCGAAAAGGGGAAATCAGAAAACTGCGAATCAGTACCACCAGTACAATGATAACAATGGCGTTGTAAAAGATATCTGCAATAAATAAGCCGGTTTCCTTAAAAAACTTCCTGACATTGCCTGATTTTGGCCTTCGATACTCTAATTCGGGTTTAAATGTCTGCATTTTTGAAGCAGGTTAGCCCGTATAGATTATAGGGATTGGCGAGCATTTACAAGTCCAGTTTTTTTTGGGATAATGGCCCCAGTAAAACCAAAAACAAATGTTCGTCGATAAGCTGATTTTCAAAAAACACCTGGAAAAAGGGGAAAATGTGCTCTATGCCGCCCATAAACACTGGGCCGAATTTGCCGGCCCCTTTGTCGGGATATTGTTTTTTGGCTTTATGCTGCCATGGATCCTTTATTTTATTGGTTTTAAAAGTCCCGTTTTCGTACTTGTTATTGTTGCCTGGATGATTCTGGCGTGTATCAAGTTATTTTATGAACTCATCGATTGGCATTCTGATGTTTGGCTTTTTACTGACATGAGTATCATTATTGTGGAGTGGCATGGACTTTTTTCTAACACGTCCCAGCGGATCGGCTACGAAGATACAGAAGGAGTTGCCTTTGTGATCAAAGGGTTCTGGGGAACTGTTCTCCGATACGGCGATGTGACCCTCAAAGTCATTTCAGGGTCTCATATTCATCTGAAAAATGCCAAAAATCCCAAGAAGATTGAACTGGCTCTGATGAAACATCAGGGAAATTACTTAAACAGCCGTGAAATGAGTCATGCCGGAGGGTTAAAAGAACTTCTTTCACAAATGGTGGCGCATCATTTACGCCATAAAAAATAAATTTTTATTTACTTTTCCTGATTTTCATTTAAAATAGAGCTAAAGAGCGCAAAAAACAAAAATAAAAAATGAAATTAATCGTCACTATCATCCTCATTTTTGTGATAGCGGATGTACTGATTGTTGGGTACGTTCTTTTTAAACGATTGCGCCGAAAAATCAGCAAAGTACTCAAGGAAGAAGTCCGGGAGACATGGAAAAAAATCATACACGAACCGGATCATAAATATGCCATTTTGGAGGCCGATAAACTACTCGACTATGCGCTGACCAGGATGGGCTACAAAGGAAGTCTGGGAGCCAAACTAAAGAAGACCCCCACACTTTTTGAAAATATCAATGATGTTTGGGCGGCACATAAGGTCAGAAATGACATTGCGCACAAAATCAACTATCGGGTTGATGAAAAAACCTACAAAGCTACCATGCTGAAGTTCAAACAGGCCTTTAAGGATTTGAAAATATTTTAAATGTTCGTGGTTCGTGGAGAAAATCTGCGCACCACGAACCACGAACCATGATATTAGGAATCACCGGAAAAAGCGGAACCGGTAAACACACCGCCGCTCAATTCCTTGAACAAAGAGGCTGGAAAGTATTGAATGCGGATAAAATAGCGCACAAACTCTATCGCCCCTATCAGAAAATCTGGCGGGAGATAGTGGATCGTTTTGGCGAGAATATCCTTACAAAAGATGATACCGTCGACCGTCAGAAGCTGAAAAGCATCGTTTTTGGAAACACGCCTGAAGCTAAACAGGCGCTTAAAGATCTGAATGCCATCGTTCATCCTGAACTCAAAAGACATCTGAAGAATGAACTTTATTACCTGAAAAAGAAGAAAGCGAATGCGGTAGTGGTCGGAGCCCTGTGGAAAGAATTAGAATTCTTTGAACTCTGCGACAAAGTACTGCTGACTAAAGCAGGCGAGGCACTTGCTTACGAGCGAATCCGTAAACGAGACGGGATCGATTACGATCTTTTTAAAATCTCGATAAAAAATCAAACAGAGCCAAAGGATGCTGATTATACCGTAATAAATGAAGGCAGTTTTCAGGAATTCTACAAAAAATTGAATTCCATTCTGGCTAAGCTATAATTGACAGGTAAGAAACTCAAAATGGAATACGAACCCGTTATTGGTTTAGAAGTACACTGCCGGATTTCAAGCAAAACCAAGATGTTCTGCCGTTGCAGTAACGATATTTTTAACGCAGAGCCGAATACGCATGTCTGCCCCATTTGTATGGGCTTTCCGGGAATGCTGCCGGTTTTAAATGAAGAAGTCGTGCGGAAGGGGATTCTGGGCGCTTTGGCACTGGGTTGTGAGATTCCGGAGTTTTCAAAAATGGACCGCAAGAGTTATTTTTATCCTGATTTACCCAAAGGTTTTCAGATTTCTCAGTACGATCTGCCCGTGAGCGTAAAAGGCAAACTGACGATTACTAAGTCCGATGGAAGCACAAAGGATATTGGTATCACCAGGCTTCATTTAGAGGACGATGCCGGAAAATTGACCCACACCGCAGGAGGCACATTAGTTGATTATAACCGCTCCGGTACGCCCCTGATGGAAATCGTGAGCGAACCGGATATTCGCAGCGTGGAGGAAGCCAGCGCTTATGCCCGTCAGCTTCAGAAGATCATGCGTTATGTGGGGGCTTCCAATGCGGATATGGAAAAAGGAATGATGCGTTTTGACATCAATGTTTCCCTGCGTCCCAAAGGACAGAAGAAATTCGGCACCCGTACGGAAACCAAAAACCTCAATTCTTTCCGCAGTCTGGAAAAAGCCCTGGAGTACGAAATCCAGCGCCAAAAAGAGATTCTGGAAGGTGGCGGTCAGGTCGTACAGGAAACCCGTGGCTGGCTGGATGACAAAGAAATCACCGTTTCCCAGCGGGGTAAAGAAGAAGCGGCCGATTATCGCTATTTTCCGGAACCTGATGTTCCGCCCATCGTAGTGACGAGAGAGATGGTGGAGGAACTGAAAGGGCAACTTCCTGAACTCCCGGACCAGAAACTGGCCAAGTACAAGGAGATGGGACTTTCTGATAATGATGCAGCCACGCTTATCGCCGATATGGAACTGGCTGATGATTTTGAAAAAGCGGTAGAAATTTCCGGGTATCCGAAGAAAACCGCCAACTGGCTACTGTCAGAAATTAAACCGCTCAGAGCATTAAGTACTTATTGCGCCACTCCAGAGACCATCGGAAAAATGGTGAAGATGATTGAAGAGGGGGTGATTACTGGAAAAATCGCCAAAGACCACCTTGATGAAATATGCTTTCGGAATCCCGATCCGGAAAAGTACTTCGAACCATTCAAAGTCATGGAAGATACCGGTGAACTCGAAAAAATCTGTCAGGAAGTCATCAAACATAATCCGCAGATCGTGGCTGATTTTAAAGGCGGTAAAGAAAAAGCGATCGGTAGTCTGGTGGGGCAGGTTATGGGGGCTACCAAGGGCTCCGCCAACCCAAAATCCGTCAATGAGATATTACGTAAACTGTTAACATAATGAGAAAAATAAACGTCAAAAGACTTGAAATTTTCCTGGAATTTCTGATTTTCGGTGTGGCAATGGGATTAGTGGAAGATCTGGTTGCGCTGAAACTAGCCACAGGTGAGCCGATTACCTGGCGGGTCGTGTGGATTGTGACTTTAGTAGCCATACCTTTTGCTGCCATCGGCGAACTGGTGGTGGACCGCATGAAAATTGTGCCTGATGATGAACATAAAAAGCAGAAAACAAAAAAACGGCATAAATAGTATTCTGCCTGACAAGCTATATCCGTCAAGCCTCCTTGCTCGCAGGAATTAGCCAAAAATGCTATAATTATAAAGAAGAAAAATTCAAAAATTTAAAAATTAAAAATTCCAAAAGTTATGCCAATCATTCCAACCGTTATCGATAAAACTCCTCAGGGCGGAGAACGCGTTTACGACATTTACTCCCGCCTGCTTGAGGAACGCATTGTTTTTCTGGGTACTGCCATCAACGATGAAGTGGCTAATACCGTGATTGCCCAGTTGCTTTTTCTGGAAAAGGTAGACCCAAATAAGGATATCACTATTTACGTGAATTCTCCGGGTGGTTCTGTTTCTTCCACTTTGGCCATGTACGACACCATACAACTGATAAAATGCGATGTTTCGACGGTTTGCGTGGGCATTGCGGCTTCGGGCGGTTCCATTATTTTAATGGGCGGAACCAAAGGAAAGCGCTTTATTCTGCCGCATTCCGAAGTCATGATCCATCAGCCTTTAGGCGGTACGGAAGGTCAGGCAACCGACATTGCGATTCATGCCGACCACATCATTCAGACCAAAAAACTGCTGAACGAGATGATCGCCAAACACACAGGGCAGAAGCTGGATAAAGTCGAAAAAGATACGGAACGCGATTATTTTATGCGGGCCAAGCAGGCACTGGAATACGGGATTGTGGATAAAATCATTGAACGGAGAAAATAGGACGGATAAGGTGTTACAGAAAAACAACACTTGATTATTGACAAAGGGTATTTTTTTGTTATAATATTTACCTTTATTTGTGTATCCGGAAAACGTAATGGGAGATTTTAAGCCTCGGCTTCATAAAATGGGTGATATTCGATCCCTTCCTAAAAACCGGCCATGGCTGGTGTCAGACTTAGATGGAACGCTGACCAGAGGAGGACAGAAACTTTTAATGGAAGCCTTTGTGGAAGCCAATCCTGAGGTGGGGAATTCAGTCATCCGCAATAAACTCTGTGAACTTTTCAGAGAATGGCATGACGAAAAAATTACCCCCGAGAAATACGATGCTCATCTGGCCGCCATGGGAAATCGATGGTCAGAAATGCTTTATGCCGCAAAAATGACCCGTACGAACGTAATGGAAACAGCCGGTAACTGGTTTAGAAAAGATGGTCACAAAAAAATAAAGCCCTGTGCCATTCCCATGATGACAGAAGCGGATAAATTCAGATTTAACCGTATGCTTCTGACGGGCGCCCCCGGTGAAATCGCCTATCCTTTTGCGGTCGAAATGAAATTTCCGCATGTTGTGGCAATGATGGCTCCGGTCAATGGCAAAGGAGCCTATTGTGATTCTGAGATCTTTACCGATGAAAACACGGGAGTGCAGGCGATGAAGACCGATGTCTGCGTGGAACTGGTTAAGAATAAGGCATTGGCTCTTGGTCTTGGCGACACCCTGTCAGATGCGGGAATTGCCTTACCGGCCATCGAGAAAAGCCACGCCAATCCGGATGACCTTTTTGGCCGCTTCCTTCTGATGAACCCCCGTCCCGACGTGGAGCAGGCAATGCGTACGGCGCTGGGCATGTACACAAGACGTGGCGCTATCAAAATAATAAGAAGTGACGATGATGTGGAGCATGCCAAAAATACCCTGCGTCAGGCGATTTATGAGGTTTTTCACTACAATCATAAGATGGATCTCTATTACGAAATGATCGGGGTAAGAAGGCTCTCCGATCAGGAAATCGAGGAGGCAAAGGCGCGGCGTAATGCGCTGGAAAATGAATGGCAGATATAATTTTGTGAAATACTTGAAAAAAATAAAAATTAATGTATCATAATAACCCAGAAGCAATATTTATGAGTTTTAAAGATTTTAGAAACCAGCAACGGGAATATGAACTTTCGCAGGAAAAAAGGAGCGCTTTGTCCAGACTTGAATCACTGTTTTCGCAGGCATCCCGTCTGCAGATCCAACAGCTGTTGGGTTTACCGGACCGGCTCAGAACCGGGCAGATCGAAGATAATGTAAATTATCGGGTGGCCGTCAGACAGCTTATAGTAGACCGTTTGGAGGTATTAGAGGTATTAAATGAGAGAGATCAAGAAAAACGCACACTAATGCAAAACATTGTCGAACGTATTGAAGAAATAGAACGTATTACACAAGAAATGGAAGTGCTGAAAATGTCAAAAGGTGAAAGTGATCCGCCGGATGATCCCACACCAAATCCGGGTCGAAGTAGTGAAATACGCCCCTCAGCGCATCCCGGAAAAAAAGTAAATGCTGCTTAATAAAGCGGTATTTGCTATACTCGGTGCATGTTTAAGCTGATCACAACTGCCGGACAGGCCAGACGCGGCATTTTAAAAACCGCTCACGGGGAAATAAAGACCCCTTTTTTTATGACGATCGGCACGGCCGGAGCCATTAAAGGGCTGATTCCCGATGAAATCCGGCAGTTGGGCGGACAAGTGATTTTAGCCAACACTTATCATCTGCATCTGCGGCCGGGGGAAGATATTGTAAAAGACGCCGGCGGTCTGCATAAATTTATGAACTGGAAGGGGCCGATTCTGACCGACAGCGGAGGTTATCAGGTTTTTTCACTAGCTAAAATCCGCAAACTGACCGAAGAAGGCGTGGAATTCCAGTCACATCTGGATGGTTCCAAAGTTTTTCTGAGTCCGGAAGATGCGATCAAAATCCAGCATAAACTGGGCTCTGACATCATCATGTGTCTGGATGAGTGTCCCGCCGCCGATAAAGATCGGGATTATGTGGAAAAATCGCTTGAATTAACCACCCGTTGGGCCAAACGCTGTAAAGATTATCACTCAAAATACAAAACGAAGGCCCTGCTTTTCAGCATCGTACAGGGCGGCACACATGCCGATCTTCGCAAAGAGTCGGCAAAACAGCTGACCGAAATAGGCTTTGATGGCTACGCCATCGGTGGTCTGGCGGTCGGGGAGCCTAACAAGGTGATGTATAAGATGCTGGATGAAACAGTGCCTATGCTGCCCGAAGATAAACCCCGCTACTTAATGGGGGTAGGAACGCCGGAAAATATTCTGGAGGCCGTGGAACGGGGGATTGATATGTTTGATTGCGTACTGCCAACGCGAAACGCCCGTCACGGGCACCTGTATACATCACAGGGGATCGTGCGTATTAAAGGAGAATATCATAAAGAAGAACACTTCCCCCTGGATCCGGAATGTGATTGCTATACCTGTAAAAACTACACGCGTGCTTATTTAAGACACCTTTTTAACGCAGGCGAGCCGCTGAGTTTAAGGCTGAATACGCTTCATAATGTAGCCTTTTACCTGAATTTGATGAAAAAAATCCGGGAAGCCATCGGACAAGGTAAATTCAAGAAGTTAAAAGAAGAAATACTTGCCAAAATATAAAAAATGTTATAAAATAATAACATAAAGTATTTACCTCTCCATCATGTCTCGTACATCCGATCCTGGCAATAATCCCAGTCAATTGCCTCCGCCACTCGAAGAACAGCTTGAAATAGTTCCCAAAGATCCCGGCAAAGAAGTGGAAAATGAGCGTCAGATCATCGATGGCCTTTTAGATGAAAACGGCAGACTGCCGTGGGTTTGGCCGTCCATAAGGGAAAGGGGAAAAGCTTAAAAGAAAAACAACAAACAGTCTATTTTAGAAAGTTCTTGATGCTGTCAACGCCATTGATATCAGTGACGCCTTTTATCTTTCGTAAAGTTTCCCCGATTTCAGTCAGGCTGAGTCCTAGGGCATCTCTCACATAGTCGGCCAGATAAAAAGCGCCCGCAATTGGCAGGACAACCAGAATCAGAAAAGTCAGGAAACTGAAAACCGTTTTCAGAATAGCCATATAATGGAGCTTCCTCTGATACTTCAGAAGTTCATCCACTTTTTCCTCCAGGGTCATTTCTTCCAGTTTAGGCATTGATGATTTTTACATTCGCTTCTTTCACATCCTTTTCCGGCATGACAGAAGGGGCACCAAGAGTTAAGTCTTTGGCTTTTGAATCTTTCGGGAAGGCGATGACTTCGCGGATATTGGGTTCACCGGCAAAGATCATGATCAGGCGATCGAGTCCCCAGGCGATTCCGCCGTGAGGAGGAGCCCCATAACTGAAGGCTTCCAGCATATGGCCGAACCTTATTTCAGCGTCTTCAGGAGTAATTTTTAAGATATCAAAGATCTTCTGCTGAAGTTTCTGCTCATGGATCCTCATGCTTCCGCCACCTATTTCGTTGCCATTTAAAACCACATCATAAGCAATGGAACGGGCCTTTTCTGGCGCTGTTTCAAGTAGGTCGATGTCTTCCGTCATGGGGCGGGTAAACGGATGATGCATGGCCCCCAGCCCACCGGTGGCCTGATCCCGTTCAAACATCGGGAACTCATGCACCCACAGGAACGCGAAAACATTGGGATCACGCAGATTGAATTTGTCACCACAGGCCAGGCGGACCTGACCGAGAGCTTCACAGGCCGTATTGAACTGATCGGCACCGAAAAACACACAGTCACCGGGTTTGGCGCCGGTCTTTTCGGTAATTCCTTTGATCTCTTCCTCGCTCATGAATTTGGTCAGCGGCGAGCGAATACTACCGTCTTCTTCATACAGAAAGTAGGCCAGACCTTTTGCTCCGTGGATTCGGGCGAGTTCCGTCAGATCGTCGATCTCTTTGCGGGTGAATTTGCCGCCGCCTTTCACGCGCAGGGCTTTGACTACACCGCCTTCTTTCACGGCATTGCTGAACACACTGAAGCCGGAACCTGTCACAATGTCTGTCACGTCCACGATCTTCATTTCAAAACGGATATCCGGCTTGTCACTGCCATAAGTTTCCATGGCCTCTTTCCATGTCAGTACCGGGAACGGCTCTTTCTGAATCTTTTTATCCGGCATGAACTTCTTGGTCAGGACGATGAGCAGTTTTTCATTCACCGCCATCACGTCTTTTTCTTCCACAAAACTCATCTCGATATCGAGCTGAGTGAACTCCGGCTGCCGGTCACCGCGCTGATCTTCATCGCGGAAACAGCGGGCAATCTGAAAATAACGGTCATAACCGGCGATCATCAGGAGCTGTTTGAGCTGTTGAGGACTCTGCGGAAGCACATAAAATTTACCGGGATACAGTCTGGAAGGAACCAGATATTCCCGGCTTCCCTCAGGGGTTCCTTTGATCAGAATCGGCGTTTCGATTTCCACAAAATTCTCATTATCCATCAGATCCCGGATCTCTTTGATCACTTTATGGCGAAGCACAATATTATTTTTCATCCGGTCTTTTCGGAGGTCCAGATAACGGTACTTTAAACGAAGTTCCTCGTTAATTGTCTTTTCCTGATCGATCTCGAAAGGCGGCGTCTTGGCATCATTAAGGATTTTGATCTCATTGATATATACTTCGATCTCACCGGTCGCCATATTCGGATTATCCTGTCCTTCCAGACGCTTCCGGACCTCGCCCGTGACTTTCAGCACATATTCAGGCCGGACTTTATCGGCGATGTCTAAAGCTTTCTGATCGAATTCAGGATCAAAGACGATCTGAGTCAGACCGTAGCGGTCGCGCAGGTCGATAAAAATAATACCGCCGTGGTCACGGCGACGATGAACCCAGCCACTTAAAGTAATGGTTTCACCTATATCTTTGGAGGAGAGCTCTCCGCAAGTATGAGAACGGTACATCTTTCTTAAGGGTTACAGAAAAGACTTTACCATAAAAGTGGCAAAGCCAAAATTGCTTTTAATTTATATTCAATCCCAAAATGGTTTCCAGTTGCCTTTTTCCCAAAGGGCCTTCACGTAATATCTTGACCTGATTAC
Source organism: Candidatus Peregrinibacteria bacterium (assembly GCA_016934215.1). Taxonomy (GTDB): domain Bacteria; phylum Patescibacteriota; class Gracilibacteria; order UM-FILTER-43-11; family UM-FILTER-43-11; genus JAFGTE01. Next base: position 30,363 of record JAFGTE010000013.1, on the reverse strand, counting down.
CTTCCAGAGAGATAACCGTAGAAGGCATACCGTTACCCTGAATTTCACCGTCTAAAAGTAAATCAGGCTGATGCTTGCTTCCTTCAAATATTTTTATAACGTCTGCACAAGTCGTACAGACAGGCTGATCAGAAAGATTAGCACTTGTCGTGATCAGCGGATGATAATATTTCAGCATGATGTCATACTGATTGGTGACGTAAGGCATGCGGATTCCGATGGTCGAAACGTCAGGAAAGAAATACGGCGGTATACGGGGGCCTTTAGGGAGAACAATGGTCACAGGGCCGGGAAAAAGCTTTTCACAGGCCATTTCAGAAAAATCATTGAGAACAGTAAATTCACCCAATAAGGGTTTGAAATGAGGGGGGAGCATGATGCTCATCGGTTTTTGAGCGTCTCTGCCCTTGATTTCCTGAAGCTTTCTGAGGGCGTCTTCTTTCATCAGATCTCCGGCCAGCCCGAAACAGGTGTCTGCCGGATGGACGATCACTCCGCCTTTTTTTAACACTTCCACCGCCTTCCCGATATTTTCAGCACTATTTTTCAGACATTCCATTGTATTTATTATATTCTGGAAGAGTCTTATTGCCAATCAGAACTCAATCAATAGCATCTCTAAGCGATTGAGTGTCAATGTCATATTTCTCTAGAATATCAATTAACCATTTTCTTGATGATTTCCCCCTCCTCTTCAAAGAATCAAGCAGAATTTTCGATACAATTTTCAATGCTTTTCGGGTCTCATTAGGATCTTTCTCATAAAATGAGTCAAGAACGCTTTCCAGATTCGATTTTTCCGCCCTAAAGGAAAGATAGAAAATCACAGCGTGGATATATTCTCGATCGTAACCTTGCCTTGAATTCACCTCTTCAACAATAGAAGTTTCTATTTCCTGACAAACACTCGGATTCAATTGACCCGCTGAACAATTTGTAGCTTCAAAAACATCAGAATTAAGATCTTGTAGAAATGGATATTGTTCGGCAATCTTCTTTGCTAAAGCATTATTGGATTTTCTTTCACTGGCGAATAACGCTGCTACAGGAGATGTCTCTACGACGAATGAGATAGCGTTTTCAGCCCAAGGTTCATCAATCCATTCAGATGCCCTGTTTAGCAGATGATAGGGATCAAATTCTCTAAAATTCTCTTTGGTAATAATCCGATTTCCATTCTTTAAAACAGAAGCGATTCGGCTCATCGCATTCATTCCAAGTGCAAAACGCGCGCTGCTGCCAAGGCTCGCCAAATTATTCAATACAGTATCAGTTTTGCTTTCTCTCTTGCTTTCCTCAAAAGCATAGCAAACCGTTTCATTAGCCATGAGCATATTGACAGGTTCACATGATTCAAGACCAGCCATTTTCAATTCAGTTTCGGAGAATACTCTTCCGGCACTAATCCATCTGCGATCACCAGGGCTAATTCCAGCGTCTGCCCATTTCATATCCAGGTAGGCGTGACATGCTTCATGATGAATAGTATCCTGTGTCTTCGGCTCCTGCATAAAAATCTGTCCTGATGTATATAGGCCTCTGGCAGGATAACCATTATCATTAACTAGCTGGCAGGTTAAACTATAAATTGGTACGAGTTCCTCTCTGTTATCAAATGAAATTGTTACAACTTCCAGAGATTTAGGAGCGATTACATTCAGAGGCTCATAGCTGTTTTTTCTGCATCTTCTCTCAAACATTTCTTTTTGATCGTCAGAATCTAGATAGAATGAATTACTAGCATCATTCTTAATTTTTTCGAATCTCAATTCAGGTACAGGGACTTTAGATGCCTTAAAATAAATTGAGGCGCCTTTCGTGATAAATGCATTTGGAAAGGAAAAATCGAAATCATCATTTGGATCCATTCCATTCCAACAAATATTATCTGCTGCAGCTGAGACGGTCTCATTCTCTGCAACTGAAACAGATTGATGAGGTTGTTTGGGTAATGGAGAGTGGCATCCTGATTCTGCAGCAAGAAGAGGGGCAATGAGCAAAGCTCGCCTTGCCCAGATTTTAAGAGCTGATAACGTCTCAATTCCTGGCCCTTCATTTATTTGTTCGGTTCGTCCCATAATTGCACGGAAAGGATAAATCAGAAATATTATAACATATAAATAAAAAAAGTAAAGTAATTCACTCCGCTTTACGATGGATATAAAAAAATCATTGCCAAGTGTCAATCGATTCTTTAAACTACCTAAGAAAATGCCATCGAAAAAATTTAAGAAAATCGTGCTTCTTGGTTCCGGAGCCTTGAAAATAGGTGAGGCAGGGGAGTTCGATTATTCAGGCAGTCAGGCCATCAAGGCCTTTAAAGAGGAAGGCGTGAAGGTTATTTTAATCAACCCGAACATCGCCACCAACCAGACAAGCCGTGGACTGGCTGATAAAATTTATTTTTTACCGGTCACTCCTTATTTCGTAGAGGAGGTGATCAAAAAAGAAAAACCCGACGCCATCGCCCTGAGTTTTGGCGGACAGACGGCCCTGAATTGTGGGGTGGCGCTGTATGAATCCGGCATCATTGAAAAGTATAAACTCACCGTCCTCGGAACACCCGTCAAATCGATTCAGCTGACAGAAGACCGTGATCTTTTTAAAAAATCAATGGAAGAGATTGGCATTAAATCGCCTCGCTCATACGCCTGTAATTCTGTTGCTGAAGCCAGAAAGGCAGCCACTAAAATCGGCTTTCCGCTCATGGTCCGGGGGGCTTTTGCTTTGGGCGGCCTCGGTTCCGGTTTTGCTCATAACAAAGAAGAACTCAACACGATTTTGAGCAAAGCGTTTGCCGCCTCGCCTCAGGTACTCATCGAAGAAAATCTGCGCGGCTGGAAAGAAATTGAATACGAAGTAGTGCGTGACTGCGCCGATAACTGCATCACGGTCTGTAACATGGAAAATCTGGATCCACTCGGTATCCACACCGGGGAATCCATTGTGATCGCGCCCAGTCAGACCCTGAATAATCACGAATACCAGAAACTGCGGAACATCGCCCTGGAGACCATCCGGCACCTCGGCATTGTGGGAGAATGCAATATCCAGTACGCGCTCGATCCTAAATCCGATGACTACCGTGTGATTGAAGTCAACGCCCGTCTGTCCCGCTCTTCCGCTCTGGCGTCCAAAGCCACGGGTTACCCGCTGGCTTATATTGCGGCCAAACTGGGGCTGGGTTACCGCCTGCCGGAATTAAAAAATAGCGTCACCGGAAAAACCTCTGCCTGTTTTGAGCCGGCTCTGGATTACGTGGCGCTCAAAATTCCCCGATGGGACTTAAATAAATTCCGCAAAGTCTCCGATGAGATTTCCACCGAAATGAAATCGGTGGGCGAGGTGATGGCGCTTGGAAGGAATTTTGAAGAAGTGCTCCAAAAAGGTCTGCGTATGATCCAGATTGGCGCCTTTGGCCTCACCGATCATCCTTTTAAATTTGACAATATCGACGAAGCCGTCCGAATCCCCACACCGCGTCGCATTTTCGCCTTGGCAGAATCATTCAGTAAAGGCTATGACGTTAAAAAACTTTATAAACTGACCGGCGTGGATCCCTGGTTTCTTTCAAAAATCGAAAACATTGCCAAATTAGCTAAAGAGATCAAACGAAATAAAACGCTGAATAAAATCAGTCCGGCCGATATGAAAAAATACAAACGGGCCGGCTTTTCAGATCGTCAGATTGGTGATCGGGTCAGCGCGGAAGAAATGAAAGTGCGCGAGTACCGAAAAAAGCTGGGCATTCTTCCCGTGGTCAAACAGATCGACACCTTAGGCGCGGAGTTTCCGGCTAAAACCAATTACCTTTATCTGACCTACTGGGGCGACAAAGACGATATATCTTTTGAAAACTCGAAACTCAAAACTCGAAATTCGAGTTTAAAAACTTCGAGTTTAAAGAAGGCGATAGTACTCGGTTCAGGGCCGTACTGTATAGGATCGTCGGTTGAGTTCGACTGGTGCTGTGTGAATGCTATCAAAACGCTCCACAAGTCAGGTTTTGAATCGATCATGATCAATTACAATCCGGAAACGGTGAGCACCGATTACGATGAATGCGACAAGCTTTATTTTGATGAACTCAGTCTGGAGCGGGTAATGGATGTGCACGACAAAGAAAAACCGAATGGTATGGTGATTTCGATGGGCGGGCAGATTCCTAATAATCTGGCGCTCAAACTTGATAAGGCCGGTGTTAAGATCATGGGGACGAGTGTGCAGAACATTGACCGCGCCGAAAGCCGTGATAAATTTTCAGCCCTGCTGGATAAACTGAGAGTGGCTCAGCCTCTTTGGAAAGCTTTCAGTAATATTGAAGACGCTTACGCATTTGCTGAGAAAGTGGGATACCCTGTACTGGTTCGCCCCAGCTACGTCCTTTCCGGCGCCGCCATGCGCGTCAGCCACACGCACGGCGAACTGGAGAACTTTTTAGGAAAAGCGGTTAAAGTGAACACGGAAGCTCCCGTGGTGATCAGTAAATTCGAGGTCGGCGCCCGCGAAATAGAAATGGACGCGGTGGCCTATAAAGGAAAGGTACTGATCTACGCCATTTCGGAACACGTCGAAGACGCCGGGGTCCATTCCGGCGATGCGACCATTGTGCTTCCGCCTCAGCGCACTTATCTGGAAACCCTGCGCCGTGTCAAAAAAATCGGCAAAAAGATCGCTGAAGGTCTGAATATCACCGGCCCCTTCAATATCCAGTTTCTGGCGAAAAGCAATCAGGTCAAAGTCATCGAATGTAACCTGCGTGCCTCCCGCAGTTTCCCTTTTGTGTCAAAAGTGACCGGTTACAATTTTATCGATATCGCCACCAAAGCCATGCTGGGCGACGTAAAAAAAGACGTTCGTTACCAAACCGTCGACCTCGATTATGTGGGTTGCAAATTTCCGCAATTCTCCTTCCCCCGGCTGAAAGGTGCCGACCCTGTATTGGGCGTTGAGATGGCCAGTACCGGGGAAGTGGCCTGTTTTGGAAACGATCTGGAAGCCGCCTTCTTAAAATCCTATCTGGCGGTGGGACATAAAATTCCGCAAAAAGGCATCTTACTCTCGATCGGAAAGATGAAGGACAAGGTCAGTATGCTCGAAGCCTGCCAGAAAATGCAGAAGATGGGCTATCCGCTTTATGCCACCCAAAATACCGCTGCCTTCCTGCAGGAAAACGGAATAAAGGTAACCATGCTTCATAAAGTTTCCACGAAAAAGAAACCCAATATTTCCGATCACGTGCTGGGCGGCAAAATTGACCTCGCTTTTGTGATTCCCACCAAATACGCCCACGATGAACTCACCGACGGCTACCGCATCCGCCGTATGTGCGTGGACAAACACATTCCACTTTTTACCAACGTTCAGTTCGCCAAAACCCTCATCCGCTCTCTGGCCAAGTATAAGGTAGAGGATTTAGAAATTAAGGATTGGGAGGAGTATAAAAATTAAAAGAGTTACTTCTCTTTCTCCATCTGTGCAAGCAGTTCATCCATTTGCTCTCTTAATCGGCGGGCTCTTTCGTTATCTTCTTCCATTCGCACACTGATTTGCTCTAATCGATAGGCATTTCCAAGGGGTTTATTTCCCGGATCATCTGAAATATCAAGTCCTAGAAGATCAAGGCTATGATAAACGCCTGATTTAAGCGCTTCCGGAGGCGAGCTTTGTGTATTATTGGCAACCGTAATATTACTCAGGTCATCCTGAGAATCTGTCGGTTTTTCAATGGGGGATGGAGGGAGACTACTTATCATATTTTGTTTTTAAGACAGCAACTCTTTGACGATTTTATTGACGAGTCCGCCATCCGCCTGACCTTTCACCTTACCCATCACGGCGCCCATTACCTTTCCAAAGTCAGCGGGTCCGGCAGACAGCTGAGTAATTACTTCCTGAACAATTTTCTTCAGCTGTTCTTCACTCATTTGTTCGGGCATATAATGCTCTAAAATCTTGATTTCGTCCAGTTCTTTCTGGGCGGCCTCTTTATTCCCGCCCTGCGTGAAACCTTCCGCAGCTTCTTTGCGTTGCTTAATAGCGCGCTTGATAAGATCTAAAACGACATCATCCGTGGCCACCATATTAGCACCACTGACTTCGTATTTCATAATGTCCGCCTTGAGCATGCGCAGGGTACTCAGACTCGGATCTTTGGATTTCATAGCGGCCGTCATATCGGCCACGATTTGTTCTTTGAGGGTCATATTTTATTGTTTTATAGATTGCTAAAAAACAGTGTAACACATTTAGTAAACATACTATTGACAAAATATAAATAAATGGTAAAATATACAAGTCTCCAAAGAGAAAGGACGTTAGTATGCCTAGCGGCATCTGCATACTTTAGCCCGGCGGACTCTCCCCCCGCTGGGCACCAACAAAGCGAGACGAAGAAACTGTCGTTAGGGTTACCGCCCTTGTGTGTGTGGGCACACTACGAACAGTTTTGCACCTGGAGGGGTGGGAGCCTCATGAGAGTTAACCCCGCTACGCCAAAAACTCTCTTCAAGGTTTGAAGGGCTGCATGGTCCGGCGCGCCACGTCGCAGCGCAACCTGCAGAAGGTACCCATGGGGGCGGCAGTACGCATCACGCAAGCTGTCGCCCCTTTCTTAAATCTAGTGATAAATCTTGCACCTCAAATTAGCCCCTGAACCTCTGAGTTTCATGGCTTTTTCCAGGCGGTCAAAGGCTGAAACATAAGCCGCTTCACGCATTGTACATTTATGTTCCTCCTTAAAATGATGCACGCGGGCAAAAGACTCCTGCATGATGCGCTTGAGCTTCATTTTGATCTCTTCAAGCGGCCAGTAATAAGCCTGCTGGTTCTGCAGCCATTCAAAATAAGAAACGGTTACCCCACCGGCATTGGCCAGAATATCGGGAATGATGACCACGCCTTTTTTAGCCAGGTATTCATCTGCTTCAAAACTGGTCGGACCATTGGCTAGTTCCAGAATAATCTGTGCTTTGATCTGTTTCATGTTTGCTTCCGTGACCTGATTTTCCATCGCGGCCAGAACCAGAATATCGCAGGGTTTCTCAAGAATCTCATGCGGCTTAACACATTTACCCTCCTTGCATTCTGTCACAGACCCCTTGGCTTTTTTATCTTTAATAACTTGTTGAATATCAAGGCCCTTGGGATTGTAAAGACCGCCTTTGGAGTCGCTGACGCCCACAATGGTAAAACCAAGCCCATGCAGAATGTCGGCCACGTGCATGCCGGCATTTCCAAAGCCCTGAACAACGACAGTGTAATTTTTTTTACGGGCTTTTTTATCCAGAGAATTCAGATATTCCTCCAGTACATACACGCCTCCCTGAGCGGTGGCTGTGTCGCGCCCCAGTGAGCCGCCGACTTCAATCGGTTTACCGGTTACTACCCCAGGCCGGTATTCATTCACCAATCTGGAATATTCATCCATAAACCAGGCCATGATCTGAGGATTGGTGTACATGTCAGGGGCAGGAATGTCATGCCGGGGACCGACGATTTGATAAACGGCCTGCACATATTTGCGGGTAAGCCGTTCCAGTTCACCTTCGCTCATTTGCTTCGCATTACACTTCACACCCCCTTTGGCACCACCATAAGGAATGCCCACCACAGCACATTTAAAACTCATCTCGGTGGCCAGGGCTTTGATCTCATCCAGTGATACATCCGGCAGATACCGAAAGCCTCCTTTAAAAGGCCCGCGAAGTTCACTGTGCTGAACGCGATAGCCTTCAAATACTTTGAGAGTACCGTCATCCAACCGCACCGGCACCGAAACAATCAGTGTTTTCTGCGGATAAGAAAGCACTTCCAGTGACTCTTTATCAAGTTTCATAATCTTGGCTGCTTTCTGCATATTAAAAAGCGTGTTTTTGTAAAAGTCCATATATTTAAAGTATTAGAGAACAAAAATAATCTACTCCAAAAAAGGCATGCTTGAAAACAGTTGCGATTGACAGTCAGGAAATGAATATTCTGGGAATTCTTTCGTTGATACGGGTGGTCACTTCATAATTGATGGTCTGTGAAAGTTCCGCCATTTCTTCCGCTGTTACTTCTTCCTTGCCCTGCTTACCAATTAGTATCACTTCATCTTCCAGTTGAGCTTCGGGAATACGACTGACATCGACCATGATCATATTCATGCACACGCGGCCGATGACCGGTGCTTTTTTACCGTGAATAAGCACATGACCTTTGTTGCTGAGCAGACGCACATAGCCATCATAATAACCCACAGGAAGAACCGCAATGCGGCCCGTGTGAGGCATTTGATAAGTGCATCCATAGCCCACTAAAGCCCCTTTATCAACTTCTTTGATCTGGGCTACAATAGTCTTCCAGGTAAGGGCGGGTTTGAGTTTAATGTTGATGCCCGCATGCTGGGCGGCTTTCAAAGTTTTTTCGCTGGGCCAGAGGCCGTAAGCACCGATGCCCACACGAACAAAATTAAAATGGGCTTCAGGGAGTACAATGGCCGCTGCGCTGTTGGCACAGTGACGGTAATGGGGGGCATGACCGGCTTCTTCCAGAATGCGGATGGCTTTTTTAAATTCTTTTAGCTGATGCAGAGCGTAATGATGGTGTACCCGGTCTTCAATGTTGGCAAAGTGCGTGGAGATTCCGCCCATCTGCAGGTTTTTGTACTTTTTAAATTCGGTCAGTACAGCAGGAATTTGAGAAAGACGAACACCTTGCCGGTGATTGCCCGTTTCGATTTTCAGATGCACTTTGACCGGTTTGCTGAGTTTTCCCAGTGCGCGAATCGTTTCCACATTGTAAACGACTAACTCACACTTCAGCTGTACGACTTTTGGAAGATCCGAAAGGGGAGTATAACCAATAATCAGCAGAGGAGCCTTCACGCCCGCCTTTCTAAGAGTTTCGGCTTCATAAATAGCGTTGACACACAGGTAATCGGCACCCGCTTTTAAAAAAATCCTGGAACTTAAAGTAAGCCCATGCCCATAAGCATTGGCTTTGACCGCCACGCCAAGTTTAACAGCCGACCCCACAAGACGGCGGAAAGTTTTGATGTTAGAGGTCAGAGCCTCTCTGGAGATTTCAACCCAAGTGAGCTCCATGAGGCAATTTACTTAGACGCAATCGCACTGTCTCCTCTGACAAAAAGAGGCTGATCCGCTTTGACCATCGTGCGGATCTTCGGGTCATTTTCAAGTGCCTGAAGTGATTTTACCTGAGCGATCTGCATGTCCCAGACTTCATTTTCGGTAATTAGCTGGGACCGTTTCAGTTCCAGATTTTTAAGCGCATAGCCTTTAGTCGCATTACGGTTGGCGTGAGCCAGATAGACAAGGCTAATGATGGCGATGAGTATAATCGTGAAGAAAGTCAGCGACGTCATGCCAAATTCAATTTTTTGAGACAAGGTCCTTTTTCGCACGTGCTCGGAGTATTTACCTTCAATAAATAATGCTGAAGACATGTATTTATGTGTTTGTATGGGGGAGTTGAGGTTGATCATAATTTCTCCGCAGCCCGCAGTTTCGCGCTTCGCGAACGGGGGTTGTGAGAGACCTCAATACCATCAGGTATTATAGGCTTTCTCGTTAAGATATAAAGCTTTTTCTGGAAATTACATTGACAGACAGGCAGTTCCTTGGGGCAAATACAATTGCGGGTTTGATCCCGAAAAAAATTCTTCACCAGACGATCTTCGAGAGAGTGATAGGAGATGACGACGAGCCGACCTCCTTTTTTCAGCAGTTTCAAAGACTGTTCCAGCACACTTTCGAGTACTTCCAGTTCGCGGTTCACATAAATCCGCAGAGCCTGAAAAGTTCGGGTGGCAGGATGGATTTTTCCTTTGGATCGAATGGTTTTACCGATGATTCTGGCCAGTTCAGTTGTCGTCTTAATGGGGGCTGCTTTCCGCGCTTTAAATATCGCTCGCGCAATCACCCGACTGTGCCTTTCTTCACCATAGTGGAAAATAATATCGGCCAGATCTTTTTCAGAATAAGTATTCACGACTTTTTCGGCGGTCAGCTTCTGACGTTTATCGAATCGCATATCCAGAGGACCTTCCTTGAGGAAAGAAAAGCCACGTTCCGGGTCATCGATATGCGGAGAGGAAAGACCTAAATCTAAAAAGATAGCATCCGGCTGAAAAGCGTGCTTAGACACTACTTCAGCCAGATGCTCAAAGTTCGAATGGATGAAGAGACATTGTTTTTCATATTTTTTCAGCCTCTTCTTGGCTTCTTTCAGGTTTCGTTCATCCTGCTCAAATGCCATCAGTTTTCCCTTAGGACCAATTTTTTTCAAAATCGCTTCACTGTGTCCTCCCAAACCAAGGGTGCCATCGATCACATGTTTATTTGCCTCAAGATTTAAAAGATCAAGTGTTTCGGAAAGCAGTACGGGAGTATGAGTTAGTTCAGCCATAGTAGTGGAGCAAAAAAGACACAAAAAGCGCCTAAAAGGGCGCTAAATCACTTATATCTGAGCCAAATTTGTATACAAAGGCAGTATTTTTTTGTGTTTTCATTCGCTCGTTTTTGTTTTACATACTTAACATAGTCTGTACAAAAAATTTGGTCAATAACAAATTTTGTGTTCAGCTGTTTTTTAGGCTAATTAGAGTTGACAAAATAGTAAAAATTTTGTAGTATAATACGGCCCATTCAGTTCATTAATAACAATTGTTTTCGCTAAGGACATCAGTATCCCGAGGGCTTCCACACCGGAAGTCCAGGATCTGGAAATTGATTCCCCTTAGCGAAGTTGATAAGGAGGTTCTCATGTCATGGTTGGTCACTGTTTTCCTCGTGATGGCAGTCATCTGTTTTGTGAGTGAGCTCCGTTCACTGGGGGTCGTTCTCCTTTTGTCGGCAGGATACTTCTACGTTGCCCCTATCCTACAGGCCGCAAACAAAGTTCTCGCGTCACCCGGTGAGCTGAAGGTGGCCCTCAACCGTCCGGAGGGCGGCTTCACGGTCATGAACAGTATGGGCCGTGTTCTTGAGGAAAGGCCCGGAAGCGACTGTGCTGAGGTGGATGAGAGCTACCATGTTTGCAGCCTCACACTGCCTGCTGGCCTCTACCGAATCCGATTCACTGGCATCGAGGGCTTCGAAAAGCTCGCGGAAAGCGAGGTTTGCCTCGACGGCCGTGGCCGGACCGTTTACGGCTCCTACTTCGGCAAGTAGACTTGTGGGGAATCAGTACTCCAGCAGGTCAACCGACTCCACATTGGTTGGCCTGCTTCCCCATGCCTGCCTTGTATCTTGCAGTCTTTTTCGGTAAACTCCCTTTTGCAATCTAAAAGTCAAAAATGCACAAACTCACCACCCTTCCAAACGGCCTGAAAATCATCATGCAGCCCATTGAAGGCACCAAATCCTGTACGGTCCTCTGTCTGGTGGGAGCCGGTTCGCGTTACGAAACAAAAGAGATCAACGGTATTTCGCATTATCTGGAACACATGTTCTTTAAGGGGGCTCAGCGCTATAAAAATGCGGCTGAGGTTTCATCCGCCATCGACAGTGTGGGGGGTGATTTCAATGCGTTTACGGGCAAAGAATACGCCGGTTATTACGTAAAACTGGCCGCGCACCAAAAAGAGATTGCTTTTGATGTCATCGGTGACATGATGACAGGGGCTACCTTTCTTCCCGAAGAAGTCGAAAAAGAAAGAAATGTGATTCTGGAGGAATACAATATGTATCAGGATACCCCCATGTATCAGGTCGGCTGGGATTTTGAACGTCTGCTTTTTGGCGATCAGCCGATGGGCTGGGATCAGATCGGTACCAAGAAAATAATTAAAGCACTTCAGCGGGATCAGTTTGTTAAGTACAAAAATGACCTCTATACCCCTGAGAACACGGTCATCAGCGTTTCGGGAAAATATGATGAAAATGAGGTGATGAAACTCATTGAAAAATATTTTCCCATGCCGGCCGTTAAACGGGCGATTAACTTTCAGCCTTATCAGGAAATTCCGTCCGGGAAAAAAATCATCATGCAGCACAAAAAGACCGAGCAGGGACATATCATCATTGGATTTCCGGGACTTCCTGCCCGTCACAACGATGAATATGCCGAAAAACTTCTCAGTGTTATTCTTGGCGGAAACATGAGCTCGCGCATGTTTTTGCATGTGCGCGAAAAAAAGAGTCTGTGTTATTACATCCGAACCGGCACGGACGACTACACGGATGTCGGTGCGATCACCACGTCAGCCGGGGTTGATCTGACCCGTGTAGACATGGCCATTGAAGCCATTCTGCATGAATACAGGCTCATTACCGAAAAAGAAGTCAGTGAAGCGGAATTAAAAAAGGGAAAGGAATTCATGAAAGGAAAAATTATTCTGCGCCTGGAAGATTCTGAAGAATACGCTCATATGATGGGCAAACAGGCCTTGCTTTATCCGGATGTCCGAACCGTGGATAACATTTTAAAACGAATCGATGCGGTCACGGCAGCCGACATCAAACGGGTTGCTTCAGACCTGTTTAAAGAAGATAAATTAAAAATGGCCATGATCGGCCCCTATGAAGATCAGGATCATTTTGAAAATCTGCTACACTATAGCTAAGGCTTACTATTTACTATTATTCTTATGGAACGCACTCTAATCATTATTAAACCGGATGCTCTGCAACGCGGACTCGTGGGGGAGGTAACCTCCCGTTTTGAAAAGAAGGGGCTCAAATTGGTGGCAAATAAAATGGTAAAACTCAGCGATGAAGTACTAAATGAGCATTACGCTCATTTGGCTGATAAACCATTCTTTCCCGGAATCAAAAAATTCATGATGTCCGCCCCTGTAATTATTCAGGTTTGGGAAGGGGCGCAGTGTGTCGAAACGGTTCGTACTCTTTGCGGCGTGACCAACGCCCGGAAAGCCGCTGCCGGCACTGTCCGTGGCGATCTTGCCATCAGTATGCAGTCCAATATTGTGCATGCTTCCGACAGCAAAGAAACCGCTGAAAAAGAAGTAAAGCGGTTCTTCAAAAAAGAGGAACTCTTTAAATGGGATATGATGGCAGAAGAGTATCTTTATGCAGAAGGCGAGGCTTAAAGATTTCAGGGGTTATTCGGTGTAAGCCACTACTAAGTGAATCAGTCCAAGATTGTCCTGATGAATGCCCAGGCCGATTTTCTTCCAGCGCGGATCCAGCAGGCCGGCGTTTTCAGCGATCGCGTCTTTGGCACTGTCAAAACTGCTATCGCCGCGATAATAAGCCCCCAGTGAAACAACTATTCCATTCTCCTGAAGTGTGCTCGTGAAAGTACTTCCCGGGGCAGTGAGTGGATTACAGGAATCATCTTTTATATCACACCATTTTTCAGACACCCATTTATCCGCCCAGGATTGGGAAAGCGAGTTGAGATTTTCATTGAGACTGATCGCCATATTTCGGTTGGCATTTAAGGCGGACACGATTTCGGTGCGCAGACCTGCCACATCACTTAAATAAATGGGGTTATCAGAAAAAATCTGCACAAAGAGTGTGCCGTTTTCATCATCTGAAACACCTAACCCGATACGCTGCCATTCAGGATTTAAAATATTGCTTCGATGGGTGGCACTGCGCATCAGACCGTATTCTGCTAAAGGGGCTGAAACATCCCGGGCAATATTTTCAGAAACGAAGGGTTGAATGGCGTAATTCTTACGAAGGTCATTGGCCGTCATCCCTTCCGGATTCCAGTGCCCGAAATAATCGCGCGTTGCCATGTCATCGCTTCGGGCCTGAGCCAGTTTTGTCAGGCCGTCATTCAGGTTAAGAGGGGGAAGTCCGTAAGCAGCCCGATCTGCGTTCACCAGCCTGAGCATTTCATTCCCGATGGCGGAAAAATCAGAACCCAAATCAATCCTTTTCAAAGATGCCAGATCGGAAGGGTTAGGAAGCAGGGGGTAAATACCCTCAGGATAAACAGGAATATTAACAGCCGCGATTCCCTGTTCATCGTTGATTTCAAAAAAGTGAATACGGGCAAGAAGAGGTCGGTAAGTAAGACGCACGTCACTGGCTGAAGAAGGAAAGACTTTCGTATCATAATTGCCGGTGGTTGGGGTATGCGTGGGGCTGGCGAGCGGAATATCTTCGACCTGTCCGCTTGGCAGAATGACGTAACCGGTTGCAGCCAAATTTACTTTCGGGTCCACCTTTAAGGTGAGCGAACTGCCCGATTTCAGAACATTCGGTAAATCGATCACACCCACGCTCTCAGGTTCCACGATATATTGATGATGCGTGTCGGCGTTAAAAGTGTAACTAACCGGAGGGCTCCACTGGATCGAGCCATCTTCCAGGAAAGAATGACCGGTCAGAGTGCCGCTGCGTACCTGCACATCAACAGTGCCTGCCTGCCAGCCTTCAAAATGACGGTAGTGGGGAATGAGCTCAGTTTTGCCGCGTAAAAAATATTCTTTTTGCCTGGCCCCTTGTGTGAAGCGAACACGGCTCACATTGTGACTGGCATTCTGAGTCCAGCGAACTACCAGATCGCCCTGATCGATACTCAGCTTAAGGTCTGTAGGGGTGGGCAGATCGTTATTTTCAGATTGTGTTAAACAACTGCTTGGAAGCACCGAAATGGTCTCGACAATGCTGGAACCTGATTCACCGGGAAGCACACCGAAGCTGTAATCACCGGTTTGCGGAAAGTACACAGGGATACTGAAAGAACCATCACTGCTCCGCTCCGTGTAAAAAGGAAACTGAGATTCGCTGTCATCTGCTAAAAAAGCACTGACTGTTTTTTCCGAGCTGGCTGACTTCCCTTCGACAAAAAATACCTCATCGGCCAGGTAGACATTTGCCAGTGAGGTATTCAGTGTGATGTTTTCAAAGATGTTTCCGGAGTAGTAGTCAAGCGTTGGAATTCCGGGGCAAAGTGCCTGACTATCCGAATCAATAATACCGCCCGGTGGTCCGCTCACCGGCGTGATAGAAACATTGATGATACCGCTTCCAAGGGAGGCGATGGATTCAAAAGCGGCCTTGGAAAGATCGATAATCCGGCTGTCGTCGCCATAAGGCCCGCGATCATTGACACGCACATAAGTCTCAAGACCGTTGGCCAGGTTTTTCACGCGAAGCCAGGTGCCGAAGGGGAGTGTGCGGTGAGCCGCTGTAAAAAGGGAGGCATCAAACACTTCACCGCTGGCCGTACCTTTCCCGTGAAAAGCCGAACCGTAAAAAGTGGCTTTGCCTTCCTGATATCCTTCCGGTTTCAGGTGTAATTGGTACATCAGTTGTGCCATCAAACCGCGCGTTACCTCGGTGGCCGGAAAAACATTGTAGTTTTCATCTTCTTCCAGAAGATGAACGGAATCGGCATAGGCAAAATAAGGAGCAAACCATTCCTCCGTAGGCACATCGGCGTACGGCCTTCGGCTCATTTCGTAAATCGGTTCAATGTTATTGGTTTCCAGTAAAATTTTCACAATTTCCGCCAGGTTGATGGTGTCGCCGGGACGGAACAGGCCGCTGTCGTCATCTCCGTGAACAATGCCCAGATTTTTGGCTTTAGCCACATATTTTCCATACCAGGTGCCGTAAGGGACGTCCGGAAAAATATCCTGTTCGGCAATTTCCGGAACCAGTACATCAGAACCCAGCAGAATGATTTTCAGGGCTTCTGCCCGATTGACCGTGGCATCCGGCCGGTAACTGCCGTCTTCGTAGCCCTCAATGGTGCCAGAATCTTGTAGATAGGTAATAGCATCATAGTATTTGTAATTCGTGGCTACATCCGTAAATATAGCCAGAGCCGGTTGATTGAGTGTCAGAAAAGCGGCAACAAAAAAAGAGATGGCGGTGATTTTTTTCATGATTCATTTTAGATCGAAAGCATTATACCAAAAAATTCACAAAAGGGGATACTTGATGTAAATTATAAAAGATGATTCACAGCACCTACATTACCGCCATTCTGATTGCTACCTTTTTAAGCTGGGCTTCCTGGTTTGTGGTGCTTTATAAATTAAGTCCTTTTTCTCAGCCGGTACTCGCCTTATCGCTTTTTTATTCAAGTCTGTTCATCGCTCTGGCCGGCACCTTTGTCATGCTTTTTTATTTTCTGAGGGTGTGGGTTAACAAGAAAGAAATTTACAATGTTCATCTGAATACCTCCCTGCGTCAGGGAATTTTACTTTCTGCCATGATCATTATAGGCCTGGCCTTCCAGCGCCTCCGTGTGCTCACCTGGTGGGATGGCATTTTACTCTTGGCAATCGTGCTTTTAATTGAGTTTTATTTCAGCAGCCGGGATTGAAAAAAGACCCACGGAAGCGACTCCCATGGGCCTTCTTTAATAAAAAAATAATTATTCTCCCGTTTCTTCTGAATCATCCATACCCCGTCTTTCGCGGAGTTGTTCACGTCTGTCCTGAATAAAGCTTCGGAACTGTTCTTTATGTTCCAGTCTTTTGGCTTTAAATTCCTGATGAGCTTCTCTGATGCCAAGCCTGTACTGGCCCCGATCCATTTCACCGTTATCAAAAGATTCCCGTAATTCCTTAAAACGTTCATGACGTTCTGTGCGGGCCGCTGTAAAACCTTCAAAGCGGTTGCGAATCGCTTCGGCCAATTCGGGATTATTTTCAGCCAGATTTTCATATTTCTGTTCAGCTTTATCCATCATATCCTGAAACAGTGCCTCTTTTTTTTCACGAATTTCAGCGAGGGTGGTTTTCCAGGCTTCTTTGGCTTCCTCTTTGGTGAGTTCACCATTCTGTACCTGTTCCCGCAATTCTGTCAGGTAATTTCTGAGCTCCTGAATTTCCGCACGGATTTCATCCACCGGATCAGTAGCTGCAGGAGCATCTTCAGCCAAAGCAGTTACCGGCATAACAAAAGTAAGCGCTAATGCCAGTGCAAGTAATTTAGTTTTCATGATCGCAAAAGTTAAAAAATAATTGCTTTACATCTGCTAATACGCAGACAGCATCTATTTTCTTTCGTTAAAGTTCTTCTGCTTCCAGAGTATCAAGTTCGGCGTCAATGGCAGCTTCTTCGTCCATCATCGTTTCTACTTCTTCATCCAGAACTTCCACGTCGACGGGTTCAGTCACTTCCACCTCCGTTTTAGTGGTGGCAGGCGTAGTGGGCGGCATTGGAGCTACGGGCTCACTTTTACTCAGATTGCAGCCTGCAAGAAGGGCAAAGCTGATCGCTGTAATAAACAGTTTTGACAGGTTTTTCATAAATAAATAATTAAGAAATAAGTTTTTTTCTGAGATAATTTTCCAGTGCATCGATTTTGATCCGATCCTGTTTCATCGTATCCCGATCACGGACCGTCACGGCCTTGTCTTCCAGGCTATCAAAGTCAAAAGTTACACAGTAAGGCGTACCGATTTCATCCTGGCGGCGGTAACGTTTGCCAATCGAACCGGTAATATCAAAGTCGGTGGGAAAATGAGGGGCCAGTTTTTCCCAGACTTTTCTGGCTTCATCATTGAGCTTGCCCATTAAAGGAAGCACAGCCGCTTTAAAGGGGGCGATATTTTTGTTTAACCGAAGAACAATACGTGTTTCACCTTCCACTTCTTCTTCGTCGTAAGCTGAAAGCAGAACCATCAGAACCGATCGGGTCAGGCCAAAGGTCGGTTCAATGACATGCGGCACAAATTTTTCATTGGTTTCCGCATCAAAGTATTCCAGCTTTTCACCGCTTTTCTGAATATGATTCTTCAGATCAAAATCCGTGCGGTAGGCAATCCCGTAAAGTTCCTTCCAGCCAAACGGTGTTTCATATTCAATATCGGCGGTGCGTTTGGAATAATGCGAAAGTTCATCTTTGGTATGTTCGCGTACGCGCGTTTTTTTGCTGTTAATACCTACAATGTCCAGCCATTTGTGCATTTCTTTCAGCCAGTAATCAAACCACTCTTTCCATTCTTTTTCTTTGATAAACCATTCGAATTCCATCAGATCGAATTCGATCGTACGGAAGATAAAATTTCCCGGCGTGATTTCATTCCGGAAACATTTGCCCGCCTGCGCAATTCCAAAGGGGATTTTTTTGCGGCTGGTATCCAGAATCAGTTTAAAATCCACAAACATCGACTGGGCGAGTTCACCTCGCAGATAAACCGGAGTAGAATCTTTTGCCACGGGCCCGATGTAGGTTTGAAAAAGCAGATTAAAAACCCGGGCCTTCGTAAAATCGTGCGCGCCGCAATCAGGACATTTGATTTTATTGCTCTCAATCAGTTTATCCAGATCGGCAGGCTCCAGACCTTCCACTTTTATATCATCAAGCGCATCTTCAATCAGGTGGTCCGCGCGATGACGGGCTTTGCATTTTTTACAGTCCACCAGGGCATCGTTAAAGCTGTCCACATGGCCGCTGGCTTTCCAGACTTTGGGATTCATCAGCACGGCCGCATCGAGCCCCACCATATCCAGACGATTCGTCACAAAAAACTTCCACCAGGCATCCTGAATATTCTTTTTAAGAACCGTTCCTATAGGGCCGTAATCCCAGGTATTGGCCAGACCGCCGTAGATTTCAGAACCCGGAAACACAAAGCCGCGGCGCTTACAAAGAGAAACGATTTTTTCCATCAGATTTTCATCAGGCATCTTATTTTTCGATTAATTGATCTTCAAGGGCGGTCAGATCCAGCTGGTAACCATTGGTCCAGTCAGCCGAGCCGGAATCGCTGGTAATAGCGCCACCGGAAACAGTTGGATAAAAGTGAGATTTGGCCGACTTATCAGACCAGATCACATTATGAGCGGTGCCAAGTGTTTGAGCAAAGTCATTTACGCCCGTAAAAATTCCAGCGGTCGGATTTCCGTTTACGTAGATTTTACCAGTATTTGGCTGGTTAACGGAAGTGAGACCTGAAAGCGGGGTTTCTTCGTCCCCCTGAGCGATACGGGTATTCACACTGTCACTGCTGTCCGAATTACTGACGCCTGCCTTGAGTGAATAAGTATTCGTATTTCCCGCACCGATGGTTTCTTCCTGATCGAAAGTAATAATAATATAAGACAAGCCATCCACAAGACTTCCGCCCATACCAAGTCCCAAATCCTGCATACCGGTTCCATCATAAATGGTCACATTATTAAGATAACTGGAACCGCGATAGAATTTAAAATTACTCAGGCTCAGATCCGCACCGGAAGCATCAAAAACACCCACTTCAAGAACCAGCCGGGCCAATCCAATGGAACCTGCCTGATCTGCCTGGATAGTGAAAGAAATAAGCGTATTTTCACCGTTTGACATGTTCTGACTGAGCTCATTCATACGGAAGACCGGAACGGATTTGCGGACGGTAAAGAGGGCGGCATTAGCGTTGCTGATTCTGAGCCTGCTGGTGTCAAAGCCGATGACATAACCGCTCACGTCCCCGACAGCCCGGTAAGAATTTTGGTCATTGCCCGTATCTTGCAGGCCCAGGCGGAAGACTTCGCCGCTCAGACTTTCACCGATGTCAGAAAACTTATTAAGCTCCGCATAGATTTCAAAGAAAGTTTCTGTGTTACGCTGAGCGTAAAAACTCAGATTGGCGAAACGGACTTTGCCGTCTGAGCCCAGAGACTGGGATTTGGTGACTAAAAGACCGTTCTTATCAGGAAATTTGAGAATCACATTTTTTACGGCAGGGGTGCCTTCCGGCTGATCACCGAGTTTGTCGCCCGTTATGTCATTGACCACGGTCACTGTTTCAATTCTGAATTCTTCCAGACTAGCCTGAAAACTATATTTAGCCACAAAAACTTCGTCATTGCCGGCAGGCACATTAATTTCTTCAATATTGGCCGTATTGGCCACTGCCACCGGTTTGGAAGCAGCTTCTTCCTGAGTTTCTTCCTCTGAAATTTCTTCTTCAGGGACTGCTTCAGGGGCTTCTTTATCCTCAGACTTTATGACTTCCATCAATCCAGCCGCCTGAGCCCCTAAAACCACCATTTTAGCGATCTGAGCCCGGGTGACTGGGTCAGCAGGACCAAAATAACCATTATCATAGCCTGAAACCATTCCATACTGACCGGCAATAAGCACATATTCATAAAACCAGTCACTCTCATTGATATCAGGATATGTTTTGACACCTCCTTCGGTCATTTCCAGGTTAAAAGCTTCCACCAGCATTTTTGTGGCTGCCGCACGATTAACAATATTTCCGGGGCCAAAAATACCGATCAGATTCCCGCGGGAATCACTATACCCGGTAACGATGCCAAGGGTTGCCGCTGCTTCAATATAATTGGTGTACCATTCTCCGGGGCGAACGTCATCAAAAGTTGGGTTGGGCGGGGGAGTGTAATTTTTTAGCCCGTCTATCGTCGTGATGATCATTTTAGTAAGCTCGGCCCGATTCAGGCTGTCTGCGGGGCGGTAAAATTCTCCGGCATCCACAATGCCGTTATCACGTAATTGCTCTACATAACCCCTGTACCAGGCGTCAGAAGGCACATCTGAATAGCTTGGAGTGAGAGCCAGAGCGCTTTGTGCGCCAAAAATTAATAATAACAGAAGAAAACTGAGTTTTTTCATTTTTATAAAATTAGGACGCCTTTGATTCTAGCACGAGCGTTACGGGCCCGTCATTGTTTAAATCGACCTGCATATAAGCCTGAAACTGGCCTGTTGCCACCTTCAGACCTGCTTCACGGAGTTTTTGAACAAAAAATTTATACAACGTTTCCGCTTGTTCTGGCCCTGCCGCTTCAGTGAAGTCAGGGCGCCGTCCTTTTTTGCAGCTTCCGTATAAAGTAAATTGTGATACCACAAGTATCTCTTTTTTCCCGTCTAAAGCAGAAGTGTCAAAACTGCCTCCTTTACCCGGAAAAATCCTTAGATTGACGATCTTATTCACCAAAAAATCAACGTCCTTTTCAGTGTCTTTATGCGTTACCCCCAGCAAAATCACTAATCCGTCACCGATTTCACCAATAGTCTTACCGTCTACGCTTACTTTGGCTCCTTTGCTTCTTTGAATAAGTGCTTTCATGGCGTCATTCTAGCTTATTTTATCAGTGGCTGACCAGACTCTATTGGGAAGCATTATACAAATTACTATGATTTTACTAGAAAATTGCTTAATACTTTTTTGAAATTTGGCTTAAAAAGGTCATTTCTATTATTAAAAACATGCTATTGTATAGTAATTTACTAGAAATTTGTCTAATGCTCGTCTGGAGTCGATAACCGCAGTTGTCATTAAGAAAAAGCCCCGCGGGAGCAGGGCTTTTTCTTATGAAACGTTCATCCGTTTATAAAATTAGAATGGCCGTAGAGCAGCTTTTTTGAGGGCCAGGTATCTCCGTCTGCCGGTATTTGTATAGGTAAGGTAGGCGAAGATAGAAGCAAGGATCAGCAGGAAGGTAGGCATACCCGTTTGAGCCAGTTCGATCGGTCCGTCACCAATGGCGGCAAGAATGCTCAGGAGGTGTTCAGCGGCGGCAGGATTTTCCAGTTCATTGACCAGGCCACGGGCGGTCGTTCGGACATTGCTGCCAATTGGCGCGCTGTCAGCCACGCGAACGCGTACCTGATATTCAGCCGATTCACCGGGTCTTAAGATACCCCGATCCCAGTGGATCTCGGTACCGTTATTGCGGCCGCCAAAAGGATTTAAGATATCAAGGGCATTTTCATCGTAATCCCAGGTGATGATGACGCCGGTCAGGTCAAAGTCGGCATTGTTGGTAGCGGTAATATGGTAGACCACTTCGTCACCGATTCTGGCAGGATTTCGGTCGGTATCAATTTCAAGTTCAAGCAGACTGCCTTCATAAGGCGTTTCCGGTGTGCCAGCTGTCAGCCAGCTTGGGTAGTGATCACCAATGCCATGTTTGGTCAGGCCGTCCTGACTGGCGCTCAGGCGGGTACTGAAACCTTCGAGTACAAGGTATTCTTCAGCCAGTTCACCCCGGGTGCCGTCTTCGTCAACAGTCTGTTCGTAAGAGAAGTTAATCTCTCCGCCAACAGGCAAGCTGTCGATGGTCATGACACCAGTGGTTTCATTGTATTCAAATCCTTCTTCCCCTTCGACATTGTCGATTTCACTGGAAGTAATTTCAGAATCTCCCTGGTCAAAACCTTCCGTGAAGCGAATATTGGTAGCAGTTACCTGGCCAAGGTTCTTAACATTCACTTTAGTGTAAAGCGGGCCATGGTAGCGTTCACGAAGGATGAAAGGATCTTCTTCATCGGAAGCATCGAACCAGTCGCGGTTATTGATGCTGACCAGTTTGGTGACTTCAAGGATCATATCACCCTGAATCAGGATGTGACCGCCGCCGCCACTAGGTCCGCCGCCACCAGGAGGAGTAGGACCGGAAGTAGGTGGTGCAAGAACATTAACAGTAGCATTGGTGGTAACGGTAACAGTTTGTCCGCCGTCACTGTAATTACCGGTTAATGTATTGGTGAAGTCAGAGCTCTGATTAGCCGGAATGGAGCTGTTATTGGAAAGGGTTTGGTAAGTGATGGTCACTGAATTACCAGGATTGTCGATATTAATCGTTACCGGTCCGGCCGTAATATCTCCGCAGCCATTGCTGCAAATGCTGTAGAAACTGTTCTGAGGAACCACGCTCATGGTACCTCCATTGCTGCCGCTTAAGGTGCGGCCGCTATTAGAAATCGTATCTTGCAGCGTAATGCTCATCGGTCCGGGAGCCGTATCAGGATGTCTGGTAACGACAATCTGATAATCAACACGTTTATTATTATTGGTAATGGTCTGCTCACTGGTAATGTTCTTTTCAATCACAAAGTGAGGAACATAAGTGGCCGTTATATCATAGGTATCTCCCGCATTGAGCTGGGTACCGGCGACATAATTTACACCGTTATTGGTAATGGTTACGTTAGCCGGAATGCTGTTGATAGCTTGATTGCTAACGATTACAGAACCCGGAGTGATATAACCGACACGATCAGAAAAATGAATGGTGTAACTAGTTAGATCATCTTCATCAACCACGAAGAAGGCAGGAGTCGGTTCAGTAGTTTCGGTACCGGTGATACCGTGAGTGATATTTTGAGTCAGCGCACTACCCTGATTGTCCCGGGTAGCAACGTTGAAGCCAATGCCTCCCTCAAGCGGGAAGTAAGCATCAACGGTGTTGGGGCTGGGTGCATCTAAAACCGTATACGAAGTGGTATGACTGGTGCCCACAGATACGCCATTTACATGAATGTCAGGAACACCATGTGTATCAACATCTTCAAATGCAATGTTGAGGACGGCACCGACATCGTAAGTACCGGTATGCTGGCCGCTGCCAACAACGGTTCCGTTCACGGTGATATCAACCGTATTTAGAATATTAGTTCCGGTTTGATCCCAGGCCGTGATGGTAACCACTTCACAGTTGCCGGATTGGCAGAGTCTGTAAAGACCATCAATATTTCTGGTCTGACCGGCCGTCATTCCGATGACATTCACCGGAAGCGGATCAACCGCTGGTTCAATATACTGGCTGGCAGGATTGGTTGGACCCCAGTCGATCAGGTAGCTGAATTGAGGGTCCGTACTGACTACGATTTGAGCCGTACCGTAACCATATAAGGTAGAAGTACCGTTAACCACTAAGCGGATGGCACCGTTGACGTTGATCAGCTGAGTCAGTTCATCAAGAGTTTCTACATCAAGGGTGACCGCAAAGGCAACGGGTACGTAGTAAATATAGAATTCATAAGTTTGACCGCCCTGGAGTTCGTTGGCCTGGAAATTAAGAGGCAGAGGAGTCACGTAAGCGCCGGTTCCCAGCGGATGATCGCCAAAGCTAATATCGATTACCTGAGTCGTATCCACATCGGTAAAGGTGGTGTCACCATTAGCATCAGACTGCTGAGTGGTCACGTTGACCGTGACATCAGTGCTTGGCACGGGGCCACCGTCCGGATCCAGTTCACGAAGGTGGAAGATCAGGTCCGCACCGGCCTGAGGCAGGGTATAATGGCCACTGAATATATTGGCCGGATTTGGATCTTGCCAGCTGGAACCAGGAGTTACATTGACGACATCAGAAGCAGGGGTAACGTAACCAGGCATATCACCGTAAATGATGATGTTGGTATCCCGGGTATCAATCCAGACACTTCGGGTAGCAGGGGTTCCTGCAACTGAATCATCAGTCCATACAATAGGCTGATTGACACCGTTTACCTGAATGATGGTTGGGGCTGAGAAGTTAATATTGTCGTCGGCGGATGTTTCAATCAGGATCTCAGCGGCCCAGATAAGAGGTATATAAGTACAATAAGCAAAGTTATCACCAGGCTGAATGAGTTCAGAGGCAATAAACAGGTCGTTAGGGGTGGCGTAATTCGGAACAGCAGGACAACTGACAGTATGGTCCGCATTAGGATCAATATCTAAGAAAGTTGTCTGAAAAGTTCCGGCATTATCAATGGTTTGCTGGGTGATAGTGCTATCAAGCGTAACATCTAAGCCAGCGCTGCCTACTCCGGCAGGAATAAGCTGAACGATCAAATTAGAACCAACGCCAGGCTGATAAGTTGATTCAAGATCGTAAATCGTTGAACTCGGAGTATAGGTACTTAAATCATAACTAGCTGGTACAGCGGTATATTGGAGAGAGTCAACAGTAATAGGTGACTGGAAGCTGGTGGTGTCACTATCGTTGACCACATCAGAGATGAACACGCGGATCCAGACTTGGGCGCCGGGAACTAAAGTTTCGATTGGTTCTCCGTTGATATCCAGATAGATTTCACCGAAGATCGGGTCAGGATTGGTCGTTCTGGCATGGAAGAAAGCGGCATTGGCCTGAGCGATATAATCGCCGGTCAGGTAAACCGTATCGAGTGATTCACTGCCGTCATAGCTGTAGTATTCCTGGAAATGGGTAACATCATTACCTGACTGGCTAATATTCTGTGAAACAGAAAATCCTGGAGTATTCGGATTGGTAACAGGAACAGCCCGCAGATAGTAATTTGGATTGCGATCCTGAAAGTGGAACTCATGACTGACTGTTTCATTAAAATGAACGATCAGTGAAGGAGCACCAGGAGTGGCAAGACCGACATTCCACATAGTGCTGTCACCACCGCCACCAATGACCAGGTAAACCCAGCCGGTTTCGTTATAAGTATTAATTTCAGCCGTAGCCAGATTACCAAGCGGTACATAGTAACCCAGATATCTGAGCTGATCAGGGGTCATGCTGGAATCAAGGCTGTCTGCTGGAATAGTAATGTCGACGGGGGTAGTGAAATGAGCAGGGTCTTTGTCTTCAAAAGAAATCACGTGCTCTTCTTCAGTCGTGATAACGACAGAGATTTCTGAATCATCGTTTGTGTCACGTACTTCAACGCCATCTACATAAATGGCTGCCTCTTCAATGCCGACGGTATCAATCGTGATGGTAACGACTTCATTGGTCTGGGTGTACACGCAAGTACCGGCAAGGTATTCTGTGTTGACGGCATACTGAGCATTGGAAACAACAATATTAGCAGGGGCCAGATAGCCGCCCGGAACAGGATTACATATAATATAGTAATCGGTTGGTACCGTGAAACCGGAAACAGTCGTAGGTAACGTGAAGCGATCAGGATCAGAAAGATCATAAATAGGAGTAGCCGCAACCAGATCGCTGGTAACTCCCTGCTGATCAGGCCGGGCAGGATCGGTAGTCACCATGGTAACGTTAGCCGGTACCGGAGTAGTGCGTACGTTGACGTAAGCGACACCTGTCTGCTGACTTGTTTCAGTATATTTGATGGTAAAAGTAAGGGTATTGTGTTCTGCGTCAAGAACCTGATAAACACTAGGCAGAACAGTGCGCCCGCTGTATCCGGCCGGAACGACGGGATTCGGGAAGTGAATACGATAGGTATTGTAAAGAATATTGTCATAAACACCGCCAACCCCGCCGCTTGCCATAATATCGGTACAGGAAGCAGGATTGGAATTGCTGCAGCGTTTTAACTGCCATTCGTTGGCAGGTAAATCGGTGATAGGTTCGTTATTTTGATTAACCACCTGAACCTGAATGACACCGGTTGGAATGGTGCTGTAAAAGCCCCAGACCGTACCGCTTTGCGTGAGCGCTACATGAATGTCAGATGGTTTAACATAATTATCAACTGAAGTGAATCGTACTGTGTAAGTGCCTGCAGGAAGCACGGCATCGCACATATAGTAACCGTCAACCGGTGCGCCGCAATCCGTTACAGGATCATATTCAGTAACTGCTTCCTGACGGACATTGTAAATCGTAAAGCCGCCCTGTGCCAGATTAACGCCGACAGTCAGCGTAGGCAAAACGGGAGCTTCAGCTATGTAGTTGGCCCAGATATTTCCGCTCTGTGTGAGTGCGACGTGAATATCGTCCGGGGTATTATAACCATTAACGGAATCAAATCTTACAGTATACGTACCGGGTGGAAGAATCTGATTGCACTGGTAATAACCGCTTGGCTGAAGCGGGCCGCAGCTACTGACAGGATTCACATCAGCCACAGTTTCCTGTCTTACATTATCAATCGTAAAGCCGCCCTGTGCCAGGTCCACACCAACGGTCAAGGTATAAAGCGTTGGAGCGTTAGCGACATAATCAACATTAAAAGAATAGTTGTCTGTTAACGCGACATGGGCAGTAGGCGGAGTCTGATAACCTTGTATGGAATCAAATTCAACGGTATAGGTACCGAAAGGCAGGCTCTGGCTGCACAGATAGTAGCCACTGGGCTGCAGCGGGCCGCAACTTGAAGCACTCACATCAGCCACCTGTTCCTGTCGGACGTTTTTGATAATATAACCTCCATTTATATGATTGACACCAATACCTAATACACCAATAGTCGGGACATTTTCAGCCACGTAATCACCGTATGCCTCTGTCACCGATGACTCGAGGACCACAGCATGAGCCGGATCAGGAGTAATCATACCGTCGACATCGTCAAAAGTGACTGTATAAGTACCGATGGGAAGGATCTCATTGCAGGTAAAATAACCGCTGCTTTGATATGAGCAGTCGCCGGAATCTTTGTCGGACACAACTTCCTGTCGGACGTTCTTAATGGTATAACCACCATCGACATGGTCAAAGCCCACACGGAGGGTTCCAAGCGGACCGGACGCAATTGCGGAATTACCCGCTAATGGCGCAAGCACGGAAAAAAGCATGGAAACCATGACAATTTTCGAGGCGATCTTGCGGATCGGATTAGTAAACATGATGTATTGGGGTTAGTGTCAATTTAGGAATCTAAATTGTTGGTAGGTATATATAAATTAGGTATAAATAGTTGAATAATTTTCAAAAAAATAGCAAATACAGAAAAATATTTGTTTTGTAAAGTTTTGTTTTTAGCGCTTATCTAAGCGCAAAGCCTTTCTTCCAATCGAAAGACAGGCCCCAATTCTACACTTTTTTAATAAAGCTGTCAAGGCTTTTTGACGTATTTTTTAAAATATTTTCTAATACATTTTTTTGCATAGCAAAGAAGCTTCCATACCCGAAGGCAGGAAGCTTCTTCACTTGCGTCAGGAAACTGACACACTGGGGGGTTGCCGGATCACGGAGCAGGCGTGCGGAACGGCTCGTTGACCACGTCGACGTAGGCGTACACGAGGCGAGTCTCGTCCTCGAGGGTGAGGACGTAGACGCGCTGCTCGTTCTCAGCGAAGTTGTCGAACCCGTTGGGGCTCGGCTTCACCGAGACGACGAGGCCGTCGACCTCGATCTCACAGCCATCGTCGCCGAGGGCAGTGCAGGTACCAGGACCTGCGATCTGCTCCATCGCCGTGATGGTCATGTCAGAGGCATCGTCGAGCACGCAGCAGCCATTGCCGCACCCCTCACCGATGTAGACCGAGAGGTCGGCCATGTCAGCATCGGGATTCTCCGTGGTGGGCGGCTCCAGCGGGATGCCGTCCATCGCCACGCAGAGATCGCCGGGGGCGACGGGCTCCGCGAGGGTGACCGGGAAGCGGTTGTCGTCCTCGGGATTGGAGTCCACGTCGGCCTCGACGTAGATGTCGGTCTGCCCGCCGCCGAAGTCACCACAGTCGAAGACCACGTGGTACCAGCCCTCGGTCAGACCGTGGACGTAGTACTCGTTGGACGCGCTGCAGTTGGCGGGCGGGTCCACCGAATCGTCATCATCCACGGGGGTGACGTCGCCGACCTGGCTCAGGGTGATCGTGCAGCCGGTGGCATCGTTGAGGTCCCAGCTCTGGATGTCGAAGCAGGCGTTGCCGTTGGTGTCGGGAGTGTAGACCACTTCCGTGCCGCCGGTTCCGCCGGTGTCGCCGCCGGTTCCGCCGGTGTCGCCACCAGCTTCGCCGCCTTCGCCGCCAGTGCCGCCAGTTCCGCCAGCACCGCCAGTGCCACCCGTGCTGGGGGGACCAGCCGTGTTGGTGACGCCAGCGTTCGTGTTGGCGAAGCGCAGGCAGATGGAGGTGAGGTTCACGTCGCGGTCTTCGGTGGGCCGGGGGCCGCCGTCGCAAGACTGCAGCTCGTAGCCCTCAGGGAGCACGAGCGGCTCGCCGTCGAGCGCGTACTCGAAGTAGAGGTACGCGTTCTGGCCGGCGTCCACCGTGTAGGACGGAAGCGTCCCAGTCGGGTTGTCCCGGGTGAGGTCGACGGAGCGGGAGTCCACGTTGACCACGCCATCGTCACCCTCGCCTTCAGGGACGAGGACGCGACGGGTCACGCTGAGCGTGCCGTTGCAGAAGGGGAGACCGGGAGAGATCTCGGCGTTCTCGCAGTCCTGCGAGTACACCAGGTTCACCGCGACCTCAGGGGGCTCGAACAGAGCGCCCGGGTCTTCGTCGTCGCCGCAGGCCGTGATCATGGGAGCCACGCAGAGCGCGGCCACCAGGGTTCCGAGGATGGAGTAGTTACGCATCTTGGTGGTCTCCAGGTTGGGGGTCGAATGGACAGGCTTGGGGGCGCCACAGAGCGCCGTATGGACGGACTGATGGTTCATCAGAACGTTCCTTTCTCGGGGCTTGTGGGCCCGGAATCAAACAAAATCAAACGCAAGGCCCGCATGGCCATGCGTGTCCGGTATTGCTTGTGCCAGACACGCTGATTTATTTATACGTGCGCGCGCGTTTCTATACATAGAAAAACGGCCACAAACACGCAAATAAAACAGGGTGCCTGACACAAATCCAGTGTTAATTAGTTCCTATTGCAAGTGTGAAAGATCATAAACATGAGGAGTTTGCACTCCCGGCCCGGGGGCTCAGGGAGACCCCTCCTACAATGTTTAGGAGCAAAATTCTAGCATATTAATAAATTTATGTCAAGGTTTTTATTAAACGAATTTTATGAGTCAAAAAAAATCGGATACGAGCAAAACCCCGAACTGCCGAAGCAGTTCAGGGTTTTTGTAGCTCGTCCCTAGTAGGGATGGGGGGGATGCGGCTAGAAGCCGACGACCAACTGGAGCGTGCCACCGAAGTGACCGCCCTCGGGGGTGGGGTTGGCGAGGGTCGAACCCGGGTTGTCACCGTAGGGTTCGTTGTCCATTACCAGGTACCCGCCTTGCGCGGCCGTCACGATGCTCAGCCAGCTGGTGGGGTAGAACTCCAACCCCAGCTCGGTGTCGAACCCGCCACCACCGTTGGTGTGCGCGTAGCCCAGCACCATGCTGTGCATGCCCAGCCAGCCGGTGAACTTGGGGCGGTAACCCACCCCAACACCGGCGTAGCCGGTCCAGCGCTCGCTCATGGTCTCGTGCTCCGTGTAGTGCGGAGCGATCCCACCGTTGAGGCTGGTGCGTCCACCGAAGATGACCTCACCGGTGATCGGGAAGGTGGGCAGGGTGTAGCCGACGCCGACGCCCATGCTCATCACGTGGACGTTGGTGACGCTGCCTTCCATGAAGATGGTGCGGAAATCCGCACCAGCACGCAGGTGGAACCCGTCGTTGTTGGTTCCGCCGCCACCGCCGCCCCAGTTGGGCTGGATCAGATCGATGTCGCCGATGGCCAGAGCGGTGTCGCCACCACTCACCATGCGGTCCCAGCCGACCTTCTCGCCGTCGATGGTGACGCCACTGCTGTCCGCCGCGGTGATCTTGCCGCACTTGGCCTCTTCGCCGCTTCGGAGGAAGCAGGCGTCCTTGCCAACGAGGCTGCCGGTGTCGTCCACCAGACCGAACGCCTGTTGCCATTCCCCGAAGGGCAGCATCAGGCCGGCCAGATGGAGCATCGCGATCTTCTGGTCACCGATCAACTTGTCGTTGGGGTCGGCGCCAGTACCCATGGCCTTGTCGTAGAGGTACCGAGCATTCTGCTTCACCGCTTCTTCGGCCTGGGAGGCCGTGATGGCTGCGTCGACCTTGGGAGCGATCTTGGCGGCGAGCGTGTCGCAGCCGGGGGTCGCCTTTCGGTCTTCAGCCTTCGTGCCG